>JBDUBO010000084.1:0-18206 GCA_040004115.1 Gammaproteobacteria bacterium | reverse complement strand
ACCAGCGCGCACAGCGTGCGCACGATCTCGATATTGGTAGTTTCGCTGTTCCCGCCGATGTTATACACCTGCCCCGACTCCCCGCGCGTGAGCGCCAACGTGATCGCCGCGCAGTGATCCTCGACGTGGAGCCAGTCCCGCACCTGCAGCCCGTCGCCGTAAACGGGCAACGGCTTGCCCAGCAAAATGTTGACGATAGTGAGGGGGATCAATTTTTCCGGAAATTGATAGGGGCCGTAGTTATTGGAGCAATTGGTGACGGTACTTTGCAGTCCAAAGGTCTCATAGTATGCCCGAACCAGATGATCGGACGAAGCCTTGCTGGCTGAGTACGGCGAATTGGGTGCATACGGGGTAGTCTCATGAAAAAGTGGGTCATTTGGTCCTAAGGACCCGTAAACCTCATCGGTCGACACATTATGGAAGCGGTGCGCCGGGACGATTTTACGATCGACCCACAGGGCTTTCGCCACCTTGAGCAGCGCATGGGTACCCACGATGTTGGTGCGGATGAATTCATCGGGTCCCAATATCGAGCGATCAACGTGGGATTCCGCGGCAAAATGCACAATGGTGTCGATGTGGTGCTGCTCGAGCAGGGCGCGCACCGTGGCCTCATCGCAGATGTCGCCTTTCACGAACACATACCGCGGGTCGCGGTCCAGGCCCGCAAGATTCTCGATATTGCCGGCATAAGTCAACGCATCGAACACGATCACCCGTCCCTCGTGGGGCCTCGCGAGCCAATGCCGCACGAAGTTGGCGCCGATGAAACCGGCGCCCCCGGTAATGAAGAGGTTACGGGGTTCGAAGCTCATCCAGCATGGTCCTTAGATTGTGTCGCCAATTCCGGGCCGGCGCTTGAATCACGGCCCGCGTGGATCCGGTGTCGAGCACGCTGAACGCTGGCCGCCGCGCCCGCGTCGGGTAGGCGGCGCTCGGAATCGGCGCAATCGGCACGGCGCGGCGAAGTAAGCCGCGCGCCAACGCATCATCCTGAATGGCGACGGCGAAATCGTACCAACTCGCCAGCCCGAGATCCGTCCAGTGATAAATCCCCCCCGGCGCAGCGCCCTCGATGAGGCCCCAGATAGCAGCGCCGATGCCGGCAGCCCACGTGGGGGTCCCAATCTGGTCACAGACAACATCCAAGTGTTCCTTGTCACGCATCAGCCGCAGCATGGTCAGCACGAAATTCCGTCCCGTCGCGGCATACACCCAGGCGGTCCGCAACACAATGCCGGAGGGGTCGGCATTCAACACGTGCCTCTCCCCACCGAGCTTGCTCGCCCCGTATACGTTCAAGGGATTGGGTTTATCGTCCGGTCGATAAGCACGGTTCGATTCACCGTCGAACACGAAATCCGTCGACAAATGCAACAACCGGCAACCCACGGTCAACGCTGCCGCCGCCATCGCGCCCACGGCCGTGTCATTCACCGCCATGGCTTGCGCCGCCTCATCCTCCGCGAGGTCCACCGCTGTATAGGCTGCCGCGTTGATCACCCACGTGGCGCCTGAATCTGCCAAGGTGCGAGCCAGCGCTCTCTCGTCACAAATATCCAGTTCAGTGCGGGACTTCACTACTATCTGAATAGACGCCGGCGCCGCAGCAACCACCGCGCTCGCCACTTGGCCGCCGCCGCCTAAAACCAGTACCTTCATGCGAACTTCTCGATCTCGGCAAAGCTCGCGCCCTGTGCATCCTTGTCCGAGAGCTTAGGCGTGACGCCCGCCGGCAGCGGCCAGGGAATGTGCAAACTGGCATCGTCCCAGGCCAGCGTGCGTTCGTCCGGCGGACTGTAGAAATCCGTGCACTTATACAGAAAGTCGGCGGATTCGGAGGTGACCAAGATACCGTGCGCCAAACCCGGTGGAACCCACAGCATCCTATGATTTTCCGCCGATAGTTCCACCGTCCACGAGGCGCCGAAGCTCGGACTGCTGCGGCGCAAGTCCACGACCGCGTCGAATACGCTGCCCGCCGTGACCCGCACCAGCTTGCCTTGGCTATGCCGCACCTGCAGGTGCAATCCTCGCAGCGTCCAGCGGCTGGAGCGGCTGTGGTTGTCTTGCACGAAGGTGGCGTCGATCCCGGCGGCCGTGAATTTCTGCTCCTGCCAGGTCTCCATGAAAAAACCCCGGGCATCGCCAAAAACCTGCGGCTCGATCAGCACCACGCCGGCGAGTGGAGTGTCGGTGAATTTCATACGGCCGCGCGGTTCAAAATTGCGAATGCTCGTTGACGATCCGCAGTAGATATTCGCCGTAGCCGCTTTTCGCGAGCGGCTTGGCGAGCTTCACGAGCTGCTCGGCGTTGATAAATCCCGAGCGCCAGGCGATCTCCTCGACGCAGGCCACTTTAAGCCCCTGCCGCTCTTCGATGATGCGCACGAACATGCCGGCGTCCAGCAAGGAGTTGTGGGTGCCGGTATCGAGCCACGCCGTGCCGCGGCCCAACCTTTCGACGTGAAGTTCGCCGATATTCAAATACGCGCGGTTCAGATCCGTGATCTCAAGCTCGCCGCGCGGCGATGGGGTGAGCGCCTTGGCAAAGGCCGGAGCGCGGCCGTCGTAAAAATAAATGCCCGTGACTGCGTAATTCGACGGCGGATTCGCCGGCTTCTCCAAGAGGTCGGTCACCCGGCCCCCGGCATCGAATTGCACCACCCCGTAACGCTCCGGATCTTGAACGTAGTAGCCGAACACCGTGGCGCCTGATTCTCGCGCGGCGGCTGATACGAGCAGCGCGGTGAGGTTTGCGCCGTAGAAAATATTGTCGCCCAAAATCAACGCCGACGGCGCGCCGCCCAGAAATGACTCACCCAGAATCAGCGCCTGCGCGATGCCATTCGGCGTCTCTTGCACCATGTAATCGAAGGATAAACCCCACTGGGCTCCCGAACCCAACAGATCGCGGAATGCCGTCTGATCGCGCGGCGTGGTAATGATCAGGTACTCACGAATGCCGGCCGACATCAGCGCCGCCAGCGGGTAATAAATCATCGGCTTGTCGTACACCGGCAAGAGCTGCTTGCTAAGCGACATCGTGATCGGATGCAGGCGAGTGCCGGCGCCGCCCGCCAAAATGATGCCCTTGCGATTCATGGTCAATATGTCGTCTCGATGATTCGGTTCGTGATTATAAGGTAATGAGGTTGGATAACTGCTCGATTCTCTCAGTCGGCTATGCGCCGTTCGCAGTCCTCCACAAGACGGCACGCCATCTCTATCGAACCGCGTATTCTCTCGAGACTTCCTACATAACCTGCAACGGCGTCATTTGCTCGACGACGCAACGCCGCGGAGCGAATTCGCCGGTGGCGCGCCAGACTTAAAATATCGTTCCGATCCTGTTCGCTGAATCGACTGAGCTTGCTCACTGCCAGATCGATGGGGGTGAGTAGCCGCACATCCAAAATGCGCGCATCGATGCCACGGCGAGACGCTCCCACGTATTCGGGCGGAACCGCGGGATCAGGCCGCAGCGCGATTTCTGGTTACGCGGGGCAAAAAGCGCGACGGACGTATCGGGCTTCCCTCCAGCCATAGGGAAAAGACGCCCACCTGCGAGCTTCCGGCGTGTAAGTTCTCCGCAACCTCGAGCAATGCACGCCGATCGAATTCCGGCACGCTTGCCAGCATGACTGCAAGACCCGCCATGAAGAACGGCGGCCCCAGGCATCGCCAATGTTCAGGATCGAGATCGCCGGAACTGCAAAGTTCAGTAAGTCTCTCTTCGTAATCGCGGTCAATTTGAGCGGGAAACAGGCCATCGTCGGTACGCCGCATAGCATGGGCTTCGACTATGCAAAGGGTCGCTCCCACAGATTGCGCCAGACCCTCGAGCGTTGCGAAATCGCAGCTGGTGCGCCCTCGCAGCCGCGACAATGTTTCCTTCCGAACACCGGCTCGCGCCGCCCATTCTGCGTCGGTCAAACCCAGAGAACGCGCTTTGCTCGACAATTGCGAGAGAATAGGCAACAAGCCAGAAGATGACTTTTTCATCAACACAATATCCAAGAAATTGACTTATAAGTCAATTATCCAAGCTCCGGGGCCATCCAATGACGTTTCAGCGGTGCGCGGCAACGTACGCGATCAACGCCTTCAACCCCTCGGCCCCCTGCCCCTGCGGCGCCTCCACCCCCTGCATGTCGATTCCCACGGCCAGCTTCTTGCCGAGCTCCACACCGAACTGATCGAATGAATTGACCCCCCACACCGTGCCCTGCACGAACACGCTGTGTTCATACAGCGCCAGTATGCCGCCCAAGCTGCGCGCCGTGGTTTGCGGATACATGAGCAGCGAGCTCGGCCGGTTGCCTTCGTGTACCCGATGCGGCGTCAAGCGCTCAATGTCGGCCGGCGCGGCGCCGGCCTTGCGCATGCCGGCCTCGGCTTCTGCCGCCGTGTAGCCGAAGGCGAACGCCTGCGATTGGGCAAAACAATTCTGCAGCGCCAGGTCTTGGGCCTCGGTGCCGCCCCACGAGCCCTTCAGCGGCGCAATGAAATCCAAAGCCGCGGTCGGGGTTCCCTGATGCAGCATCTGAAAGAACGAGTGCTGGGCGTTCGAACCCGGCTCGCCCCACACCACCGGCGCCGTGGCGAAATCGACGCGCTCGCCGGCGAGGGACACCGACTTGCCGTTGCTTTCCATTTCGAGCTGTTGCAGGTACGCGGGTAGCCGCGCGAGGCGCTGATCGTAGGGCAGCACCGCCAGGGTCGGCAGCTGCAGAAAAGTCCGGTTCCATACCCCGAGCAGGCCCATCAGCACCGGCAGGTTCTTCTCGAAAGGCGCCGTCGTGAAATGCCGGTCGATGTCGCTGGCACCTTTCAAAAATTCTTCGAAGCGTTCGCTGCCGATGGTCAATTCCGCAACCAGGCCCACCGCCGACCACACCGAATAGCGGCCGCCCACCCAATCCCACATCGTAAAGCGATGCTCTGCGGCAATGCCGAAGGCATCCATGGCGGCCGCATTAGTCGACACGGCGACGAAGTGATTCGCGGCGGCCTTCTCGCCCAAGGCGCCAATGATCCAGGCACGCGCCGCATTGGCATTCGCCTGGGTCTCCTGCGTGATGAAAGTCTTGGAGCACACGATCACCAGCGTCTCGGCCGGATCGATGCTGCGGATCAAGTCCTCGAGCTGGGTGCGATCCACATTCGACACGAAGTGCGGCGTGATGTCGCCGCTCCATTCATGGCGCAACGCATCGCACACCAGCGACGGACCCAAATCCGAACCGCCGATGCCGATGTTTACGACATGCTTGAATCTCTTGCCCGTCACCCCGCGTTTCCCACCCGAGCGCACCGCGGCGACGAAATCGACCAGTTGCTGGCGCGTGGCGGCCACTTCGGCCTGAACCGCCGGGGGTCCCGCGAAATTCGAACGCAGCGCCATGTGCAGCACCGCCCGCTGCTCGGTGCTGTTGATGGGATCGCCGCGAAACATCGCCGCGATGCGCGCCGGCAGGTCCGCCGCGCGAGCCAAATCCAACAATAACGACAGCGTCTTGGCCGTGATGCGTTGGCGCGAGATATCGAGCAGCCACGTGTCGTGCTCGACGTGAAAATTCTGCCAGCGCTTGGGATCAGCGGCGGTAAGATCGCGCAGATGCGCTTGACTCAATTCCTTGGCATGGGCGGCAACGGCGCCCCATTCGCGAAGAGAAGAATTCAGTGCTGTCATGACGCGCAATCCCTCACAGTTTCCGCCACACCGTCTGCCCGCCCGACGCCTTGTCGAGCAGCGCCAGCACATGGTTATGCTCGGCCATCTCATCCTCGCTGGCATGGATCACCGTGATGCGCACGCTGTCCAAGCGCATCGGCGCGGCCTGGCGGGCGCGGCTGCGCGCCGTGTCCGATTCGGCGCTCAAGGTGAACTTGGCCTGACCGCCCGTCATGGCCAGATACACTTCGGCCAAGATGCGCGCGTCGAGCAAGGCGCCGTGGTAATCGCGATGCGAATTGTCCACCGAGTAGCGCTTGCACAGCGCGTCGAGATTATTGCGCTGACCCGGATGCATTTGCCGCGCGAGCGCCAAGGTGTCGAGCACCCGGCACAGATCGGCGAGCCGCTGCGCACTCTCGATGCGCTTGAGTTCGGCATTCAAGAACGCCACGTCGAACGGCGCATTGTGGATGATGAGTTCCGCATCGCCGATGAATTCCAGGAACTGCGGGTGCACCTCGGCGAACGTCGGTTCCTTCGCCAGGGTCTCGCGGCTGAGCCCGTGCACCTGCTGCGCGCCCTCGTCGATGTCGCGCTCGGGATTCAGGTACTGATGATAGGTGCGCCCCGTGAGCCGCCGGTTGACGAGTTCCACGCAGCCGATTTCGATGACCCGGTGCTGCTGCTCGACTTCGAGCCCCGTGGTCTCGGTATCCAGAACGACTTGCCGCATTTAGGCGCCCTGCTTACCGCGCCGCCAGCATCTGGTCGATGGCGACATTGGCCAATTGATCCACGTATTCATTGCCTGCATGTCCCGAGTGTCCCTTCACCCAATGCCATTCGATATCTTGTTCTTGGACTGCGGCGTCCAGCAATTGCCATAAATCCTGATTCTTGACCGGTTCGCGCGCCGCGGTGCGCCAGCCGCGCGCCTTCCAATTCGGCAGCCATTCGGTGATGCCCTGCAGCACATACTTCGAGTCGGTATAGAGCTTGACCGCACAGCGGCGCTTGAGCGCGCCCAAGCCGCTGATGGCCCCCATCAGCTCCATGCGGTTGTTGGTGGTGGCGGCTTCGGCGCCCGACACTTCCTTGCGCTCCTTGCCCGCGACCAATAAGGCCGCCCAGCCGCCGGGACCGGGATTGCCGCGGCAGGCGCCGTCGGTGTAGATCTCGACTTGAATCACGGACCCACTTTGGAAGTGGGTTCAGGTACGGCGACCAGCACGCGCTGGCGGGAACGGCGTCGCGGCCGCACCAAGGTCAAGGTTGACACGCGCTTGCGCACTTTCAGCAGGTAGGCGCCGGCGGTCAACGCGGCGCGCGGCCGGAAATCGACACTCCTGCCCTTGGTGGGCAGCATTCCCAGATAGCCATGCACGCTGTCGACATTGAAGCCGAGCACTGCCACCCAATCTCGCAGCCGCCGTTCGGACAGCAAGCGCCGCGTTTGCGGCGGAAACACGGGGCGGCCAAAATACTGCGCGAAGGCCCGGCGTACGCCCCAACCGCTGAACGGGTTGAAGCCGCAAATCATCAGACAGCCCTCCGCCACCAGCACGCGCTCGGCTTCGCGCAGCACGGCATACGGATCTTCCATGAGCTCGAGCGTGTGCGGCAGAAAAATCGCATCGATGGAATCGGATTTGAAAGGCAGCGAACCCAAGGGCGCGCACAGAGTGACCCCGGGACTCATTTCTGGCGCCACCAAGGTGGTGTGCTGAGTGCGTGCGCCGTCGAGCAGGTGCCGCCCCGGGCCCCAGGCGCCGACCTGCAGCAGTTCGAAGCCGAACACATCATCGAGCGCGAGCGTCGCCAGCGCCGCCTCCTCGCGCAGCACGCGGGTTCCCAAGGGTCCCTCGAACCATTCGGCCGAAGTCGTGTCGCGCGCTGCTTGCAAGCAATCCCCTTTTGTCAAAAACACTAGCGAAGTTCGGATGTTACAGGTTAAATACGCCCGCAAAATGTCAAATCACAGCACCCATCTTAACGTGCGCCCGGTGCGCGCATTCGCCGATAACTACATCTGGCTTATCGCAGCGCCCGAAGCCCCCGACCAGGTGGTGGTGGTCGACCCCGGCGATGCCGCGCCGGTGATCGCCGAATTGCAGCGCAGCGGCGCAAGCTTAGCCGCGATTTTGCTCACCCACCATCACCCCGACCATATCGGTGGTGTACCCGAGCTGTTGCGCCTGAAAAAGGTTCCCGTGCTCGCACCGGACGATGCACGCATTACGCACGCCACGCGCACCGTGCACGGCGGCGAGCATTGCGAATTGCCGAACTTGGGACTTTCCTTCGAGCTTTTGGCAGTGCCCGGGCATACGGTAAGCCACATTGCCTTCGTCGGGCATGGCGCGCTGTTCTGCGGAGACACCTTGTTCAGCGCGGGCTGCGGCAGAATGTTCGAGGGTACCCCTGTGCAAATGAACGCATCATTGAACAAGCTTCGCGACTTGCCGCCGGACACCCAAGTGTTCTGCGGCCACGAATACACCGCCGCCAACCTGCGCTTCGCACTGACGGTCGAGCCCGCCAATGCCGCTGCGCTCGAATACCAGGACGCCGTGCAACGGTTGCGGGCGGCGGGCAACCCGTCGCTGCCCTCCACGCTGGGCCTTGAAATTCGCGTCAATCCCTTCCTGCGCTGCGACCAGCCGACGGTGATAGCGGCCGCAGAAGCGCACGCCGGCAAGTCGTTGGCCGAGCCCGCCGACGTGTTCGGCGTGCTGCGTGCCTGGAAGGATGGGTTCCGCTAGCGGCGGACTTTCGCATGGCACGCCTCGCTCGACAGTGTTTATTCATGGGCGCCGTGTTGCTGCTTGGCGCCTGCGCCGTGCGTCCGGCCAAGGCACCGGAAAAAGAGCCCATCGTGGTCTCTGCCGAAACCACTGACCCGGCTGCCGACCCGATGAAAGCCGATGCCGCGAGCGCCGTGCCGCCTCCCGCTCTCACCATGCCGAGCGAATGGCAGCATCACAACGGCGAGGACTACGACGATTTATTCGACCGCATGCGGGCGGGCTTCGCCTTGGATGAGGTGCAGGAACCCGCCATCGATACTCAGCTGTCCTGGTTCGAGCACAATCCGGAGTATCTGGAGCGAGTCTTCCAGCGTGCTCAGCGTTACATGTACCACATCGTCACCGAGGTCGAGGCGCGCGGCATGCCGTTGGAGTTCGCGCTGCTGCCGGTGGTGGAGAGCGCCTACGAACCCTTCGCCTATTCGGTGAGCCGGGCGGCGGGCTTGTGGCAATTCATCCCCGGCACCGGCGTGCGCTTCGGCTTGAAACAAAATTGGTGGTTCGACGGCCGCCGCGACGTCATCGAATCGACCCGTGCGGCGCTCGACTATCTGCAAGCCTTGCACGATCAATTCGACGGCGACTGGCTGCTGGCGATTGCCGCCTACAATGTCGGCGAGAACAATGTCCAGCGCCAGGTCGACTTCAACCGCGCGCACGGCAAGCCGACCGATTTCTGGCATTTGAAATTGCCTTCCGAAACCCGCGCCTATGTGCCGAAGCTGCTGGCGATGAAGCGCCTGATGGCGGAACCGGAGCGCTATGGCCTGGAGTTCGCCGCCATTCCGAACGAACCCTACTTCGCGGTGATCGACACCGCGTCGCAGATCGATCTGAAAATCGCCGCCCAGTTGGCGGGCTCGAGCTACGATGAGCTGGTGGCGTTGAATCCGGGCTACAACCGCTGGGCCACCGACCCCGAAGGTCCGCACCGCATGCTGGTGCCGATCGACAATGCCGACGGCTTCGAGGCGGCGCTCAAGACCTTGGGTCCCGACGACCGTGTGCGCTACGCGATGCATGAAGTGACGCGCCGTGAAACGCTCGCCATGATCGCCAAGCAGTACGGCACATCGGCCATCGTCATCTCCAAGATCAATGATTTGAAGGGCGGTAAGGTGACCGCTGGCGATACGCTTAAGATCCCCGAGATCAGCGGCGAATTGCCGGACAAGGTGCTGCTCGCGGCATCGCGTGTGGATCGCCCGGCCGATGTCGGCGGGCGCAAGCAGCGCCAGCTCGTCTATCGAGTGCGCGCGGGTGAAACCCTGTCCAGCATCGCACGCCGCCACGGCATGCCGGTGAGCACACTGGCACACTTGAATAACATGGGCACCGCGGATTCACTGATCAAGGGCCAGCGCCTGGTCATCAAGGCAAGCTCGCGGCGTTTTCGCGGCGAAGGCGCGGAGGCTGGCCGGCGCGTGCAATACACGGTGCGCCGCGGCGACACCGTCTACAGCATTTCCAAGCAGTTTCAAGTCACGGTGCCGCAGCTGAAGAGCTGGAATGGTCTTAATCAACATCACCAAATCAAAGCCGGACAGCATCTGGTCATGTACGTCGATGCAAACCGGCAACAGGGGTAGCCAGCATGGGGTTTTTGCAGGGTAAGCGCGCGCTCATCGTCGGGCTCGCCACGGACCGCTCCATTGCCTGGGGCATCGCGCAGTCCATGCACGCTCAAGGCGCCGAGCTCGCCTTCGCGCATATCGAGCGCATGACGGATCGCGTCGTGCCGCTCGCCAAGCAATTGGGCTCGGACATCACCTTCATCATGGATGTGGCCGACGATGCACAGATCGAGAAGGGATTTGCTCATTTGAAGACCCACTGGGATGGCTTCGACATCCTGGTGCATGCCGTGGCCTTTGCACCGCGCGAGGCACTCACCGGCAGCTTCATCGACGCCACCACCCGCGAGGGGTTTAAGGTGGCGCACGATATTTCGAGCTACAGCTTGACCGCGCTGGCGCGCGCCTCACTGCCCTTCATGCACGGGCGTGCGGGCTCGATCGTCACCTTGAGCTACTTGGGCGCCGTGCGCTCCATCCCCGGCTACAACGTCATGGGCCTCGCCAAGGCCAGCCTCGAGGCCAATGTGCGCTTCCTCGCCGCCGACTTAGGAACCAACGGCGTGCGCGTCAACGCCATATCGGCCGGGCCCATCAAGACCTTGTCGGCGGCCGGCATTCCGGGCCTTCGCAAAATGCTCTCCCATGTAGCGGCCACTGCGCCGATCCGGCGCAATGTGACCATCGAGGATGTGGGCAACGCGGCCGCCTTTCTGTGTTCGGATCTCGGCGCCGGCATCAGCGGCGAAGTGCTCTATGTCGACGGCGGCTACCACACGGTGGGGATGAGCTTTCCCTCTGACGACGCCTGATGTAGGGCGGCCGCCGCCTCGTGGAATCGCAATGCGTCAACCGATCAGAACATGCCGCGTTTAAGGTAAAATCGGGTGTGTTACTGCAGTCATGGGCTGTTTGAAAGGGGCTTATTATGTTAACTCGCCATCCGTCTTATCTCGCGGCTGCCGCCGCATTAGGCTTCAGCCTCACCGCCTGTACTACCCTGCCCGTCACCACCGACGTCAATCCGACCATGTCGGTGTCGAACTGCCATAGCTATGCGTTTGCGAATGAGCATGTGGCCAATGCCGAGCAACCTGCCGCCTACAGCAATCCCCTGAATGCCCAGCGCCTCAAGGTATCGATCGCCGCCAATCTCGCGGCCAAGGGCCTACAGGCGGCCGATCGCGCCAGTGCCGACTGCATCGTCGGCTACGCCATGGGCACCCGCCAAGTGTTCAACGATTACTACGCCGGCTGGGCGGGCTATGGCGGCTGGGGCGGCTTTGGCCGTCGCGGCGGCTACTACGGCGGCTGGGGTTGGGACGGGCCTTACGTGAGCGACGAGACCCGCATCGCCATTGATCTGTTCGACGCCAAATCGCGCACGCCGATCTGGCATGCATCGGTCAACCAGAATGGTTCTGATCTCACGGGCCCGAACGCCGAGGTCAGGATCAACGCCGGCGTCACCGCGATCTTTGCCAAATTCCCGATCGGCGGGCCGCCGCCGGCGGCGGGGCACGCGACTTAAGACGCCTCGCGCGAGGTCGGCCGATTTACCAAGCGGCCAGCAATCCCAGTGATCGATAATCGCCAAGATGTCGATCGCGGGTAATTAACGTCCAGCGGCGCTGCAGGCACAGCCATACCAACATGCGATCGAACGGATCCTTGTGCTGGACTCTCGGCAATCGATGAAAACCGGCCGACTCCTCCGCCGATGGGGCGGAAATTGTCAGCCCCATTTGTCGACCGATACCGACCAAATCCTCCGGGGAACAGCCGCTCATTTGCAGCTTCCCCAGCGAGTATTTGAGCGCTATCTCCCAGAAGCTGATCGTGCTCACATGAATCTCGTTTGCCGGATCTGCAATGACGGCACGCATCTTGGCAGACAGTTTCTCCGGAGCCACGACGGCCCAAAGAAAGCTATGCGTGTCCAAAAGCCCAATCACGCCTTGAGGAACTCTTCGTCCGTCATCGCGAAATCCTTCCCAAACTTGAACGTAGCCGTCGATTTGAGCAGGCCGAGGGGCCGCTGTTGCGGCGCCGCAATGGTCGAATACGGCACCATCGCCGCGACCTTCCTGTGATTGCGTCCGTACGACACGATGATGGTCTCGCCCTCGCAAACGGCATCCAGCGCCTCGGAAAAGCGGCTCTTAAACTCACCCACAGTCATGGTCTTCATGGCGATTCTCTCCTGGCGGGAGTTTGCGATGACGCCTCTTATTTGTCAACTTGACAAGTTCGTGTCCGCGCCTCTAAGGGCGCCGCGAGGCCCGATGCACGAAGACGTAGTACAGCAGCGCCAAAATCCCCGCCAGCGCCACTACCAGGCCGAAGAAACGGTGCAGGGAGCCCGCCAGAAGCTCCGGGTGCTTCCCCACGGCGGTACCCAGCCAGGCCAGCACTGAACACCACAGTAACGAGCCTGAGAGCGTCGCAAGCGCATACCAGCGAAAATCCATGCGCAGTATCCCGGTGGGGATGCCGACCAGGTGGCGCATCACCGGCAGCAGGCGGGAGAAGAATACGCCGGGTGCGCCATAGTGAGTGCACCAGCGCTCCGCCAGCTCGATCTTGGCCTGTCCCAACCCGACATAGCGTCCGAAGCGCACGATGAGCGGGCGCCCGAGGAGTCGCGCTCCCCAGTACATGAGCGAGGCTCCCAGCCAAGATCCCGACGTACCTGCCAACACCACGCCGATGAAGGACAATTCTCCCTGGGTGTGAGCGAGATAGGCGGCAGGCGGAATGATCACTTCACTCGGTATCGGTAGGAACGTGCTTTCCAGCGCCATCAACCCGGCAATCAACCAATAGCCGCCCTGGCTCAAGGTGGCCAGGTACCACTGCGAGAAATGCTGCAGTAATTCGGTCAACTAATCGATGGCCTGGGGATTCAATACCACCTTGGCCGCGGCGCGCGCCCCGGCCGAATAGCTCTGTGCCTCGGCGGAGGCGATCTGAGCAGCAACCTGCCGGCGCATGGCGAGGTCCTGAATTTTCGAATCACCGGCGTCCTCGCGCACCGCAGTCAAAGCGATGACCGCGACGTCGCCATTGGCCAGCACCGCGTCGCCGTACAGAGGCTTGCCCGCGGGCCGCACCTGCCCGAACACCTGGGTGCGCACTTCGATGGGCACGTCCTGGTCGGCCCGCGATACGAACTTGGGCGGCTGCGGCAGCGTGCCGGCATTGGCCGCCACGCTCTTCGCTACCGCATCCCAGGCCTCGCCTGCATCCAGCCGCTTGACGAGGTCCGCTGCCCCACCCAAGGCGAGTTCCACGCCGCGCTGCTTCTTCCAGGCGGCCATCAACTCGGCGTGCACGGCATCCAAGGGCTTCTGCTGCGGCAGCTTGTGATCCGTGGCGCGTAGCACCACACCGCGGCCCTTGGTCACTTCGACCATGGAGCTTAATCGTCCATCGAGCACGTCCTGGCTGAACGCCGCCTCGATCACCGCCGGCACCTTGCCCAACGCGCCGCCGCCGTCGATGCGGCTGAATGCCGGGATGTCGAGCACCGTGAGGCCGGCCTTGCGCGCCACCACGTCGATGTCGGTGGCGTTCTGCAAAGCGGCATCGGCCAGCTGATCCTGCGCATTGTTGAACAGCTTCTCGGCTTCGGCGCGGCGATATTCGGTTTCAAGGTCGGCCTTGCTCTGCTCGAAGGTCTTGACCGTGGTCGGTTGAATGCCCACCAGCTTTAAGATGTGATAACCGAACTGCGTCTTCACCGGGCCTTTGATCTCATCGACCTTCATGCCGTAGGCGGCATCGCCGAACGGCACCACCCATGCCTTGCGCTCCGTCCAGCCCAGATCCCCGCCCTGGTTAGCGGACCCCGGATCCTGGGAAAACTCCTTCGCCAATTTCGCGAAATCTTCCCCGCTTTGCGCGCGTTTTAGAATTGCCTCCGCCTTGGCCTTGACCGCCGCGTCGTCGGCCGGTTTGGGGACCGGCAACAGGATATGGCTCACCCGGCGCTGCTCGGGCTGGATGAAGCGCTCCGGGGATTTGGCCTTCTGTTCCTCGTAAAAGGCTTTCAGCTGCGCATCATCAACCACCACCTTCGCTGCCAGCGCAGCCAAGCTGATTTCGACATAGCGCAGAGTCACCGTTTCCGGTGTCATGTACTGCGTCTTGTGCGCGTCGTAATAGGTCTTGAGTGCCGCGTCGTCGGGGTTTACGGTGGCGGCATATTTTTCCGCCGACAACGTCAGCCAGGCGATTTCGCGCTGCTGCTGCGTGAGCGCGCGGAATTCCTTTATTTCCGTCGCCGTCGCGAAGCTCGACAAGTTCAAGGCCGCATCGAGCTGCTGCAATTTCGCATCGCGTCTGAACAGCGCCTCGATCTCCAGCGGCGAGCGGCCCTGCGAGCGCAACACGGCGACGGCGTGCGCCTTGTCGAACTTGCCGTCCACTTGAAAGGCCGGCACCTTCGACATGCTGGCCAACAACTCCTCATCGCTCACCCGGTAGCCGAGTTCATCGGCACGCGTGATCAATGCCTCGCTGTTGACGTAATCATTGAGCACCCGCCTCTTGATTTCGTTGCGCTGCGCCTCGGTCAAGGCGCCATTGGTCTGGCGCTCGAACTGCGCGAGCTGTTGCTGGTAGGTCTGCCGGACATCGTTCACCGACACTTCGCTGCCGTTCACCTTGGCAGCAAAGGTGGGCGCGGTCAGGGTCCAGTTGATGCCCCAGAACACGAATACCAAGCCGATGGCGCCCAGCACCACACCGGCCAACCAACCCTTTAATTTATCGTGAATAGTTTGCAGCATGATCCCACCTTGTTCATACCCTTAGGCGCGGCCATATGGCTCGCGCGCTCCGAAGGAAATGGCGGAGTGGACGGGACTCGAACCCGCGACCCCCGGCGTGACAGGCCGGTATTCTAACCAGCTGAACTACCACTCCGCTGTTGGTGGGTGCTGAGGGGATCGAACCCCCGACCCTCGCCGTGTAAAGGCGATGCTCTACCAGCTGAGCTAAGCACCCTCTGGAAGAGGCGCGGAAGTCTACCGAGGGAAGGCGGCCTTGTCCAATTACTGCGCTGCTTGCCCTGCGTGAGAAGTCAGGCACCCAAAAGTCGGTCCAAGGAAATGGCCGCGTCGCGCCCGTAAGCCTGCGCCAATCGCCGCAATAATGGCTTGTCCAAAGTCTCGCCGGCCGCGGCAATGGCGCGCGCCGCATCGAGCAGATCAAGGGGCCCTCCGGCAAACGCCTTCATGGCGATGAAATCCTCCCGGCCGATGAATTTAACCATCATTCCTTGAAACGGCACGTCGATCAGGCGGGAAAAGGCCTGCGATTCCAGGCCGCGAAGGCCCAGCAACAGGTCGACGCGATTACCGTACTGGTCGCTCAATCTCAGCAATCCCGGAATGGGGTCATCCACATCCCCCCGCGTGAGCATCGCCTGCAACCCCGCCGCCCTGAACGCACGTTCCAGGTTCGCAGCCTCCGGCATGCCGCAAGACAATAAAATATCCGCGTCCATACTCGCGCGCACTGCGCCGTGAATCGACGCGGCCAAGGCGCCCACTACGGCGTAGGAAGCCTTGGCAGCGGCCAGCAGATCGAGTACGTCGAGGAGCAATAGCGCCGACTCGCCGGCTTCTGTTGTTCTCATCGCGGTGCGGTCGAATTTGCTCGAATCTGCCGACCAGCCTCATATAGCTCAGTGACCAGACGGCAATGCGCCAAGAACGCATTTAAACGTTCTTCCGGGCTCAGCCGCTGCGTGGCTTCGACGAGCGCGCGTTCGGCTTCCTTGGCAACCCTCGATTCCATGCGGCTGAGTTTAGCGGACTCTGTCCAGGGACGACATGTTATGGGGATTTATAAACGGTCCAAACGGACGTTCCCTCGCCGCAGCAACTTGAAGCGCTGCCCTACTCACGCTGTGCTACTGGCATGCGCTATTTCACCAGTCGAAAATCAACGTCCCCGATTTTAACTTGGTCGCCATCGAGTGCGGCCGCACAGATGTAGGTGGAATGCAGATATGGCAGGCCGCCATGAATGGGCTCGTTCGAGTAAGCCACGTATCCGTCAACCGCGTAGGCGCCCTGTAGCGGCGCCACGAGTGGCGGATACTCGCGAGCTTCTTCGGACCCGGCCACGGGCGCGGTCTTCATATGTCCGACAAAACGGATGCCGCTGTAAGAGGACACGAAGACATAGCCTTGATTGGGCGGCACGTTGTCGTCAATTTCGACGAACGCATAACGCTTGAGTTTGTGGCGGATCGCCTCATCGCACTTGCCCAGCAGCGAAGCCACAATTCCAGGACCTCGCACCGCCTTGGAAGCGGAGGGCGCAGGCGCGGGCTTCAGACTGGACACCGCTGCAATCACCGTCTGCACGCTCGGTGGCGAGCCATCGTCCACCGAATCCCACTACACGCGCCAGCCAACAGCAGCGACCGCTATCACGGCGAGCATCCCGGCAAGCAAAATACGACGCACGGACACGACCCTAAACCTTCAACTCAATCGGCCCACCACTCGCGCCGTGACACCGACCGGCCCGGTGCATAGCCCGCCGGGCCAACGCCGCCAGTCAATTCCCCGCGCCCCTAGTGCGCCCGAACCTGCGTCTTCACCCGCGCCGGCTTGCGCCGCCGCTTGTCCCCGACAATGGTCTCCGGCGCCTTCACCTCCGGCACCGCCAAAGGTACCGGCATATGAGTAAGCGCCACCTGCAGCACCTCATCGATCCACTTCACCGGACGGATATCGAGCTTTTCCTTGATATTGTCCGGAATCTCCGCGAGATCTTTGGTGTTCTCATCCGGGATTAACACTGTGGTGATGCCGCCGCGATGCGCCGCCAACAGCTTCTCTTTCAGGCCGCCGATGGGCAGCACCTCGCCGCGCAAGGTGATTTCACCCGTCATCGCCACATCCGAGCGCACCGGGATCTTGGTGAGCGCCGATATCAGCGCGGTGCACATACCCACGCCCGCGCTCGGGCCGTCCTTCGGCGTGGCGCCTTCCGGCACGTGAATATGCACATCGGCCTTCTGATAGAAATCCACGTCCAAGCCCAGCATGGCGGAGCGGCTGCGCACCACGGTCATGGCGGCCTGAATCGACTCCTGCATCACCTCGCCTAACTGGCCTGTGTGCGTGAGCTTGCCCTTGCCGGCCACCACCGCGGCCTCGATGGTCAGCAGTTCGCCGCCGACCTCGGTCCAGGCAAGTCCGGTCACTTGACCGATGCGATTGCTCTCCTCGGCCTTGCCGTAGCGGAAGCGGCGCACGCCTAAGTACTTGTCGAGATTCTTCGAATCGATGGTCACCGTCTTTTCGGCGGGCGCCAGCAGCAATTGCTTGACCGCCTTGCGACCGATCTTCGACAGCTCACGCTCGAGATTACGCACGCCGGCTTCGCGGGTGTAGAAGCGGATCATGTCGTGAATGGCCTCATCGCCCACCACCAGTTCGTCGGGCTTGAGGCCGTTCTGCTTCACCTGCTTCGGCAGCAGGTAGCGGCGCGCAATGTTGCTCTTTTCATCTTCGGTGTAGCCGGGCAGCCGGATCACTTCCATGCGATCGAGCAATGGCGCGGGTATGTTAAGGCTGTTCGCCGTGCACACGAACATCACTTCGGACAGATCGAAATCGACCTCCAGGTAATGATCGTTGAAGGTGCTGTTCTGCTCAGGATCGAGCACTTCGAGCAGCGCCGAGGACGGGTCGCCGCGAAAATCCGTGGACATCTTGTCGACTTCGTCGAGCAGGAACAACGGATTCCGCACGCCGCACTTGGCCAGATTTTGGATGATCTTGCCGGGCATGGAACCAATGTAGGTGCGCCGATGGCCGCGGATCTCCGCCTCATCGCGCACGCCGCCCAAGGACATGCGCACGAACTTGCGGTTGGTGGCACGCGCCACGCTCTGACCCAGGGAGGTCTTGCCGACGCCCGGCGGTCCCACCAGGCACAGAATCGGTCCGCGCAGGTTCTTCACGCGCTGCTGCACGGCGAGGTATTCGACGATGCGCTCTTTGACCTTCTCCAGGCCGTAGTGATCCGCCTCGAGAACCTTTTCCGCGGCGGTGATATCCAGGTGCACCTTGCTGCGCTTCTTCCACGGCGACTTCACCAGCCAGTCGATGTAGT
>JBDUBO010000151.1:0-5388 GCA_040004115.1 Gammaproteobacteria bacterium | reverse complement strand
CAGCTGCCGCGGCTCCGGCTGCCGCTGCTACTCCAGCTGCCGCGCCGGCCTCCTCGCAGGTGACCGCCAAGTCTGAGACCGCGTCAAAGTCGGCGCCCAGCAGGGCCGCCGGTAATACCGATCCCACTGGTGCGACTGCGAAGTGCAAGGACGGCACCTATTCGAAGTCGCAACACCATTCCGGCACATGCTCGAAGCACGGCGGCGTGGCGGAGTGGCTGACGGGTCAATAGCGACAGGTGTCGCCAAGTGGGCGGCGGTAACGCGCCGCCCACCATTTTGACAGGTCGGCGGCGCCCTAGTTTCTGCCGCCGCTACTCCTAGCGATGCAGCAACGGCTTTAACGACGGCCAGACATTGTCCAAGATCTTAGGCTGACCGAGATCATTGGGATGCACTCCGTCGCCTTGCATGAGCGCGGGAGTAAGGGCGATGTCATTGAGCAGAAAGGGCACCACGGGCAGATTTTTCTCGCGTGCCAGGTCAATGTAGCTCACATGGAACTGCTCCGTGAACTCGGGGCCATAGTTGGGGGGCATGCGCATACCCAGCAGCAGCACTTTGGCGCCTGCCGCCACCGACAAGTCGACCATCCGCGTGAGATTGGCGCGCATCTGTGCGACCGGGAGCGCGCGCAGGCCGTCGTTGCCGCCCAGCTCCAAAATGACAATTTTGGGTTGATGCAAGGTCAGAGCCCGCGGCAGGCGCGCGAGGCCCCCCGCGGTAGTTTCGCCGCTGACGCTGGCGTTGACGACTTGGTAACCGTACTCTTGGGTTCTGAGCCTCGTCTGCAGCAACGCCACCCAGCCCTGTTGTAGGCGCGACAGCCCGTAGCCGGCACTGATGCTATCGCCGAACACGAGAATCACCGGTGTTTCGGCAGGCGCGGCGCCGTTGGCCGAAACGGATGCAACTACCAGCACTAATAGGACGAAAAGCCGCTTCACAGGCGCTCCTCATGCAAGATCAAATAGTTCTCGAAGCAAAGAATGTATCCAAAACCGTCGCCAGTCCCGAGGGTCAACTGACTATTCTCGCCGATGTGAGCCTCAGTGTGCGAGCCGGCGAGACCTTGGCAATCGTCGGCGCTTCAGGCGCCGGCAAGTCTACCTTGCTGGCCTTGTTGGCGGGCCTCGATTCCCCGAGCACCGGCCGGGTGTCCATCGCGGGCGTCGATTTGACCGAGCTGGATGAGGATGGCCGCGCCGCGATTCGCGGCAAGCATGTCGGATTCGTGTTTCAGTCGTTTCATTTAATCCCCTCCCTCACGGCGCTTGAAAATGTCATGTTGCCGCTGGAATTGGCGGGCCGCCGCGACGCGCGCCAGGTCGCGGTCGCGGCGCTGGCGCAGGTGGGTCTGACGCCCCGCCAGGCGCATTATCCGAAGCAGTTGTCGGGCGGCGAGCAGCAGCGCGTGGCGATCGCACGTGCCTTCGTAACCCATCCCGAGGTTTTGTTTGCGGACGAACCCACGGGCAATTTGGATACCACCACCGGCCAGCGCATCACCGATTTGCTGTTCGACCTCAATCGCAGCACGGGCAGCACCTTGGTGCTGGTCACTCACGACCGGACATTGGCCGCCCGCTGCAATCGCATTTTGGAACTCGATGCCGGCCACACGGTGAATTGATGCAAGTCTTGCGTTTCGCACTTCGCAATTTGTGGCGGGACCTCAAATCCGGCGAGCTCTCTGTGTTGTTGCTGGCGCTGACGGTGGCGGTACTGTCGCTGACGGCGGTCGGTTTTTTTACCAGCCGGATTTCGCAGGGAGTACGGGCGCAAGCGGCCGAAGTGCTGGCCGCCGATCTGCGTCTGGAAGCCCCGAATCCAATCCCCGAGCATTATTTTATGGACGCGAAGGCCAGGGGTTTGCGCAGCGCGCGAATTCTGACCTTTCCCACGGCCATCTTCAGCGGTGATGAGAGTCAACTGGCGGCGCTCAACGCGGTCAGCGCCGGCTACCCGTTGCGCGGCCATGTGCGCATTGCGGACGCACCCTTCGGTGTTGCGCGCGCAACCGATCTCATCCCCGGCCGCGGCGAAGTCTGGATCGACGCACGTATTATCGCGCAGTTGAAAATCACGCTCGGATCCCGCTTGCGAATCGGCGCGGCCTCGTTTCGGGTGACCCAGGTGCTCGACTATCGTCCCGATCAGGGTACCGGATTCGTGAACCTAGCGCCGGCCGCGCTCCTCAACTATGACGATGTCGATTCGACGCGGCTGATTCAACCCGGTAGCCGCGTCAACTACGCAGCGTTGTTCGCGGGTCCTGCCGCCCAGATCGCCTTGTTTCGCGAATACTTGGTGTCGCACAAGACGCCGGGAGAACGCTTGCGCGAGGTCGACGAGTCGAGCCGACAGCTCAATTCCGCGATCGATCGCGCCAGCCGATTTCTCAATCTCGCGAGCCTAGCCTCGGTGCTTCTGGCCGCAGTAGCCGTCGCCATGGGGTCGCGACGCTACGCGACGCGACATATCGATAGCGTGGCATTGATGAAATGCATGGGCGCGTCGCAGGCCTTCGTGTTGGCGATCTCATTGATCGAATTGACACTGCTGGCGGTGTTCGCCGTGGCGATCGGCGCGCTGCTGGGCTATCTCGCGCAATCGGGGCTGGCGTGGCTGTTGCGAGGTCTCATTCGCACCGACTTGCCCGCCGCGTCGCTGGCGCCGCTGCCGATTGCGTTGGTCACCGTCCTGGCCATGCTCATAGGATTTGCCTTGCCGCCGCTGCTGCAACTGAAAAGCACGCCGCCGGCGCGGGTGCTGCGCAAGAGCGTAAGCGCGCCGCCCTTGCGCTACGGCTTGAGCTACCTGCTGGCGCTCGCGGCCTTATTCGCGATTCTCTGGAGCTTGGTGCGTGACACCGAGTTGGTGCTCTCGGTGCTCGCCGGCGTGCTGGGAGTCGGTCTGGTGCTGACGCTGGCGGGCTACGGGCTGGTGCGGCTCACGGGCCGATTGCGAGGCGGGGTTGGCGTCGCCTGGCGCTACGGGCTTGCCAATGTCTCGCGCCGCGGCGGTGACAGCGTGGTGCAAATCGTCGCCTTTGGCTTGGGTTTGATGGTACTTCTGCTGCTTGCCGTCGTGCGCGGCGATCTGCTCGCCGAGTGGCGGCATAGCCTGCCCGCCGACGTGCCGAATAATTTTCTGATCAATATCCGGCCGGAGGAGCGCGAGTCCCTGCATGAATTTCTGCGCTCGCGGGGATTGGGACAGCCGCAGATGTTTCCCATGATTCGGGCGCGGATTACAGCCATCAATTCGCGGCCCAGCGAGACTCTCAAGTTCAAGGGCGAATCGGGCCGCGGGTTTTTGGAACGGGAGCAGAACCTCACCTGGTCGGCCGCCCTGATGGAGGACAATCAATTGACGGCTGGGAATTGGTGGACGGCAGCGGACTACGGCAAACCCCTGGTTTCCATATCGTCCGAATACCAAGACGCTTTGCAGCTGAAGCTCGGAGATAAGCTCAGCTTCGATATCGCCGGAGAATCCCTGACCGTGGAGGTGGCCAGCATCCGCAAGATCCGCTGGGATAGTTTCAGGCCAAATTTCTTCTTGGTGTTTCCGCCTGGCTTGCTGGACGGCGCCGCCGGCACCTATATGACCAGTGTGTTCTTGACACCGGCACAGCGGCCGGCGCTGGCCGATCTGGTGAGGCAGTTCCCGACGATTTCGGTGTTCGATGTCGACGCCATTCTCAAGCAAATCCGCGACATCATGGATCGGGCCTCACTGGCCGTGCAATATGTATTCCTGTTTACGCTGGCCGCGGGGATCGTGGTGCTGCTGGCTGCCGTGCAATCCACGCGCGACGAGCGCCGTTACGAGAGCGCCATGCTGCGTACCTTGGGTGCAAGCCGCGGCACCGTGCTGCAGGGGGTGGCGGCCGAATTTTCCGCGTTGGGCTTTTTGTCAGGGACCTTGGCAGCCTTCGGTGCCACGGCGGTCGGCTGGGTATTGGCGCGGCGGCTGTTTTCGCTGCACTACACGCTCGATCCCTGGGTGTGGGTGGTGGGGTTGGTGTGCGGCACGGTGCTCGTCGGCGTGAGCGGGACGCTGGCGACGCGCCGTGTGGTCAATACACCGCCCATTCAAACTTTGCGCGACGAGTGAGCCCAAGGCCGCTTTACGCGGCGCAGCGCGCTTCAAGGATCAACGCACGTCCAGGCGGTGCTCAACGCACGTCGAGAATCAGCCAAGCCATCGGTATGGGACTGCCGCGAAACGGCAGCGCTTCAATCCTTACGTTGTAAATGCCGGCGGCAAGGCCGGTCGAATTGAGCGTCATGCGCAATTCGCCGTTCGAATCCTTGAATAGATTGTTCAGTACCAGCGCGCGGCCCTGGTCCTTCTTGTCGACGAGCATGCGAAATTGCGTCAGCTTGTTGGTGTAGTTGAGATCAACATGAACATCCATCAGCTGCGGCGCGTTGCGGTTCACCACGATTCGCGCCCGATCGATGCCCGGAGCCCGGTCCGGAGCCACCTGCACCGTTCTTTCCGTGGCCGGCTGAATTAATGAACCCTGGTTCATCAGAGCCCGCGTGTCCTCGAGCTGGCTGCGCAACAATATGTACTTTCCCAGCACTGTCCAGAACGCGAACAGGCACACGATGCTGACCGCAATCAGTCCGATCAGCACGTAGAAATGCTTCCACCAAGCGGGCTTGGGCTCGCCCAGATCCTGCGGCTGCCCGCTGGCCTCGAGCAGCTTGAGGCTGGTTTGAGCACGCTCGGACAACTTCAGCTCGTTGAGGTAATCGGGGTGCTCACGACACCAGTTCTCGAGATCGCGCGCTCCCTTGAAGGGCAGCTTGCCCTCCAGGTAGCGTTCCACGAGATTGTGATCTTCGATGAACTTTCGATCGAAGCGCGGCGACGCCGCGGGCGGCGGATGTATCCGTGAAATAGTGCGGGCGTTCATACTCAAGCCTTCCTCTGAACCTGCATGATGACGGGTCCGAGGCGCGGAATATGTGAAATAATCGGCAATTGACCAGCCCAAACCCCACTTGGTTAAATGGGGGCCGAGAACCGCGTCACGATTTGTCGGTTTTCATCGGGGTTATTCCCGAATGATTAAACGGGTCCGATCCAGCTCGCCGAGGGCGGCCTCACGCTGCGCCGACGAGAGATTCCGCCAATCGATCTTCTCTCCGCCACCTTCGCGACGCAGCTCGGCATCATCGATTCGCCGCACCGCACCGCGCCTGGTGCGCCAGCGCTGGGGCAAGTGACTCGTGCGGCCGTGGCGCACCAGATCGACCACGGCGCGAATGACTTGGCTGTTGTTGGCGAGATTGCCGTGCAACTCGGCTACGAAGTAGGTCCTGAGCTTGGGTAACTTCGCCAAAGCCAGAGGCACCGTTCCGTCGCCGC
>JBDUBO010000014.1:0-51152 GCA_040004115.1 Gammaproteobacteria bacterium | reverse complement strand
TCAAATCCGCCGCCGATTTTCATGACCGGGACCTCGTGATCTGCGGCGGCGGAGATTCGGCGCTGGACTGGACGGTGGCGCTGTGCGAGAAGGCGCGCTCCCTGACATTGCTGCACCGGCGCGCGGAATTTCGTGCAGCCCCCGCCACCGTGGCGCGCATGCGCGAACTGGTCAGTGCCGGCAAGATGCAGGTGTTGGAGGGGAGTGCCGCTGCGCTGCGCAGGGACGGCGACAAGTTGCTGGGGCTCGACGTTCACGCCGCCGATGGCCGTGAACTGCAATTGTCGGCCGACAACATTCTCGCCTTCTATGGGCTGCATCCGAAGCTCGGTCCCATTGCCGAATGGGGCATGGAGCTGGAGAAGCGCGCGCTCAAGGTGGACACCGAGAAATTCCAGACCAGCATTCCGGGGATCTTTGCGATCGGCGACATCAACACCTACCCCGGCAAGAAGAAACTCATTCTGAGCGGTTTTCACGAGGCCGCACTCGCCGCATTCGCCATCCAGCATCACCTGTTCCCGGAGAAGCGCCAGTTCCTGCAGTACACCACCACCAGTCCCATCATGCAGAGGCGTCTGGGAGTCGCGGCGGTCGACGGCGACGCGCAATCCGGCGGGATTTGAAGGCCGATGAATCGGTTGCTGCAGGATTTGATCAAGGTGATGACGCTCGAGCAGCTGGAGATGAATCTGTTTCGCGGCGAAAGCCGCGATATCGGCAGTCCGCAGGTGTTCGGCGGCCAGGTACTGGGTCAGGCGCTGGTGGCGGCGACGGCCACGGCGGCGGATCGCGTGGTGCACTCGCTGCACGCGTATTTTTTGCGCCGCGGCGATTTCAAGGCGCCCATCGTTTACGAGGTGGACCGGGCTTTGGACGGCAAACATTTTTCTTCCCGGCGGGTGGTTGCCATTCAGCACGGCCGGCAAATCTTCAATATGTCCGCCTCGTTCCAATTGCCTGAAACGGGCCTCGATCACCAGGTACCGATGCCCGAGGTGCCGCCGCCGGAATCCTTGCTTGACCTCGAGTCTTACTATCGCGAGGTCGCCGACAAGCTGCCGGCGGCTGCGCGGCGGGTCCTTGATCAGAAGCGGCCCTTCGAGTTTCGCCCGGTTCAGCCCCCTGATCAGCTGCACGGGGAAAAATCGGCGCCCCTCAAGTACATCTGGTTTCGGGCCGTGGACCGGCTGGCCGACGACGAGGCGCTGCATCGTTGCCTGTTGGCCTATGTGAGCGATTTTCACTTGCTCGACACAGCCCTGAAGCCGCACGCCGTATCGTTGATTTCCCCCGATCTCGTGATCGCGAGCATTGATCATGCGATGTGGTTTCACCGCAGCGTCCGGGTCGATGATTGGCTGCTGTACGCCGTTGACAGCCCGAGCGCCTCGGGCGCCCGCGGCTTCACGCGCGGCAGTGTATTCGCGCGCGACGGACGTCTGGTGGCCAGCGCATCGCAGGAAGGCTTGATTCGCGTGACGGCCTAGGCTCAAGATGTCGCCCGTGCTCAAAGCCATCCTCATCATCGTTCTTGCGGTCGGCGCGATAGTCGGCGGCCTGCTCACTCTGCGCAACAGCGGCCGGTCCGGCATGCCCAACGATGAGGTGCTGAAGCGCGCCACCAAGCATGCCCGGGAACTCGACGCCGAGGACGGGGACGAGGAAGGCCGTTCGGGGAAATAGGCCGCGGCGGCGCGCAGAGTGTCCGTCACGGGACGTAATTGGTCCGCGATGACTCCCAGACTTCGCGCGGTAACACGAACAGGTGGCAGTCCCACCAGCGATTCTTGGCGCGGCGATGCTTGCGAAACACGGCTTCCCAACGCATGCCGATCTTCTCGAGCACGCGGATCGAGGCGCCGTTGTTGACGTCAACGGTCGAGATCACGCGATCCGCCTGCAAGTCGAAGAACGCGGCATCGATCAGCGCCAGTGCAATCTCCGTGGCGTACCCCTTGCCCCAATTTTCAATGCCCAACATGTAACCCAAGTCGACGACGTTACGCTCGATGAATGACAGGTCGCAGGCGCCGATCACGCGCCCCGATTCGATTTCCTCGATGGCCATTTCGAAGCGGGTGCGCGGCCGCTCGCGCTGCGAGGCCAACAGTCCCTCGAGATAGTCGGCGGTGCTGTCCTCGTCGCGCGGCCCGAAGAACAGGTAGCGCGTGACGCGCGCGTCCGATGAGTAAGCAAAGATGGCGCGAAAATCGGCGTCGACGAACTCGCGAATATTGAGACGGGCAGTGCGCAGAGGGACGATCAGCGTACGCACAGCACCTTGCCCGGATTCAATATGCCCTTCGGATCGAGCGCGCGCTTCAACTCGTGCATGACGGCAAGTTCCACCGGGTCGGCACGGCGCGCGAACTCCTCGGCCTTGAGCCTTCCGATGCCATGCTCGGCGCTGATGCTGCCGCCGAGACTCTCCACCAGATCGAACACGGCAAGCTGCAGCACCGGACCACGCGCCATGAAGCTCGCGACGTCGGTGCCGGGCTTCTGGCTTACGTTGAAATGCAGATTGCCGTCGCCGGCGTGACCGTAGGAGACCACATCGCCGTCGGGAGCCAGGCGTTGCACCAGCGCAGAGCCCTCCTCGATGAGAGTGGGGATGGCCGACAGCGGCACGGAGACATCGTGCTTGAGGCTCGCGCCATGGTGGCGCTGTGCCTCGGGGACGGTCTCGCGCAGCTTCCACATGGCTTGGGATTGTGCGGTCGAACTCGCGATCATGGCGTCGGCGATGATGCTGCGCGCCGCGGCATCCTCGAGGGTCGCGCTCAGCAGGCCCTGCAGATCTTGCCGCGGATTCGGCGAGGACAGTTCGATGAGCAGGTACCACGGCGTGCCCTGCTCCAAGGGATCGGCGACGCCTGTGATGTGCTTGACCGTGAGTTCCACCGCCAGGCGCGGCATCAATTCGAAGGAAGTCACCTGATCTCCGGCCGCGGTACGCAATCGGCCCAGCAGATCCAGGGCATGCCGCGGCGAGTCGATGCCGACCAGCGCGGTCGCGGTATCGGCCGGCGCCGGAAACAACTTCAAGGACGCGGCGGTAATGACGCCCAGGGTGCCTTCGGCGCCAATGAACAGCGATTTCACATCATAGCCGGTGTTGTCCTTGCGCAGGCTCTTGAGGCCATGCAGCACCCGGCCGTCCGCCAGCACCACTTCAAGCCCCAGCACCAGGTCGCGCATCATGCCGTAGCGCAGTACCGCGGTGCCGCCCGCATTGGTGGAGAGATTTCCGCCGATCTGCGCCGTGCCCTCCGACCCCAAGCTCAAGGGGAACAGCCGCTGCGCTTCGCGGGCGGCGCTCTGCGCCTCGGCGAGGGTGCAGCCCGCCTCGATGATCATGGAATAGTTGGCGGCGTCGATTTGCCGCACTCGATTCAGCTTGCGCAGCGACAGGACGACTTGCTCACCGCTTTCATCGGGAGTGGCTCCGCCGCAATAACTGGTGTTGCCGCCATGGGGCACCACCGCCGCGTCCGCTCGGTTGCAGATTTGCAGAATCCGGGCGACCTGGTCGACACTGCGCGGCAGCAGCACCAAGGCGGCCGCGCCACGGTAAAGCCGGCGAAAGTCGCTAAGAAACGGCTCGACGTCGACGGGCGAGTCCAACCAGCCGCCGCTGCCCACCGCAGCCTTCAGCTCCGCCAGCGTCTCTAAGTCAGGCGGGCGAGGCATGGACCGTGGCAATGGACGAACGGCGTGAACCCGGCTTGGTGAACAGCATCTGCACGTCGCCGAGCTGTCGTTCTTCGAAACCGCCCTCGCAATAGCACAAATAAAATTCCCACATGCGCACGAAGCGCTCAGGGTACCCGAGTGCGCGCACCTCTGCAGCCCTGGCGAGGAAGCGCTCGCGCCAGATCTTAAGCGTGCGCGCGTAATGCGGACCGATGTCTTCCATGTGAAACAGCTTGAAATCCGTGGCGCGCGCTGCCGCGTCGATCAGCGCCCGCACCGAGGGGATGAAGCTGCCGGGGAATATGAAACGCTTGATGAAATCGACCGAGCGCAGGGCCTGTTCGTAGAATTGGTCGCGAATGGTGATGGACTGCAGCAACATGGCGCCGTGCGGGTGCAGCAGGCCGCTGCAGCAGCTAAAATACCGCTCGAGATATTGGTGGCCGACGGCCTCGATCATTTCGATCGATACCAGTGCATCGTGCCGGCCGCGCAAGTCCCGATAATCCTCGAGCAACAAGGTGATGCGATCGCTCAGGCCGGCGCGCGCCACGCGCTCCGTGGCGAACTCGTACTGCTCGCGCGAGATGGTGGTGGTCGTGACGCGGCATCCATAGTGCCGGGCGGCGTGAATGGCGAGGCCGCCCCAGCCGGTGCCGATTTCAAGCAGGTGCTGTCCGGGTTTGAGGTCGAGCTTGCTGCAGGCGGCGTCGAACTTCGCGGTCGAGGCCTGTAGCAGAGTGGCGTCGTCGCTCGCGAAAATGCCGCAGGAATAGGCCATGGTCTCGTCGAGGAACAACTCGAAGAAGCGATTCCCGAGGTCGTAATGGGCGGCGACGTTGCGGCGGCTGCCTAGCTTGTCGTTGCGATTGAGCCAGTGCGCCAATTTGAGCAGCGGCGCACTCAAGCGGGACCATCCCGAGTCGACGTCGTTCATCAGCTCACGATTGATCACCATCAGGCGCACCAGGCCGGTGAGGTTGTCGCACTGCCAGTAGCCGTTCATGTACGCCTCGCCCGAGCCCAAGGTGCCGCCGAATACGACTTCTGGGTAGAAGCGCGGGCTTAGCACGCGAATGGTCACCTCGAACGCTGCGGCCGTGGTGGCGGCGCCGAAGTTTTGCACCGTTCCGGAATC
Source organism: Gammaproteobacteria bacterium (assembly GCA_040004115.1). Lineage (GTDB taxonomy): Bacteria > Pseudomonadota > Gammaproteobacteria > Steroidobacterales > Steroidobacteraceae > Bog-1198. Next base: position 46,315 of record JBDUBO010000014.1, on the reverse strand, counting down.
GATCAAGCGCAGCCGGCCGTCGCGGATCTTGCGCAGCTGGCCGAGCAGCAGAGTCTTGGCCAGTTTGGTCAGAGCGGATTCACGCTCCGTGGACTTGTCGGCGGCGTCGGCCGGGATGATGCTGGGTTTCACGTTCTAGGGCTTTAAGTAGTGGCGCTGCGAGGATGCGCGAAGAAGGGGGTGCGCTTCAACCACAGCTTGAGGGCTTGCCAGTGGATGGCGGTTATGATGCGCAAAGTCAAGAATGGATACGAGGCCAGGGTTCGCACCAGCGCCGCAGGAGTTACGGGTTGCGCGTGCAGGCTTAAAGTCGCCGCAAAAACCTGGGTGCTGTCCTTAAAATTCCGCATGTTCACGAACAGCCGCTGCTCGGGCCGGCTGAAACACCAGTGATATTGCATGTCCATGGGCATGAATGGCGAGACATGGAAGTCCTTGGCGAATTCGAAGTGTTGCAGCCGGCCGTCGTGCCGGCCGCGGGTGTTCGCGGGGGTGGTCGGCGTGTCCAGTTCGAGCACGTATTGATGCCGCTCACCCCAGGGAGTATTGGTGATTTCGGCGACGATGGCTTGCACGGTGTCGCCGGCTTGGTTGAAGCAATAATAGAAGCTCACGGGATTCATGCAGTAGCCGAAGTAGCGAAGATGCGTCAGCAGCCGGATGGGGCCCTGCGGCCGTGTGCCGGTGCGCGTCGCCACCAGATCGCGCACCGCCTGCTCGAGCGGCACGGCGGGCGGACCCAGGTAGTCGCTGCGCTTGAACCAGGCGAGCGCGCGGCGCCGCGCCGACCAACCGGGCACGCCGTCGAACAGCCGCGGCAGCTCCTCGAGGTCCACGTACAGCATGAACAGGGGATAGCGGAAGCGGCCCGCGCGCGGCGCCAAGCGCCGGTGTTCAACCCACCCTTTGTAAATGCGGCTGTGCATGTTCTTGGCGCCGGCCAAATTCCTCGACGGCGACGAGCGCGCTATTGACGCCGTCTTCGTGAAAGCCGTAGCCCCAGTATGCTCCGCAATAGTACGTGCGGCGCGCGCCGTTGATTTCAGCGCGCCGGCCTTGGGCCGCGACCGCGGCCGTGGTGTACACCGGGTGATGATAAACGTAACGGCCGAGAACCTTGGCAGGGTTGACATCGGCGCCGCGATTCAAGCTCAGCAGAAACTGCGCGGGCGCGTTCAGGGACTGCAGAATATTCATGTTGTAAGTGACGGTCACGCGCCCGCAATGCTCGATTGGCAGGTGATAGTTCCACGCGGCCCAGGCCAGCGGCCGTCGCGGCATGAGCGTGGCGTCGGTGTGCAGCAGCGCTTCGTTCGCCTGGTAGGGTATGGCGCCCAGGATTTCGCGTTCCTCATGCGAAGGGTCGGACAGCAATTTCAGAGCCTGATCGCTGTGACAGGCGATGAACACCTGGTCGAAATTCTCCACAGTGCCGTTCTTCAACCGCAGCACGACCCCGCTCGCCCGCCGCTGCAGGGAGGCGACCTTCGTGTTGAGCCGAATGCGATCGGCGAAAGGCGCCGTGAGGCGCTTGACGTATTCGCGTGAACCACCGCGAATCACCCGCCAGGTAGGCCGGTCGTTCACGCTCAAGAATCCGTGATTGGAAAAAAACTCGACGAAGAACCGGGCCGGGAACCGCAGCATGTCGACGGGACGCGAGGACCAGATCGCGGCTCCCATGGGAACGATGTAGTGGTCGACGAAGTACTTCGAATAGGCTTCGCGCTCGAGATATTCGCTTAAGGTAAGGGCCGGCGCGCCGGGCCTGAGCAGCGCCGGCGCGTGGGCGTTGAAGCGCAGAATGTCGGCCACCATACGCAGAAACGAGGGACGGGCCAGGTTGCGGCGTTGCGCGAACAGGGTATTGAGGCTGGTGCCGTTGTACTCGAGGCCGCTCTTCTCGCAGCGCACGCTGAAGCTCATCCGGCTCGGCTGCCAGGGAACCTGAAGCTCATCGAGCAGCCGGATGAAATTCGGATAGGTCCAGTCGTTGTAGACAATGAAGCCTGTGTCGAGCGCGTAGTCGCGGCCCTGGAATTCGGCATCGACTGTGTGCGTATGGCCGCCGACGTGGCTGCCCGACTCGTAGACGGTTACGTCGTGCTTGCGGCTCAAGCGATAGGCCGCCACCATGCCGGAAATTCCCGAACCGATAACCGCAATACGCATTGATGAGATAACCCCGCCGCCGATTTCCGGCCTGTGGGTGTTATTCGGCGCGCATTACCGAACGGATGCGCTGCGCGGCAAAAAAAGCGGCCCCCGGGCTGGCGCCGATTAAAAGCGCTTGCCGGCTCCCTCGCGGACGGCGGCCGGCACTGGCTTTAAATCCCAGATCACGCCGCAGAAGGACATCAGCTTCAACAGGTAGAAGGTGATGTCGAATTCCCACCAGTAAAATCCCTGACGCACCGACGCCGGGTAGTGGTGGTGATTGTTATGCCAGCCCTCGCCCAGCGTAATGATGGCCAGCCAGACGTTATTGCGGCTGGCGTCGCCGGTCTTGTAACGCTGGCGTCCAAAGACATGCGACAGGGAGTTGATGGTGTAGGTCCCGTGATATACCGCCACCGTGGAGATGAAGAATCCCCACACCAGCATCTGCCAGCCATTGGTGCCCAAGTTCGGCGCCACATGCTTGAGCAGCACCCCCAACAGGAATACACCCACGGCGAGCAGGGTCGGAACCGCGATATCAAAGCGGTCCAGGAAACGCAGTTCCGGATACTTAAGCAGATCCTTCACCCGCGAAAGATCCGCGGCGAAGTGCTTGTGCGACATGAACCAGCCCATGTGGCTCCAAAAGAAACCGTGTTGCACGGGTGAATGAACGTCATCCGGCTTGTCCGAGTAAACATGATGGTGGCGATGGTGTGCCGCCCACCAAATGGGCCCGCGTTGCACTGCCGAAGCACCCAGCAGGCCGAAAATGAACTGGCCGGCGCGTGAGGTCTTGAAGCTGCGGTGAGAAAAATAGCGGTGATAGAAGCCGGTAATGGCGAACATGCGCACCGTGTAGAGCACCAACGCCGCGGACAGCGCGACCCAGCTGAAGCCTACCCAGAGCACTGCGAGACAAGCGACGTGCATCAACAGGAAGGGCAGAACCCGCGCCCAATCGACATGCCTGCCGGACTCGCGGTGCAGTTCCGCGGGTTTTGGCCGCGTTGCAAAGTCGCTGTTGCCGAACCAGCGCGACAGCTCGCGACCGACTCGCTCGGCGGCAGGTGGCTCAACCACAATTTCGTTTTCTGGGGTCATCGCGATTCCTATGACTGTAGTGCTGCAATTCGCTCATCGAGCGGCGGATGGCTCATGAAAAGCCGCATGAATCCGCCGCCACCAGGGGCGCTACCGCCCCTATTGATCCCGAAGGCCTGCATTTGCGGCGGCATCGGCTCACCCTGGCTGCGCTTCAACACCTCGAGCGCGCTGATCATGCTGCCGCTGCCGGCGAGATCGGCGCCGCCGCGATCCGCACGAAATTCTCTACGACGCGAATACCAGCTGACGATCAAGCTCGCGAAAATACCGAGGACTATTTGCGCGACCATGGTGGTCAGAAAGAACCCGATGCCGGATTCTTGGCGATCATTCTTGAACAGCGCCCGATCGACGATGCTGCCGACGATGCGCGCGAGAAAAATCACGAATGTATTTAGCACACCCTGCAGAAGTGCGAGAGTAACCATATCACCATTCGCGACATGGCTTATTTCGTGGCCCAGTACGGCCTCTAGCTGACTGCGCGACATGCTGTGCAGCAGCCCGGAGCTCACCGCCACCAAGGCGGCATTGCGGCGCGCGCCCGTGGCGAAGGCATTCATCTCTGCGGCGTCGAAAATGCCCACTTCGGGCATGCCGATTTGGGCCTGATCAGCCAGACGTTTGACTGTGGCGAGGAGCCATCGTTCCACGTCGGACTGCGGCGCGGCGATCAGCCGCACGCCCAGCAGGCGCTTGGCGGTCCATTTCGACATCGCGAGCGAGATTAGCGCCCCGCCAAAGCCGAAGATTGCTGCGAACACCAGCAGCCCGCCGAGGCCCCCTTGGGCCAATCGCACGCCGAAAACCCGCTCAATGATGAAAATCACCACGCTGAGCAGGGCCAGGACGGCCAGGTTGGTCACGACAAAGAGGAAAATGCGCTTCATGAACCCTTTTCTTTAGAAAATCTAATCACAATATGGTAACGCGGCCCACGTTAGGTCGGGACATTCCTATCTAATTTCAAGGATGACCCAGCACATTCCTGGGCGCTCTCTGGCACGCTACGGTCGCCTCGGACGGGTTGGTATGTGCTTGTGATATATGGTATTAACCGCAAAGGTAGGCATGCAATATAAGGATTACTACGAGATTCTGGGTGTGGCCCGTTCTGCCGCCGCCGACGAGGTAAAGCGCGCCTACCGCAAACTGGCGCGCAAGTACCATCCGGACGTCAGCAAGGAAAAGAACGCTGAGAGCAAGTTCAAAGAGGTCCAAGAGGCCTATGAGGTGCTGCGCGATCCGGAGAAGCGCGCGGCCTACGATCAGCTAGGCCGGGACTACCGTCCGGGTCAGCAATTCCGTCCACCGCCTGACTGGGCGCAACGATTCGGGCAACCGGGCGGCCAGCGCTTTTCCGACCTCAATGGCTTCAGCGATTTCTTCTCGAGCCTATTCGGCGGCGCTGCGCAGGCGCCGCCCGCCGAATCGGAAGCGGGTTATCTCGATGTCACGATGGAGGAGGCCTTCGCCGGCACCAAGCGCCGCATCGCATTGAACGAGGGCGGTCGCACCCGCTACGTCGATGTGCGGATTCCGGCCGGCGTCATCGATTCCCAGCCGCTGCGGATCGCCGCTGCCGGCGGGCGCGGCTCGCTGATATTCCGCATTAAGCTGCGGCCGCATTCTCTGTACCTATTGCAGGGCAGGGATGTCCAAGTTGAATTGCCGCTGGCGCCCTGGGAGGCTGCTTTGGGCGCCAAAGTGGCGATGCCGACGCTGGGAGGTACCGTGGAGTTGACCGTGCCTGCCGGCGCACAATCGGGACAAAAACTACGCTTGCGCGGACGCGGCTTTCCCGGCACGCCCGGCGGCGATCAGATCGTCAGCATCAAATTGGTAACGCCGGCCGCGCAAACCGACCAGACGAAACAAGCTTATGAGAGGATGAAGAGCGAATTCAATTTCGATCCGCGCGAAGGCTGGCCGTCATAAGGCGGGGTCAGCCGTCGTCTACCTGATCTGGCCCACCCGCGTCGTTTCCATCTCCGTTGCCGCCGTCTTCGCGCAGCCGGTCCAGAATCAGTTCGCCTGCCCCGTCCCCGTGGCGCTGCGACGCCACCAGCACGCTTTGCGGCTTGACGAACAGCGCCGACACTTCGGGGTGGGCGTTGCGGATACTCGTCTCCAATTCGATCACGGCCCGCTCGATGTCCGGCGCGCGCAAATAGTCAAAGAAATCCAGGCTCAGCATGGCGACCACATTGCGGGGGGCAAGCTGCACCGTCACGATGCCGTTGGCGCTGCACACGCCGGCAATTCCCGCTGCCGTACGCATGATGGCATCGCTCAAATCCGGGTCCGCACGCTCGCCGATCAGCAATTCCTTGGATTCTCTCGCGAGCAGTGCGGCCACCGCCGCCAGAATCACCGCAATGACCAGCGACGCCGCCCCGTCCCAGCGCGGATCGCCCGTGAGTATGGCGAGCGCGGCGCCCGCGGCCGCGGCGAAGATCCCGAGTATCGCCGCCGTGTCCTCGAATACCACGATGAAGGTGGGTGGATCCTTGGAGCGCCGAAACCCGTCCCACCAACCCCAGTGGCGCTTGGCGGTGCGGAAGGCGCGCATTCCGACCACCCACGATGCACCCTCAAAGGCCAGCGAAACGCCGAGTACCGCAAAAATCACGATCGGCCGCTCGATGGGTTGGGGATGCAGCACGTGATCCAGCCCCTGATAGGCTGAGACGCCGGCGCCGAGAGTGAAAATCAGCAGCGCGACGACAAAACTCCAGAAATACAGCTCTCGCCCGTAGCCGAAGGGATGGTAGCGATCGGGTGGCCGGACCGACCGTGCGATACCGTACAGAAGGAGCAGTTCGTTGATCGTGTCGACCAGCGAATGCACGGCCTCGCTCAGCATGGCGGCGGAACCGGTCGCCGCCGCGGCGATAAATTTGGCCACGGCCACCAGCAAGTTGCCGGCCAGCGCTGCCCAGATCGCTGCATTGGTGACACTCTTGGCCATGATACCTTGAAGAATCCTGGGGGCGGCCCCATCTGAGCGTAGGCAATTGCCGCGTTTATGACATCCGCATAACAACCTGATTGTAAGGCCCATGACGACCGAAACACAGCCGCAGATCAAAGAGTTCCAAGCCGAGACCAAGCAAGTGTTGCGCTTGGTGATTCACTCGCTGTATTCGCACAAGGAAATATTCCTGCGCGAACTGATCTCCAACGCCTCGGACGCCTGTGAAAAGCTGCGCTTCGAGGCGCTCGCCAAGCCAGATTTATTGGGGTCGGATGAGCTGTCGGTGAGACTGGTTGCCGACGGCGCGGCCGGAACCTTGTCCATCAAGGACAACGGTATCGGCATGAGCGAAGCCGAAGTGGTCGACAATCTGGGAACCATTGCGCGCTCCGGGACCCGCAGATTTCTCGAGACTATGAGCGGCGATTCCGCCAAGGATGCTCAATTGATCGGCCAGTTCGGCGTCGGTTTTTACTCGGCATTCATCGTCGCCGACAAGGTCACGGTATTGACCAAGCGCACGGACTCCGCGGCGGTGCACTGGGAGTCGGACGGGGAGGGCCAGTACCAGATCCAAGCCGGCGACAAGGTGGACCGCGGCACCGAAGTGATCCTGCATTTGCGCGAGGAGGACAAGGAATTTCTCGAGCCCGCGCGCCTGCGCCAGCTGGTGCGCAAGTATTCGGATCACTTGAGCCTGCCGATCATCCTCAAATCGGGCGATACCGAGGAGACCGTCAATCAGGCCAAGGCGTTCTGGACACGCCCGAAATCCGATCTCAAGGATGAAGATTATCAGGCCTTCTACAAGCACTTGACCCACGATTCCGACGATGCGCGTGCCTGGGAGCACAACAAGGTGGAAGGCAACATCGAGTACACCTCGCTCTTGTATCTGCCGAAGCGCGCGCCGTTCGATTTGTTCGAGCGCGAGCAGAAGGGCGGGATTCAACTGTACGTCAAGCGCGTCTTCATCATGGACCGGGCGGCGGAACTGCTGCCGCCGTACCTGCGCTTCATGCGCGGCCTGGTCGATACGGCAGATCTGCCCTTGAACGTGTCGCGCGAGCTGCTGCAGAACAATCGCACCGTCGAGAAAATAAAGGCCGCGTTGGTCAAGCGTTCCCTGGAATTACTCGAGGACCTGGCGGCGAACAAGCCGGAGGAATACGCGGAATTCTGGAAGACCTTCGGCGTGGTGTTGAAGGAAGGCATCATCGAGGACCCGAGCCAGAAAGAGCGCATCGCGAAGCTGCTGCGTTTCCATTCCACGGCCGCGACCGCAGATGTGCCGGAGGTTTCGCTGCAACAGTACGTGTCGCGCATGCAGACCGAGCAGAAGGCGGTTTATTACTTGACCGCGGACACGCTCGCGGCCGCGCGCAACAGCCCGCATTTGGAGGCGTTTCGAGCCAAGGGCATGGAAGTACTGCTGCTCACCGATCGAATCGACGAGTGGATCGCCGGGCATTTGCACGAGTTCGAGGGCAAGTCGCTGGCGAATGTTGCCAGCAGCGCCGCCGATGTGGCATCGGCCATTGAAACACCGGAGAAGGCCGCCGCCGAGTCCGCGTTCAAGGACACGGCGGAGCGCCTGGGCACGGTGTTGTCGGGAAAGATCGCGAGCGCGCAGGTTTCCGCGCGTCTCACGGATTCGCCCGCGGTGCTGGTGGCCGGGGAGTTCGGCGTCAGCCTGCGCATGGGCCGGATTCTCAAGCAGGCAGGCCAGAACAATCCATTTGCCACGCTGCCGATTCTCGAATTGAATCCCAAACACCCTCTGGTCGAGCGCCTGCGAGACACCGCCGACGATGCGACTTTCGCCGACCTAGCACATGTGCTGTACGACCAGGCCATGCTGGCGGAGGGCGGCGAACTGGACGATCCGGCGATCTTCGTGCGCCGCGTCAACCGCCTCATCGTGGAAGGCCTGGCCGCGCAGCAGTCGAAAATCATCCTGAGCTAGGACAGGCTGCTGAATCACTGCGTGGATCGAGTGTGATTCGTGTGAAAATCTGCCCCATCGAGTGGCCCGCGCGCGACGCGTGAGGCGCGAGAATCAAGGAGTCGCTGCAATGAGTCCACATACCCCACCGCACACCCTGGCGGTGCCTCCGGAACCCACCGATCACCTGGAGGGCTCGGAGCATGCGCGAGTCACGCTGGTTGAGTACGGCGACTTTGAATGCCCCAGTTGCAAAGTGGCGGTGACGACACCGAAGCTGCTGCTGGAGCGGTTTCCCAACAAGGTGCGCTTCATTTTCAGGCACTTTCCGCTGCAGGAGGCGCATCCGCATGCGTTGCTGGCGGCCGAGGCGTCGGAGGCCGCGGCGGCGCAGGGTAAGTTCTGGCCGATGCACGATCTGCTGTTCCAGAACCAGGCGCATCTCAAGGACAAGGACTTGCACCGCCATGCAGAGGGGCTGGGCCTGGACATGGCGCGCTACGTTGCGGAAATGGATGATCACATCTATCTGCAGAAGGTGCGCGAGCATCTCGAGGGCGGACGCCGCAGCCACATCCGCGCTACCCCGACTTTTTTCGTCGACGGCGTGGTTCAGGACATCTCATTCGGCATGAAGGCGCTGCACGATGCGGTGGCGGCTGCGGTGGGCCGAAGCGCCTAGACTGCGCAACGCGCGCCCGGCGCGACTCACCTGTTGACCTCGCGACGCGGATCAGTATTGGCGGCGCTGGTATTTTACGATGGCGGTCAGCTCCAGTCGCCGCCGCCGCCGTCCGAACCGCCGCCGCCATCCCAGCCCGAGCCCGGGTCATTGATGCCGAAGTCCGAGCCGCCCATGTCGGAATTGCCGAATTCGCCCGCCTCGGCGGGAGGGATGACGTCGCCGCTGCGGCCATCCAAGAAGTGGTGCGCCAGCTGTTCACCGGCTACCACACCGGCGCCCACTGCGAGACCGGAGGCCAGGCCGCCGGCGATGCCGGAGCCGATGCCGCCGCCACCCGGTCCGGGGCCATAGCCACCCGGACCATAGCTGCCCGGCCCGTAGCCGCCGGGACCGTAGCTGCCCGGAGGCCCGCCCGGGGCGGGACCGGCCATCGGATACTGGCCACTTCGCCGCCGGAAGACCATCCACAGGATGCCCACAGCGGCGGCGAGAATCAGGACGGTGCCCCAGGGAAAGGGGTGATCAGCCGGCACCGACCGCATGATCGCGGGATGCATGGTGCCGGGGCTCATGACGCCGGTGCGAATTCCAAGCTGCGCTTTGAGTTCTTGTACGGATCGGGGATTGGCAAAGGGCAGACCGGGTTTCAGCTGCTCGGCGGTCGCGAGTTCCGAGCGCGCGAGTGCGGTCTTGCCTTCGCGCACATACAACTCGGCCTGCACGTAGTGCGCCTGGCTGCTGTTCGGATGATCGGTCAGGACTTGGGTGATCATTTGCTGCGCCTGATCGAGGTGCCCGGTACGGGCCGCCGTATAGACCTGGTCCACGGTGGGATCGTTTGCCGCAAAGGCCGGCAATGTGACGGCGAAAGTGACGGCTGCGGCAAGTGCCGCAGCAACTATGAGTCTTCGCATAAGCGCCCCCAGCAGGTCGAATTGACCGTTGGGGGATTAGATATGGGCGCTCAAGCGAAGTTCAACGGTCACTTGTTCGAGGCGCCGCCCGGCCGGACGAGCGTCGGGCAGCTAAATGACGCCGCGGCGCTTTTGGTCGAGTTCAATTGACTCGAACAGGGCCTGGAAATTCCCTTCGCCGAAGCCGTCGTTGCCCTTGCGCTGAATGATTTCGAAAAAAATCGGTCCGATGGCATTCTTGGTGAATATTTGCAGCAGTATGCCGCTGGCGGCATCGCCGTCGATGAGGACGCTGCGCGACTTGAGCTCGTTCAAGGACTCGCTGTGGCCTAAAACGCGGGCGTCCACGCCTTCGTAGTAGGTGGCGGGCGTGTCTTGGAATTCGACGCCCCGCTCGCGCAGCGCGTCGACCGTGCGGTAGATGTCGTCGCTCCCCAGTGCGATGTGCTGGATGCCTTCACCCTTGTATTCGTTGAGGTATTCCTCGATCTGGCTCTTGTCGTCCTGGCTCTCGTTGATGGGGATGCGGATTTTTCCGCAAGGCGAGGTCAGGGCGCGCGAAAACAGGCCGGTTTCCTTGCCCTCGATGCTGAAATAGCGGATTTCCCTGAAGTTGAACAGCTTTTCGTAGAAGCCGGCCCACAGGTTCATGCTGCCGCGCCTGACGTTGTGGGTCAGGTGATCGATGCGCGTGAGTCCCGCGCCGGTGTTTGGCTGCACATGGCTCGCCGCCACCGGAACGAAGTCCACGTCGTAAATGGTGCGGTCGCCGTAGCGATCGACGAGATAAATCAAGCTGCCGCCGATGCCGACGATGGAGGGAATGTTGAGTTCCATCGGTCCGGCCGTGGCCGGACCGGCCTTTGCGCCCAACTCAAGCGCGCGCGAATAAGCCATACGGGCGTCGGCGACGCGAAATGCCATGGCGCACGCACAAGGACCGTGAGCGCGCGCAAATTTCTGCGCGAAACTGTCGTGCTCCGCGTTGATGATGAAATTGATGTCGCCTTGGCTGTGCAGCGTCACATTCTTCGAGCGATGCCGTGCGACCGCGGGCAACCCCATGCGCTCGAACAGCCGGCGCAGCAAATCCGGATCCGGCGCCGCGTATTCGACGAACTCGAATCCATCGGTGCGCATGGGGTTGGCCGCGCTCAACACGGCGCTCATGACGACACGGTGGCCTTGTCCTGCACGCCGATGGCGGTGCCGAATACATGGTCCCACAGCGGCGTGGTGACGCCGAAATTGCCGCTCTTCGGCGAATAGTGATGCCGCATGTGCCAGGCGCGCAGACCGTTGAAATAAGAGAGCGATGGGGTGCGGGTGTGGTGATGGACGATGTGATGAACGAGCCCATACCACCAATATCCGGTCATCACACCCACCGTGAGGCCAGCCGCGACATCGAACCCTACCAACAGCCAGATGGGCACCAGAAAAACAGCGGTGAGCACCGAGACGCTTACCCAGGGCGGCGTGCCGATATAGGCCAGCGGCGCGGCATGGTGCTCGCCATGCATGGGCGCAAAGTAGGTTTTCTTGTGCAGCACCGAGCGGTGCAGAATGTACTCCAGCAACGTCCAAATCACGAAGCCGGCCACCGCGGCGCACAGCCATTCGGAGCGATCGGCCCAAGTTCCATGGGCAACCCCGGCCGCGGTAAGTCCGAGGATAACCACGGGATAGACGACGAAGTCCGCGTAATAGGTCACTTTGCTGGGTCGCATAGGCCTGCCCCTTGCTGAAATTAATGCGCTATTTGACCACGAATTGCCCAGAATGCTAGCCGAAGAACGGCTAGCCTGCTTGGTTGATTTTTTTAAGAAGCGCAACACCATAGTCATGGTAGGCGGCGGGTTCTGCGGGACGGTGTCCGCTTCGGCCCGGCAAGGTTTAAGAAAGGCTCTTCAACACCGCCAGCAGGCGGTTCAATTCCTCGCGCGTGTTGTACATGGAGATGCCGGTTCGCAGCAGTCCGCCGCTCTCGGCCAAGCCCAGCACTTGCACCGGGCGCGCAGCGTAGAAGTCTCCGTCCCAAACGCAGATTCCCTGCTCGCCCGCTGCGATCGCTGCTTGCGCCGCGCCGGCCTTGGCCATGGTGATGGACACAGTCGGCGCGCGCGCCGTGGAAAAGCCCGGGCCCCAGACACGCACGCCGGGAATGCGGCGCACGGCGTCGTGGTAGTACTGCGCCAGATCATGTTCGTACGCTGCAATCTGCGTCATGGCGTCGACGATTCGCTCACGGAGGCTTTTGCCTTGACCCCAGCTTGCAATGTACTCCACGGCCGCGCGCACGCCGTCGATGGCCGCATGATTCAACGTGCCGGTTTCGATGCGGTATGGAGCAGCGGGATCTTGCACGCTCAATCGATCGGTGGGTAATTGGTCGAGCGCTCCGGGCTTTGAATACAGCACGCCCACGTGCGGGCCATAGAATTTGTAGCCCGAGCAAAGCAGAAAATCCACGCCCATTGCCTGCACGTCGATCGGGAAGTGCGGCGCGTAATGCACCGCGTCAACCACGAGCAGCGCGCCGACGTCGCGGGTCAGCCGTCGTGCCAGAGCAATGTCATTGACGGTTCCCAATGAATTGGCCGAGGCGCCGATGGCAAACAGCTTGGTGCGCGGCGTGATCTTGGCCGCCATGTCGGCGGCGTCCAGCTCACCGCTCTCGAGCAGGCGCACTTCGCGCACCACCACGCCGCGTTCTTGCAGGCTGAGCCAGGGTCCCCGATTGCCTTCGTGATCGAGCTGCGTGATGAGCACCTCGTCGCCCTTGGCCAGGGTGCGGCCGATGGCGTCGCTCAAGGCGAAGCACAGCGTGGTCATGCTTTGACCGAACGAAATGCAGGCGCCGCTCGGTGCGCCGAGAAAAGTGGCAACCACGCTGCGCGCGACCGCCATGCGCCGGTCCACTTCGCGCGAGGGCGCGAAGTTGCCGTGCGTGTTGACGTTGCACGAGGCATAGACATCGGCGATGGCGTCGACCACGACGCTCGGCACCTGACTGCCCCCGGGTCCGTCGAGGAAGGCGAGGTCGGGATTCTTCACCAGCGCCGGAAAATCCTGCCGGCTGCGCAGGCAGCTTTCGAGCGTGTAGGGCATTACAGCAATTCGTAGGTGAAGTCGTAGCTCGACGCTTTCGCGTCGCGCGGATGCAGCTTCATGCTGCCCTTGGCGCCCGAGTACTTGCCGGTGCCTCCGGTGACGGTGAACAGCGAATCACCTTCATCCATGAAAGGTCCTTCGATGGTGATTTGGCCCGTCTTCAACGTCAGCGTCCAGAAGCATTCCCAGCTTTTGCCGACGACGATGCGCACGCAGTAGCCCTGATCCGTGCCCATCTGTGTCTTATTGGCAGCGTCGAACACGCCGTTGGCAAACACCAGCATGTCGCCGACGGAATCGCCCTTCGCCCCGAGATCCACCGTGGTCTCGCCCACCGGACGTTCGACCAATTTTATTTGCTCGGCGGCAAAGGCCGGAAAAGCGATGAGCGCCGCCGCAAGCGCCGCGATGCGGCTCAGTGTGATTGTCATGGTTTCCCCTTGTTTGTGGTCGAGTGCGCCGAAAACGCCGCAATGATAGCAAGACGCCTTGATGCGTGGCCCGGTCCTGTGAAGGCTATTTCTCGAAGCTCGAGGCGATGGCTTCGATCAGCGTGGGTCCCGGATAAGTCAGCGCCGTGCTGATGGCGTCGGTGAGGGCGGCGGCATCGCGCACTCTGTAGCCCTCGGCACCGTAGGCGCGGGCGAGAGCGACAAAGTCGGGATTGCGCCCGATCACTCCCAGCGGCGGAATCCCTGCGGCGACCATGTCGTCGCGAATTTGACCCAGCGCCGAGTTATTCCACACCACGATGGGCAGGCTCAAGCCCGCCTCCACCGCGGTCATGAGGTCATTCAGCGTGAATTGCAGTCCGAAATCGCCGGCGAGCGCGACGACGGCGCGGGCGGGGCTTGAGACCTTGGCGCCGAGCGCCGCGGGCAGCGCGAATCCGAGGGTGCCATAGCCCGACGGATGAAACCATTGTCCCGGATTGTCGACCGGATAGGCGTAATTGCCGAAGTAGGCAATTTGCGTCATATCGGTGAATACGACTCCGTCCGCGGGCAGTGCGTTCTTGATGGCGAGCAGCGCGCTCCATTGGGCAAGCGTCTTGGCATCCAGTTTCGCCTCGATCTCGGCGCGAAACTTTGCCGGACCCCCGATGGCCGTGCGCCATCCGGAATGCGCCGCTGCGTCGATCGAGCGGGCGGTCAATGCCTGGTTAATCGAGTTCAACGCCGCGGATGCATCGGACCAAACGCACACATCGGCGGCGTATTGGTCCGACAACTTCACGGGATCGACGTCGACGCGGATGAGTTGACCGCCGAGCGGCAACCGGGTGGTGAAGTACATGTCGGTCTCGCCCAATTCGGTGCCTACCGCCAACACCACATCCGCCTCGGAAATCAATTGTTGAATGGGAAGATAGGGCAGCGAGGTGCCGAAGTTTGCCGGATGGCTTGCGGGGAGAATGCCCTTGCCCGCCGCCGTCGTCACCAGGGGACAGTCCAACACCTCAACCAGGCGCGTCAGTTCGGCAGCGGCACGGCGCGCGCCGCCGCCCGCGATGATGAGCGGACGCGCCGCCGCGGCAAGCATACGCACCGCCGCGGCAATTTGATCGGCGCCGGCCTGCGGCAATAGCGGTTCATCCTCGAAGCGCCGAGCCTCCAAGGTCGTGGTCTCGGCGAGCACGTCGAGCGGAATTTCCAAGTACGCCGGCCGCGCACGTCCGGTACGCAGCGAGGCCAGGCACAGGCGCAGATGATCGCGCACATCCTCCGCGGTGTGCGCCGAGCGCGCGATGCCGAACACACCGGCAGCGAGCGCGCCTTGGTCATACAACTCGTGCAGCACACCCCACTGTTTTTTGAACGAGGCGCGAACCGGCGCGGCCGCAACCACCAACAGCGGCACGGAATCGGAATAGGCTTGCGCCGCCGCTGTCATGATGTTGGTGAGTCCGGGTCCGGAGATCACGAAGGCCGCCGCGGGGCGGCCGCTCAAGCGCGCGAAGCCGTCGGCCGCGAAGCCCGCGCCCTGTTCATGGCGCACCAGCACATGACGCAGATTCGAGGCGGCAAGCCCGCGGTACAATTCGAGGTTGTGCACGCCGGGAATGCCGAACACCGTGTCGATGCCGTTCTTGCCCAGGAGTTCCACCAGATAACCGCCGACGTTGCGCGACATTTAAACCTTCTTTGAAATTGAACGCGTGTTCACTGCTAGGATTGCGCACTGCCAACAGGTAGGCAAGAGGAAGATGCAATATTCCCCACTGGTGAAGCGGATCACGGGCGACGGCACAGATGCCTGGCTGGTTCATTACACGGCGCGGGCGGCGCAGGAGCGCGGCGAGGATGTCATCTTGCTGAGCGTCGGCGATCCCGATCTCGACACCCCCGCGCCGGTATTGGAGCGGGCCCTCGAGAGTTTGCGAGCCGGCGATACGCACTACACGCCGGCGACGGGCCGGCGGCATCTGCGCGAGGCGATCGCAGCCGCACATCGCCGGCGCACCGGCCAGCCGGTCGACGCCGACAATGTGATCTTTCTTGCCGGCGCGCAGAACGCATTGTTCACCGCCTCGCTGTGTATTGCAGGACCCGGCGACGAAGTGATTGCACTCGAACCCCTGTACCCAAGCTATCCTGCCACTCTCGAGGTGGGCGGCGCTCGCATGGTGCGGGTGGCGGCCCCGGCGGCGCAAGGATTTCGAGTCGATCTTGCAGCATTGCAGGCGGCGATCACGCCGCGCACGCGGGCGCTGTTTTTCGCCACGCCGAACAACCCCAGCGGTGTGATATTGAGCGCAGCGGATTTGGCCGTGATCGGCGAGCTGGCGCGGCTGCATTCGCTGTGGATCGTCGCGGACGAGGTGTATGCGGGATTGGCCGCCGCCGGCCGCGTGCCTAGTCTGGCCGCCGAATTGCCCGACCAGGTGCTGACCGTCAGCAGCCTGTCCAAGTCGCATTCCATGCCGGGCTGGCGCGCCGGCTGGCTGGTGGGGCCGCGGCAGCTCATCATTCATGCCGAAGCCGTGGCGCAGTGCATGCTGTTCGGACTTCCGGGCTTCATCCAGGAGGCGGCCGTGACTGCTTTGAGCGTCTCCGATGACGCGGAATCCCGGGTGCGGCAGTATTGCGCCGCGCGCAGGGATTTTCTGCTGGCGGAAATCGCCGGCATCTCAGGAATCCAGTGTTTGGTTCCGGACGCTGGAATGTTCTTGCTGGTGGATGTGCGGGGCACCGGCCTGTCGGGCTACAATTTCATGCGCCAGTTCTATGAGACCGAAGGTGTGTCGGTGCTCGACGGCGGCGCCTTCGGCCGCGAGACCAGCGGCTTCGTGCGCGTGTGCTTCGCCGCCGACGAGGCGCTGCTGCGCGAAGCCGCGGTACGCATGCGCCGCTTTGTCAATACGTTGGTGAGGTAGGATATGTCGGATACCGCAGACATGGGAATGGTGGTGCGCGCCGCGGGCGGTCCCGAGGCGATGGAATGGAGCGCGCTGGACACCGGCGCACCGGAGCAGGGGGAAGTGCGCCTGGCGCAGCGCGCGGTCGGCGTGAATTTCATCGACACCTACTTTCGCAGCGGCCTGTATCCCTGGCCGACCACTCCCTTGATTCCGGGCGCCGAGGCCGCGGGAGTGATAGAGGAGGTCGGCGAGGGAGTGACCGAGCTTAAGGCAGGTGATCGGGTGGCCTACACGCTGCCGCTGGGCGCGTATCGTACCCGGCGAGTGGTGCCCGCCGAGCGGCTGGTCAAGCTGCCCGACGCCATTGCGTTCGACGTCGCCGCGTCGGTCATGCTCAAGGGCCTGACGGCACAATTCCTGCTCACCTCGTGCTATCCGGTGAAGCGCGGCGACACGGTGTTGGTGCACGCGGCTGCCGGCGGAGTCGGACTGCTGCTGGGACAGTGGCTGAAGCTGTTGGGGGCGACGTCGATCGGCACGGCCGGATCACCCGAGAAAGCGGCCATGGCCATGGCCAATGGCTACCACCATGTCATCGACTACCGCGCCGAGGATTTCGTGGCACGCGTCAAGGAAATCACCGATGCGAAAGGCTGCGATGTGGTCTATGACTCGGTGGGCAAGGACACCTGGCGCGGATCGCTCAAATGCTTGAAGCCGTTTGGCATGTTCGTGCACTTCGGTCAGTCGTCGGGGATGATCGCAGACTTCAAATTTTCCGATCTGGCATCCGGCGGATCTCTGTTTGCAACCCGGCCGATGCTGTTCGACTACATCAAAACCCGCGCCGACTTGAGTGCGCGGGCCGCCGACTTGTTCGGGCGGCTGGCGTCGGGTGAAATCAAGTCGCACGTGGGGCAAAGGTTGGCGCTTCGAGATGCCGCCATCGCGCACCGCGAATTGGAGAGCCGGCGAACCATGGGAGCCACGGTGCTGCTGCCCTAGATCGCGCGGGCGGGCCGCGCGAGACTCGCCAGCTACAGATTGGCATCGATGAACGCCGTTAGCTGCGCCTTGGAAACAGCGCCCACCTTGGTGGCGACCACTTCGCCATTTTTGAACAGCATGAGCGTCGGGATGCCGCGCACGTGATAGCGCGAGGGCACGGACTGGTTCTGATCGACGTTGATCTTGGCGATACTCAAGCGGTCGCCGTAGCTCTCTGCGGATTCGTCCAGGATGGGTCCGATCATCTTGCAGGGCCCGCACCACTCGGCCCAATAGTCCACGAGAACCGGAGTCGTCGATTCAAGGACCTCGGTGTTGAAGTTGGTATCGGTGACGTGCTTGATCTGAGTGCTCATGGATTTTCCTCGCTGGATGCTGTTGCCGCAGAGAATGATATTGTTCGCAATTCGAGTCTTAAAGAGGTATTTTTGAAATCAATATTCATAAATACGAACAATCGTCATGAACAAGCTGCAGGCCATGCAAGTATTCGTGCGGGTGGTGGAGACGGGCGCGCTAACGCGCGCGGCCGATAGCCTGCAGATGCCGAAGGCTACGGCAACCACCTTGATTCAGCAGTTGGAAGCGGTACTGGGGGTCAAACTACTCAACCGGACGACGCGCAGAGTCAGCGTCACCACCGACGGCGCAGCTTACTACCCGCGCTGCGTCGCCATCCTGGCCGAGGTCCGCGAGACCGAAGAATCCCTGGCCCACCGTCAGTCCAATCCCCAGGGCCGACTACGGGTCGAAGCACCCACATTGATGACGCGTTTGGTCATCGTGCCGGCATTGCCGGCGTTTTTTGCGAGGTATCCGCAGATCGATCTGCAGCTTGGCAGCAGCGAACGCCGCGCGGATCTCATCGAGGAAGGCATCGACTGCGCGGTATGGAGCGGGGAACTCGAAGATTCAACGCTGATTGCGCGCCGGGTGGGCCAGCTTTATTTCGGCACCTGCGCGTCGCCCGCGTATCTTGCCGCGCATGGCCAGCCGCGGCATCCGGACGAGCTGCGCAGCCACCGTTGCATCAACCATTTTTCGCCGCGCAGCGGAAAGATTTTCGATTGGGTGTTCGCCAAGAATGGCGCACGCCTTCAGTCGACGCTGCGAGGCTACATAGCTCTCGACGATGAAAACAGCTACGTGGCTGCGGCAGAGGCGGGCTTGGGCATAGCGCAGATTCCGGCCTTCGTGCTTAAAGATGCGCTGGAGCGCGGCACGTTGGAATTGGTGCTAGGCGACTGGTTCCCTGAGCCCGCGCCGCTCAACGTGGTGTATCCCGAGAACAGGCATTTATCGAGCAAAACGCGTGTGTTCGTCGACTGGGTGGCTGAGCTGTTTAGTGAACACGACGGGATTCAGCTGCGATCGAGTCTGCGAGCACACCCTTGAGACGGGCGGCTCAGCCGCCCGTGGCGCGCGCGGCCTAAATGCCGAGCGGCAGCGCCGTCGACTCCTTGATGACGGTGACCGCCACCGATGAATTCACCGAACGCACGCAGGGAATGCGCGACAGATAATCCAAGTAAAAGGCTTCGTAAGCTTTGATGTTCTTCGTAATGATCTTCAATAGAAAATCCCACTCGCCGGTGAGCGTGTAGCATTCCAGCACTTCGGCACGATCGCGAATCGCCGCTTCGAATTCGGCGAGAGCATCGCGTCCGGTGGTGGCGAGCTTGACATGCGCGAAGATGGTGACATCGAGACCGAGCGCGTTGCGATCGAGCAGGGCGACCCGCGCCTTGATGACGCCGTTCTGTTCGAGTTGTTGAATGCGCCGCCAGCAAGTGGTGGTAGATAGCTTGGTCTGTGCCGCCACCTCGGCGACCGACAGTGCGCCCTGCCGCTGTAGAATATCGAGCAGGCGCAAATCCAGTCGATCGATTCCCGCGTGGGATGGTTCTTTCATTTTCAATTAAATGGCGGAATGAACATACCGAATTATCCAGTGCGTACCGAATGAATGCAACATCCCGGGACGGAGGGACTAAATTGTGTGGATGAACAAACGCTCGCGTCTGCATTTGCCCAGCGCCCCCGCGCGACCGGGCGAGGCTCCCGATTTCAGTTATGTGGCACTGTCGCCCGCGGGTGTGGTGGCGCGGCCGGATGTGAACGCGCGTGCGCGCGACATTGGCTCGCTGTCGGTGGAACTGGTGCGCGTGTTGGACGATGCCGGCGAAGCGGTGGGTCCTTGGAATCCGCATCTCGATCCGGCGGAATTGCAGGTTGGGCTGCGGCACATGCTGCTGACGCGCTTGTATGACGATCGGATGCAGCGCAATCAACGCGCCGGCAAGATTTCGTTTTATATCCGCTCCCTGGGAGAGGAGGCGGTGTCGGTGGCGCAGTGCATGGCGCTACGTCCGGGCGACATGTTGTTCCCGTCCTACCGCAATCAGGGTTTGCAGATCGCGCGCGGCATCGCGTTGGTCGATCTCATGTGCCAGCTGCTGTCCAACACCCGCGACATGTGCAAGGGCCGCCAGCTGCCGGTGATGTACCACTCCAAGGCGGGCAATATTTTTTCCATCTCCGGCAACCTAGCCACGCAGTTTCCGCAGGCGGTGGGTTGGGCGATGGCGGCGGCGATCAAAGGTGAAGATCATCTGGCGGCGAGCTGGATCGGCGAGGGCAGCAGTGCCGAGGCCGACTTTCATCACGCACTGCTTTTCGCCTCGGTGTATCAGGCGCCGGTCATTCTGAATGTGGTGAACAATCAGTGGGCCATCTCTACTTTCCAGGGCTACGCCGGCGGCGAGCAGCGCTCATTTGCGGCGCGCGGACCGGGCTACGGCATCGCGGGGGTACGCGTCGACGGCAACGATTTCCTGGCGGTATACGCCGTGACGCAGTGGGCGGCGGAGCGCGCACGCACCGGCGCCGGGCCCACGCTCATAGAATTGGTGACGTATCGCGGGGCCGCGCATTCCACCAGCGACGATCCGGCGCGCTACCGGGCCAAGAATGATCACGAACACTGGCCGCTCGGCGATCCTATTGAAAGGCTCAAGCAACACCTGATCCACTTGGGCGAGTGGTCGGAAGCTCGCCATCAATCGCTGACCGCGGAACTCGAGGCGCTGGTCGTTTCGAGTTGGAAGGAAGCGACCACCTTCGGCACCATGACCGAAGGGCCCAAACTCAATGCCGATTTGATGTTCGAGGATGTGTTCAAAGAAGTGCCGGAACACCTGCAGAAACAGCGAGCCTTGATGCGAGCGGAAATCACGCGGCCGGGCAAGGGGACCTGACGCGCATGGCCAACATGAACATGATTCAGGCCTTGAATTCCGCGATGGACATCATGCTCAAGAAGGATCCGTCGGTGGTGATCATGGGCGAGGACGTCGGCTATTTCGGCGGCGTATTCCGCGCAACCGAGGGGTTGCAGCGCAAGTACGGCGAGCATCGGGTGCTCGACACACCGATCGCCGAAGGCGGCATCATTGCGGCCGCCATCGGCATGAGCGTCAACGGTTTGCGGCCGGTGGCCGAGATTCAATTCGCGGATTACATTTACCCGGGGTTCGATCAAATATGCAGCGAGTTGGCGCGCATCCGCTATCGAAGCGCCGGCGAGTTCTTCGCGCCGGTAACCATTCGCACACCCTGCGGCGGCGGCATCCGCGGCGGCCAGACGCATTCGCAGAGTCCTGAAGGGATTTTCACCCATGTTAGCGGTCTCAAGGTGGTGATGCCGTCGAACCCGTACGATGCCAAGGGGTTGTTGATCACCTGCATCGAGGACGACGACCCGGTGGTGTTCTTCGAACCCAAGCGGCTGTACAACGGACCTTTCGACGGCGACCCGACCAAACCCGCCGTGCCGTGGAGCTCGCATCCGAAGGGCCAGGTGGACGAGGGCTATTACACCGTTCCCTTGGGCAAGGCCGACATCGTGCGCGCCGGCACGGACGTGACCATCGTTACTTACGGCACCATGGTGTACGTCGCCGCGGCGGCGGCGGCGGCAATGAACTTGGATGCCGAGATCCTCGACCTGCGGACACTCGTACCGCTCGATGCCGATGCCATTTGCAGCTCGGTGCGCAAGACCGGCCGCTGTGTGGTGGCGCACGAGGCCACGCGTTTCTCGGGATTCGGCGCGGAAATACTCTCCATTGTGCAAGAGGAGTGCTTCTGGGATTTGGAGGCGCCGATTCAGCGCGTCACGGGTTGGGACACACCCTATCCGCATGCCTTCGAGTGGGAGTACTTTCCGGGGCAAGCGCGCGTTTCGATGGCGCTCAAGGCCGTCATGGAATCCACATGAGTCAGTTCATATTCAAGATGCCAGACTTGGGTGAGGGCACGGTGGAGGCGGAAATCGTCGCGTGGCACACCAAGCCCGGCGATACAGTGAGCGAAGATCAACTCATTGTCGAAGTGATGACCGACAAGGCCGCGGTGGAAGTGCCCGCGCCCGTGAGCGGCCGCGTGTTGTCGATCAACGGAGCGCCCGGTGACAAGGTGGCCGTGGGATCGCCGTTGATCGTATTCGACATGGGGGACGTGCCAGACGTCGCTACCGCGCCGGCTGCAGCGACTGCGCCGGCTGTCGCCTCCGCGCCGGTAATCGCCGGTGAGTCCGCCGCAGTGCCCGCGCGCTCGGGGCGGGTAATGGCCTCGCCCGCGAATCGGCGCCGAGCGCGGGAAGCCGGTATCGATCTGTCCACGGTCGCGGGGTCCGGTCCGGGTGGGCGCATCGTGCGTAGCGATTTCGAGACGGAGGGAGGTTCGTCGTCGGCCGGCGCCGACATTGCCGGGGCGGCCCATGCCGGGGCGGCCCATGCCGGGGCGGCCGACGAAACGTCTGAAATCAAGGTGATCGGGGTGCGCCGGCTGATCGCTGAACGTATGAGCGACGCCAAACGCAATATTCCGCACTTCGCCTACGTGGAAGAAGTGGATGTGACCGAGCTCGAATCGTTGCGGCAGCATTTGAATGTCTCGAAGGCCGCAGATGCGGTGAGCTTGAGCTATTTGCCGCTGGTTGTGCTGGCGCTCACGCGAGTGCTCGAATCATTCCCGCAGTGCAACGTACTGTACGACGCCGCGCGCGGAGTGCTGGTGCGCCATCGTGCCGTGCATGTGGGCATCGCCACGCAGACGCCGGATGGCCTGAAGGTTCCAGTATTGCGCAATGCCCAATCCTTAAGCCTGTGGGACCTCGCCGCCGCGATAAGCCGGCTCGCCGCGCGCGCGCGCAGCAACAAGGCTACTCGCGAGGAACTGGTCGGCTCGACCATCACCGTCACCAGTCTCGGCAAGCTCGGCGGCATTGCGTCGACCCCCATCATCAATGCGCCCGAAGTAGCCATCATTGGACTCAATAAAGCCATCGAGCGGCCCGTCGTACGCCACGGTGCGGTGGTGGTGCGGCGAATCATGAATTTGTCGTCCTCATTCGATCATCGCTTCGTAGACGGTTATGATGCCGCGGCGATGATTCAGGCGCTGAAGGAACTGCTCGAACATCCGGCGACGATTTTTATACCCAAGGCCAAATCCAAATGACCGCGCAACCGCAACGACCCGCTTTCGGCACTGTGTTGGCATCGCACATGGCGGTGGCCACGTTTCAGGATGGCCGCTGGAGCCAGAGCGAGCTGAAGCCGGTGGCACCCATTGAATTGAGTCCCGCCGCGCACGTGCTGCACTACGCCAGCACCTGCTTCGAGGGCTTCAAGGCGTTCCGCCGCGCCGATGGTTCAGTACACATTTTTCGCATGGACCGGCACATCGAGCGCATGCGGCAGAGTGCGCGGCTGCTGGTGCTGCCGGAACCGGATGCGGCACAGCTTGCGGAGATGGTGCGCGCTGTCGTCAACCGCTGCCGCGATGCGGTACCTGAGGCTCCGGGCGCCCTGTATCTGCGTCCCATCCTGTTTGGAACCACTGCGAACATCGGTGCGGCGGCGACACCCACGACGGAAGCCTCGCTGATCGTGCTGGCAAGCCCGGTGTGGGACTACTTTGCCGGCGGGGCGAAGCCGCTGCGTATTCTGGTCGACGACGAAAATACGCGGTCAGCGGCACAGATGGGCATGGTCAAGACCGGTGGAAACTATGCCGCCGCCTTGGGTCCGACCCTGCGTGCGCGCGCCAAATTCAAGGTAGATCAAGTGTTGTTCTGCCCGGGTGGCCAGGTGCAGGAGACCGGTGCCTCGAACTTCGTGCTGGTTCGGGACGGTGAACTGCTCACCCGCAGCCTCGACACGACTTTTCTGCACGGGGTCACTCGTGATTCGCTGCTGACGCTCGCGCGGGATTTGGGCTACGCAGTCTCCGAGCGGCCCTTCGATGTGAGCGAGATGCTCGAATGGGTAAAAACCGGTGAAGCGGCGCTCTCCGGCACCGCAGCGGTGCTTGCCGGCGTAGGCACGCTGGTTTATGGCGGCGTGGAACATCGCGTCGCCGGCGGAGACGTTGGGCCGGTTACGCGCAGCCTGCGCGCGCAACTGGTGGCGATTCAACAGGGCGATGCAGCCGACCGCCACGGCTGGCTGCAGCCCGTCTAGGGCGCGCCCTTAGGCTATGGCGAGGAGGTTAGTACTCCTCGCGGTCCTCCTCTTCGTCCAAATCCTCGTCGTCATCATCTTCGTCGTCTTCGTCCTCGTCCCAGTCCTCATCGTCGTCCTCGTCTTCTTCCGCGTCTTTCTCGGCTTTGGAGCCTGACCAGCCTTCGGGCTCCTCGGTCAGTTCCAAGTCGAGCTCCGCCCAGCCGTCGACATCGAATTCTTCGATATCACCGTCGAGGTGTTGAATCTCAACGATTTCCTTATCCTCATCCACCTTGAGCACTTGGAACGTTTCCTCGTTCTCCAAGTCCTCATACCACTGCCCGACGGTCGGTTCGTACTCTCTGCCCACGGTTCACCCTTCTTTAGACTGCTGCTGCTGCTTTCACTCAAGCGAATATTAGGGGAGGCCCCTTGCCCAAGTAAATGGCAATATTATGTTCTCATGACCAATGCAGACCGCAAAGCCACTGCTCGCCGCCTGACCGATGCCAGGCGTGTCGTCGTGAAGGTCGGGTCGGCGTTGTTGGTGGACGCCGATAAGGGGCGCCTGAATCGCGCCTGGCTCGAGAGCTTTACCGCTGACGTGGCCGCCCTTCGCAAACGCGGGCAAGAGGTCATCGTGGTGTCCTCGGGCGCCATCGCTTTGGGCAGGCGACACCTGGGATTGAACGCCGGCAAGCTCAGGCTGGAGGAGAGCCAAGCCGCGGCGGCGGTGGGGCAAATTCGCCTGGCGCACGCCTACAAAGAACTGCTGGATGCGCACGACATCACGGTGGCGCAGATCCTGTTGACGCTGGGCGACACCGAGCAGCGCCGCCGCTACTTGAATGCGCGCGGCACCCTGAACACACTGTTGGCGCTGGGCGCGGTGCCGGTGATCAACGAGAACGACACCGTGGCGACGGCCGAAATCCGCTACGGCGACAACGACCGACTGGCGGCCCGTGTGGCGCAGATGGTGGGCGCGGATTGTCTGATCCTGCTGTCGGATATCGACGGCCTGTACACCGCCGATCCCAATGAAGATCCGGAAGCGGAATTCATCGCGCGAGTGCTCGAGATCACGCCCGCCATCGAAGCCATGGCCGGCGGCTCGGCGAGCGACATGGGTTCGGGAGGCATGCAGACAAAAATCGCCGCGGCGAAAATTGCCGTGGGCGCCGGATGTCATTTGTGCATCGCCAAGGGCGCGTTCCAACATCCGCTGCAGCGCATCGAGGACGGGGCCCGTTGCACCTGGTTCGTACCCTCGTCGACGCCGCTGGCCACGCGTAAGCAATGGATTGCCGGCACCCTGCGGCCGGCGGGCGCCATCGTCGTCGATGACGGCGCGGTGCGTGCGTTGATGAGCGGCAAGAGCTTGTTGCCGGCCGGCGTGACTCGAGCAGTCGGGCGTTTCGATCGAGGCGATACCGTGAGCATCATCGGGCCGGACGGCTCGGAAGTGGCGCGCGGTATTTGCGCGTACTCGGACGGCGATGCGGCGCGAATCATCGGCCGCCAATCCGCCGAGATCGAACAGGTGCTGGGGTTTCGCGGCCGCGATGAAATCGTACACCGGGATGACCTGGTAGTGATCAAAGCGCATGTGATCGGTTCGCTATGAAGATCGAGCCGGTGAAGAGCGAGCCGCTGGCGGCCCTCATGCGCGGCATAGGACGGGCCGCGCGCGCGGCGGCGCTGGGGTTGGGGCTTGCGCCCACCGAACAGAAGAATCGCGCCTTGCGCGGCGCCGCAGCGGCGCTGCGCGCTCAAGCCTCGCGGATACTGGCGGCCAACGGCGAAGATATGCGTGAGGCCGCCAGGCGGGAACTGTCGAGCGCAGTGCTGGATCGCCTGCGGCTGGATGATGCGCGCATCGAGGCCATGGCGCGGGGCGTCGATGACATCGAGCGCCTCGCCGATCCCATCGGCAAGCGGCTGGCGCAATGGTCGCGGCCCAACGGCCTCGCCATCGAGCGCGTGTGCGTGCCCTTGGGCGTGATCGGCATTATTTACGAGAGCCGTCCCAACGTCACGGCGGATGCCGGCGCGCTGTGTGCGAAATCGGGCAACGCGGTGATTCTGCGCGGCGGCTCGGAGAGCGCCAAGTCCAGCGCGGCGATTCATGCCTGTCTGGAGGAGGGCCTTGAAACCGCGGGGTTGCCGCGAACCTGCATTCAACTGGTGCCCACCACGGATCGCGCCGCCGTTGGCCATATGCTGGCGGACATGGTGGACAGCATCGATGTGCTCGTGCCGCGCGGCGGCAAGAGCTTGATTGCGCGTGTGCGGCAGGAGGCGCGCGTGCCGGTGATCGGACACTTGGAAGGAGTCTGTCACGTGTACGTCGACCGTGGCGCCGATCTTAGGATGGCACAGAGCATAGTGCTGAACGCCAAGATGCGGCGCACCGGAGTGTGCGGATCCGCGGAGACTTTGCTGGTCGATCGCGGCTGTGCCGCGACGCATCTGGCGCCGCTGATCAAAACCCTGCTCGACGCGGGCTGCGAAGTGCGCGGCGATGAGGCGAGCGTGCGCGCCGATGCACGCGTGATACCGGCTACCGACCAGGATTGGTACACCGAGTATCTGGATGCCATCATCGCGGTGCGCGTGGCCGCCGACATCGACGCGGCAATCGCGCACATCCGGCAATACGGTTCGCAGCACACCGAGTGCATCGTGACGGATGATGCCGTCGCGGCGGAGCGATTTCTGACGCGAGTGGACAGCGCCATTGTGCTGCATAATGCGTCGACTCAATTTGCCGATGGCGGCGAATTCGGCATGGGCGCGGAGATCGGCATCAGCACGGACAAGTTTCACGCCCGGGGACCGGTCGGCGTCGAACAATTGACCAGCTACAAGTACGTGGTGCGCGGCAGCGGGCAGATTCGGCCGTAGCGCCGTGGGGGGGGTGGCGGGCGGCGCGGTCGATGTCGCGGCCGCGCGGCGGCTTTAGAGCATTTCCACCCACGAGCGGCTGAGGCGGGTTGCGCAGGTGATGATGCCAACCATGCTGTAAGTCTGTGGGAAGTTGCCCCACTGCTCGCCGCTCACGGGATCGATGTCCTCCGATAGAAGCCCCACGCTGTTGCGTCTCAGCAGGAGCTTTTTAAAAATCGCACGCGCTTCATCTATGCGCCCGATGGCTGCCAGCGCGTTGACGTACCAGAAGGAACACATGGTGAAGGTGTTGGCGGGTTTGCCGAAATCATCGGCGTGCACGTAGCGATAGACCAGATCACCGCGTACGAGCTCACGCTCGATGGCATTGACCGTGGCAACGAAACGCTTGTCGCCCGCCTCGATGAAGCCGATATCGGCCAGCAACAGCGAAGTGGCGTCGAGGTCATCGCCGCCGAATGCGCCGGTGAATGACTGCTTTGTTTCGCTCCACGCGCGTGCCAGAATTTCGTCGCGCATAGTATTGGCGCTGCTGCGCCAATAGCTGGCTCGATCGGCGAGTCCGACATGCCCGGCAATTCGCGCCAGCCGATCGCAGGCGGCCCAACACATCACCGACGAAAAGGTGTGTGTCTGTTCGATGCCGCGGAATTCCCACGGCCCGGCGTCCGGAACCGAGAACATCTTCAGCGCGCGCTCGCCTAGCACTTCGGCGCGGGCAAATACTGCGGCGTCGCCTGGATTGGACAGCCGCTCATCGAAGAACAGCTGTCGTGCGGCGAGCACCACGGCGCCGTAGACATCGTACTGCACCTGCTCGCACGCCAAATTGCCGACGCGCACCGGCCCCATGCCGCGATAGCCGTCCAAAGATTCAATGATGCGTTCATCGATTTTCGATTCGCCGGTGATGCTGTAGAGCGGCTGCAGATCGCCGCCGGGGTGGCGCGCGACGATGTTGTCGAGATAGCGCAGGTAGCCTTCCATGGTGTTGGTCGTGCCCAGATGATTGAGGGCAAGAATGACGAAGAAGCTATCGCGCAGCCAGCAAAACCGATAGTCCCAATTGCGCGCGCTGTCTGCCATTTCCGGTATCGAGGTGGTGAGCGCCGCCAACAGCGCCCCGGTATCCTCGTAGGTGCAAAGCTTCAAGGTAATGGCGGCGCGGATCACGGCCTCCTGCCAGTCGAAGGGCACCGCCAGCCCGCGTATCCATTCGTGCCAGTAGTTGCGGGTCTCGTCCAGCCAGGATCGAGCGAGCGTCAGAGGGGTCTCCTCGACGGTCTCGTCCACCGCGAGGATGAAGGCGAGCGGCCGGTCAAGCACGAAGGCGCTTTCGTCCAGCAGCGGCGACAGTGAGCTATTGGTGGTGACGCGGAAGTTGAGATTGGGCGAGAGGAATCGAATGTGATGACTGCCGGCGACACGCTGCGGTTCGTCCGCGCCGTATTCGCAGCGCGGACGCAGCCGAACTGTGACGATGGGCCGGCCCTGCACCGGTTCCAATAAGCGCACGATGGCCATGGGCCGGAAATTCCGGCCGCGCGAGCGGAAGCGCGGGCAGAAATCCGTAATCTTGACGATATTGCCGTGAGCGTCCGTCAGCGTGGTTTCCAAGATGGCGGTGTTGCGTTCATAGCTGCGCGTGAAGCTCGCCATGTCGCGAAGATCGACGGCAAATACGCCGCTGACCGAATCGCCGCCGTCGCGTTGCAACAGTGCGCAAAACGCCGGATCGGCATCCGGCTTCGGCAGGCAGGCCCAGACGATCCTGCCGAGGTTGTCGATCAAGGCGGCGATCTGGCAGTTACCGATGACGGCGAGATCCAGGCTGCTGGCGGGCGAGCTCATGCGCGGTGCGAATCGTGCAGATCCGCGATTTCCTGCAGCCAGGTGCGGACCGCTGAGGTGTTCGCGAAGCGATACTGGCCGTGTACCCGGTCGCCTACCGCAATGGAAATACCGCCTTGATCTTCGACCATGCCAAAGCCGTCCTGATCGGTGAGGTCATCGCCGACGAACACGGGTTTTCTGCCGGAGAACGGGGATTCCGCCATGAACGCCTTGATGGCACTGGCCTTGGTGAATCCGCGCGGCTTGATTTCGAGCACCATGTTGCCCTCTTGAATATGATAGTTGCTGCCCAGCGGCTTGGCGATGACGGCGAGCGCGTGGCGCAACGCGACTTCCGATTGAGGCGCCATTCTATAATGCACGGCAATGGTTCGGCCCTTGTCCTCGACAGAGGTTCCCGGATGTTCCTGCACCAGCGTGTTCACCGCCGTCCGGGCCTTGTTCAACTGGGTGTCCACGAAACTCGCCCCATGCATTTCCCCGGACGACTTGCGCCGCTCGACGCCGTGCAGTCCCGCCGCCGGCAGGCGCACTGGATCGAACAGCGCGTCTAAATATTCGATGCTGCGGCCACTCACCAGCGCCAGCGCTCCTCCTAGGCGTTCGCTCACCTGCCCCAACAGTGTCTTGAGCGCAGGCTCCGCGAATGTCTCAAGCGGCGAGTCGGTCAACTCGATCAAAGTACCGTCGACATCCAAAAATAAGCACCATTGGAGCGAAGGCGAAGGCGGCTTCTGCATCAACGTAGCGTACAGCATCGCTGCTGCATATGGCTCTCAGACACTGAGATGCGGTGTAATTTTTACACGACAATTGTCGGCAAAAATCGACACTGACCCGGGAAATTTCGGTATTTTGTGACTGATGTTTCGCTCCATTATGTTGCGCTTCGTGCTTCCTGTAGCGTTCGCGTCCTGCGTGGTCGCCTTTTTCGGCTTGCCCTATATTGAACGGCTGCTCGCCGAATGGTTCCGATCGGACGTGGAATTGCGGGCGCAGCTGGTCATGCATTCCATGGAAGAGCCGATAACGAATCTGGTCCAGAAGGGCAATGAGTCGGGCCTGCGCGTCTACTTGGCAAAGATCACCGCGGACGAGCGCCTGCTGGCAATATTGGTGTGCCACGAAGACGGATCGACGATAATCAAGTCCGAGCGCGCCCCGGCCGCCATTTCCTGCGCTGCCGCCGGCAATCCGCAAGCCCCTGCCACCCGCATCATGCAGCTGCCATCCGGGTCGGTGCAGATTTCGCGCTTTGACTTCGATGACGCGGCACCGGTGCCGTTTCGCGTATTGATGCTGCACGACTTGAGTTTCGTTGACCGCCGGCAAAGAACCGCCCGGGACTTCGTGCTGGTATTCGTCGGCATCTCGGTTCTGCTGCTGGCGTTGCTGATCGTGCTGGTGGCTTGGCTGCAATTACGCCGCTGGGTCAAGGTGCTGATCGGCGACATCCGCGGCAAGCGATTTCTCGACGATGCGGAGTCGCCGCGTTCTTCGCTGCCCATATTGTCGCAGGTGCGACAGGTGCTGGCCGAAGCGGAGGAGAAGCAGCGATTGGAGATCGATTTTCGGGAAAACTGGACGCCGCAGGCGCTGCGGCAGGTGGTGCGCGATCATCTGCAATCCGCGCAAGTCATCATCGTGTCCAACCGCGAGCCCTACATCCATAATTTCGATGCGGATCACCATCCCGTGGTGCAGGTGCCTGCCAGCGGCATGGTGACGGCGCTCGAGCCCATCATGCGCGCCTGCTCGGGCGTCTGGATAGCCCATGGCGCAGGCTCCGCCGACCGTGAGACGGTGGATCGATACGATCAGCTGCAGGTACCGCCGGACGACCCGTCGTACACGCTGCGCCGGGTGTGGCTCACTAGTGAACAGGAGCAGGGCTATTACTACGGATTCTCCAATGAGGGACTGTGGCCGCTGTGCCATCTGGCCTACGTTCGGCCGGCGTTTCGCGCCAGCGATTGGCGCTTCTACGAGGAGGTGAACGCGAAGTTCGCCGATGTGGTGGCCGCCGAATCTACGACGGACAGCCCGGTGATTCTGATCCAGGATTTCCACTTCGCACTGCTGCCGCAACTCATCCGCAAGAAGATACCCAAGGCGACGATTGCGCTGTTCTGGCACATCCCGTGGCCCAATGCGGAGACGTTCGGCGTGTGCCCGTGGAAGAGGGAAATGCTGCTGCACATGCTGTCCGCCGACATCTTGGGGTTTCACACGCGCTATCACTGCCAGAATTTCTTGGAATCCGTGGATCGCTTCGTGGAATGCCAAATCGACCGCGAACATATGACGGTGACGCTGCAGGGGCATGTGTGCCGCGTTGCTCCCTATCCCATTTCGATCGAGTGGCCGCCGCGCTGGCTGCAGTTCCTGCCGGATGTCGCCACCTGCAGGGCTGCGGTGCGCGAGCGCTATCAAATCGGCGCCGACATGACATTGGGTCTCGGCGTGGAGCGATGGGATTTTACCAAGGGCATTATCGAGCGATTCCAGGCCCTGGAATCCCTGCTCGACAGCAATCCCCGGCATCGCGGGCGCATCTGCCTGTTGCAGATCGCCGCGCCGTCGCGCAGTCAATTGCCGGCATACCATGCCCTGCAACAGCAAACCTACAATGAAGTGGAGCGCATCAACACCAAATTCGCAGAGGGAACCTGGCGCCCCATCGTGCTCATCGATGAACATCAAGAGCCGCTGCGTGTGTTCGAATTGTATCGAGCGGCCGATTTCTGCCTGGTCAACAGCCTGCATGACGGCATGAATCTGGTGGCCAAGGAGTTCGTCGCGGCGCGCGATGACGAAGACGGTGTTTTGATCCTAAGCACCTTTGCGGGTGCTTCGCGGGAGTTGGCGGAGGCCGTGCTGATCAATCCCTTCGACGTGACGGAAACGGCCAATGCGATGGAAATCGCCATGCGAATGGGCCGGGAAGAGCGGCGCAGTCGCATGAGTCTGATGCGCCGGACGGTCAAGGAAAACAATGTCTATCGATGGGCCGGACGCATGTTGATGGATGCCGCCCGAATTCGGCAAAGGCAAAGTCTGCCATTGGCCTCGCGGCGCGTCGGCATGTCCGGCCGCTAGGGATTAGAGCAGGCGCGATGCGGCGAATGCGCGAAGCCGGCCCGCCGCCGCTTCGAGCGTCGCGTCTTGCTTGGCGATACACAGCCTGAGCAGGGTCATCGCCGGCGGCGCCGCGTAGAACGGCGACAGCGGAATGGTGGCGACTTTCGCTTCGCGAATCAGCCGGTCGGCGAAGTCTAAGTCCTTGTCGCCGCTCAACGCGGAATAGTCCACCAATTGAAAATAGGTGCCGGCCCCCGCAACGGGTTCGAAACCCGAGCCGCGCAGCATCCCCGCGAGCAGGTCGCGCTTGCCTTGAAAAAACGCCGATAAACCGCTCCATACGCCGGGATTGGCGGCGATGTAGCGCGCGATGGCGTACTGCAGGGGCGCGACAATGCTGAAGGTGTTGAACTGATGGACCTTGCGTAGCTCGTCCGTCAGTAGCGCAGGCGCGACGCAATACCCGATCCGCCACCCGGTTGCGTGCAGGGTCTTGCCGAAAGAGAACACTGCAAAGCTGCGGTCCCGCAGTTCCGGATGCGCCAGTACCGAGGCATGGCGCCGGCCATCGAAGAGTACGTGTTCGTACACCTCGTCCGACAGCAGCGTGATCGGGCGATCGCGTATCAGCTCCGCAAGTGCATCCAAATCTTCGCGGCCCGCTACCGTACAACTGGGGTTCTGCGGACTGTTGATAATGATCAGGCGTGTGCGCTCGGTCAGTGCATGACGCACTTGATCCCAATCGAAACGAAACGCCGGCGGCGCCAATGCAATGCGAACGCAGCGCCCACCCGCAAGCCGCACAGCGGGCTCGTAAGCATCATAGGCAGGATCAAATAGCATGGCTTCATCGCCGGCGCGCACCACCGCCTGGACGGCGTCGTAGAGCGCCTCGGTGGCGCCGCAGGTGATTGTGACCTCAGTAAGAGGATCGAAACGGCGGCCGTAGCTTATTTCGAGCTTCGCGCAGATTTGCTCACGCAGCTCCACCACGCCTTCCATCGGGGCGTATTGGTTGCGTCCTTCGCCGATCACTTCCGTGAGAGCGGTGCCCAGCCGCGGGTCAATCGGGTAGTCGGGAAATCCCTGCCCGATGTTGAGCGCGCCCTCGTCCATGGCGCGGCGCGACATGACCGTGAATATGGTGGTGCCCACGTCCGGCAATTTACTGTCGAACCGCAAGTACTAGGGCTCCAGATTCTGCAAGCCGCCGGCGAGCGAGCACACCGCCAGTCCGCGCTTGCGCAGTTCGCGCGCCGCCGCCAGACTGCGTTTGCCCGATGCGCACACCAGCAGGGTTTCTTTGCCCGCCGAGATCTCACCCGGACTCGCGAGCAGCGCCGCCATGGGAATGTGCCGAGCTGGGGTGGGGCGATCCGCAAACTCCTCGTTGCTGCGGATGTCGATGACGTCGAGACCGCGCTGCACCGCGTGGGCGAGCGAAGGCAGCACGATTTCGATGCCTGCGTCTTCGGCTGCAATGTCGCGGATGTGTGCGCAAGCAGGGGCGTGACACTCGGCGCGCCGCGGCGCTTTGATCTTGAGGCTGGAGAAATTCATGAAATCCAGCAGCAACAACTCGCCGTCGAGCTGCCCCGGCAGATTCAGCAGAATCTTCAAGGTCAACAGCGCCTGCAGAGCGCCGAAAGTTCCCGGTACCGGGCCTAATACTCCCGCCTCGGCGCAGTTGCCGACTACGCCGTCGGCAGCGGCGTCGGGCCAGAGGCAGCGCAGGCAGGCGTGGCCGGGCACCGGCTTGTAGACTTGCAATTGGCCTTCGTACTGATAGACGCTGGCGAATACCGCCGGCCGATCTGCGAGTACGGCCGCGTCGTTGATCAGGTACTTGGTGCGAAAATTATCGCTGCAATCGACCACGACGTCGTAGCCGCGGATCAACGCGAGCGCATTGTCCGCATCGAGCCGCAGCGCATGCGATTCGACCAGTACATCCGGGTTGATGCTCTTGACCGCGGCTTCTGCCAATGCGGCCTTGTGCTTGCCGACCTGCGCCAGCGCGTAAATCGGTTGACGATGCAAATTGCTGGCGTCCAGTGTGTCAGAATCGACTATTCCTAAGCATCCCACTCCAGCACCGGCCAGGTATTGCAGTACGGGACTGCCGAGGCCGCCGGCGCCCACCACCAGCACACGGGCGCGCGCCAGCGCCGCTTGGCCCTGCGCGCCGATCTCCTTGAGCAATACTTGCCTTGAATAGTCGGGCCGCATCGCACGTTGTTCAGGCGTGTTGGTGAGCGTAAGTGGGCGCTGCTGCACAGCGCTCGCAGTTCACCCAACCGGAATCACCGCCGCGATAATGTTCTTTCTTCCAGATCGGCACCCGATGCTTCACTTCGTCGATAATAAAGCGGCAGGCGTCGAAAGCTTCACCGCGGTGCGCGGAACTGACTCCGACCCACACCGCCATATCGCTCAGCGCCAGCGATCCCAGGCGATGGATGCACAAAGCGTGTTTCACCGGGAAGCGCCGCAGCGCCTCGTCAATGATGCGCTCGCCTTCTTTAACCCCGAGTTCCTGAAAAGATTCGTATTCCAGCCGAGTAACCTCGAGCCCCTCATTGTGATCGCGCACCCAGCCTTCGAAACTCACATAGCCGCCGGCGCTTAAGGTGAGCAGCTCGCGCCGCGCGCTGTCGGTATCAATCGCGGATTGAGTGAAGCGAAAGTGCATCAGCCGCCCGCGACCGGTGGAATGAAGACGACGGCGTCGCCGGCTGCGAGCGGTCGCGACCAGTCGCTGAATTCGTTGTTGACCGCGACCTTCAGCTGTTCGCGGCCGAGCGTGAACCCGTATCGAGCCAGCAACTCGCCGTACAGATCGGCGGGTGTGGCGGCGGAGGTATCCAGAATCTCCTCGGAGCGGCCTGCTTGCTCGCGCATCAACGCATAGTATTGAATTTTCAATTGCATGAGATCGACCCTAAGCGGTGGCGTCCAGAGTTGCCTGGGCCTGCGCATACTCTTCGGGCGTGTTGACATTGTCGAGCGCACGCCTGTCCAACGGCTCGAGCAGGGACGCCGCGTGGCGAATGAGGAATTTTCTGGGGCAGTTGCCGCCACCTGCCTGATAGGCAGCCAGCGCCGCCGCAGCCGCGGGTTCCCAGATGGCGCACAAAGGCTCCGGCAACTCGTCATGGGCGCTGCGAAACGCGGTTGCCAGGCCGGTTGAGTTGCGCTCGCGCAAGAGCTGCGACAGGGCGGTGTCCGACAGAAACGGCAGGTCGCACGCCAGCACCAGCCACGCTGCATGCGGGTGTGCCTCGAGCGCTGAACGGATACCAACGATAGGGCCCTCGCCCGCAACCGAATCGACGATCATAGGACGTTGTGCGCGCATCGGATCGGCGGTTTGACCGGCGCGAACCGAGACGAAGACCTGGGGGAGGTGGCGGCTCAATATCTCGAAGGCGCGGTCCAATTGGCTCTTGCCCCGGTACTCAAGCGCGGCCTTGTCGCGGCGCATGCGTGAACTTGCGCCGCCGGCGAGAACCAGCCCGTACACGGGCGCGGCGCAACTCACGGTCCCGCCTTCAGGGCATAGCTGCTGCGTCCGCCGTCCTTCGCCAGCAGTCGCACATCGCCGATGACGATGTCGTGAGACAGCGCCTTGCACATGTCGTAAATCGTCAGCGCGGCGATGCTTGCGCCGGTGAGGGCTTCCATTTCAACGCCGGTCTTGTGGTGCACGCTCACGACGCAACGAATCACCGCCGTGTCACCGTCGAGTTCGATGGTGATGCGACAGTTTTCAATCCCGAGGGGGTGACAGAAGGGAATCAGTTCATGCGTGCGCTTCGCGCCCATGACTCCGGCGATGATTGCCGTGTCAAATACCGGACCTTTGGGGGAACGCAGCCCGCTGTCGCGCAGGGCCGCAGCGGCTGCCGGTGGAAACCGCACCCGTGCCTCGGCAGTTGCCGTCCGCTTGGTCGTCGCCTTGTCGCCGACGTCGACCATGGTCGGGTGCAAGTTTGCGTCCAAATGAGTGAAAGTCATGATGCTCAGCCGCCGATGTAGTTCATCTCGATCTTCCTTGCCTCAGGCTCGGTGCGCCGCAACTCCTCGCGCAATTCGCTGTAGCGATCGGTCCGGGCGCCCCACGCACCGCGGATGATATTCAGAACCTCTGCGTCGTCGGCCCCGGCGCGAAGCGGCGCGCGCAGATCCAAGCCATGGGTTGCGAACAGACAGGTATAAAACTTCCCCTCCGAAGAGAGCCGTGCGCGGCTGCAGGCGCCGCAGAACGGCTGCGACACCGAAGATATGAAGCCGACTTCACCCGCGCCGTCATCGAAGCGCCAGCGTTGCGCCACTTCGCCCGGGTAGTTCTGCGAAATCGGTTGCATCGGCCAGCGCGCATTGATGCGTGCGGCCAGTTCGCGCGATGGAACTACCAGTTCCGGCCGCCATTTATTGCGATTACCGACGTCCATGAACTCGATGAAACGCACGATGACGGGCAAGCCGCGAAAATGCTCGATGAGATCGAGCGCCACATGATCGTTCAACCCTCGTTCGATGACGGCATTGATCTTGACCGGCGTCAGTCCGGCGCCGATGGCGGCGTCTATGCCATGCAGGACTTGATCGAGTGCGGCAAAACCTCCACTCATGCGCGCGAAGATCTCTTTATCCAACGTGTCCAGGCTGACGGTCACGCGCCGCAGGCCGTTGGCGTGCAAGTCGACTGCGTGTTGAGCCAACAGGACTCCGTTGGTGGTGAGTGCAATGTCATCGATCCCTTCGATGTCGGTGAGATCGCCGACCAAGTCCGCGAGATTCGCGCGCAGCAGCGGTTCACCGCCGGTGAGGCGCAACTTC
This sequence comes from Gammaproteobacteria bacterium, assembly GCA_040004115.1. Lineage (GTDB taxonomy): Bacteria > Pseudomonadota > Gammaproteobacteria > Steroidobacterales > Steroidobacteraceae > Bog-1198. The sequence continues at coordinate 9,845 of JBDUBO010000014.1, read as the reverse complement.
TTTACGCCGAGGCCGGCGAACAGCCGCGCCAGCCGGGTGATCTCTGCGAAAGAAAGTCTTTCCTGTGATTTCAAGAATCGATAGTGTTCGTGGTACTGCTCCTTGGGCATGCAGTACGGGCAGCGAAAATTGCAGCGGTCCATGACCGAGATACGCAAGTCGTGCAGTGGCCGACCGAGGCGATCGAGCGGGCTCTGCGGCCCCGGAATGCGATGAACGTTCGACATCATGGCACTGAAGGTTACCAGCGGTAAACCGTGGTGACGAAGCCTTTCGGGTAGGTGTTCGGTCCCGGCGGCAATTCGACGAAACCATCCGTGCCGGTCAGGCTCAAGAAATCGCCGGAGCCATTGGTGCGGCGCGGATTGGCCCAGGGGCGACCCCAATCGTCGTGTTCGATGGACACCGGCAAAAAATAGGCCAGGGCAGCTTGGAAGGTGACCGGAGCCGCCAACGCCAGGCGCTCGGGCGCTTCGCGTTTCGTGCCCATGGCTTCGGCGATGGCCGGTATGACGTAACGGATCAGGCAGACGAGTGTCGACACGGGATTGCCGGGCAAGCCAAACACCGCTTGGCCCTGCGCGCCGATTCCAAACCACATGGGTTTGCCGGGCCGTTGAGCAATTTTGTGAAACACCTCTTGAACGCCAAGCTGCTGCAGCACTTTGGGCACGAGGTCATACTTTCCCATCGAAACACCGCCGCTCAATATCAGTACTTCATGAGTGGTCAGATGTAGGGACAATCTCTCGCACATCAAGGCCGCATCGTCAGGCACATGGTCATCGCCGACGCGCCCGAAGCCGCGAGTGCGCAGGGTAGCGGCGACGGCGTAGGCGTTGGAGCGGCGCACCTGATATTCGGCGATGGGGTCCCCCGGCTCGATCAATTCATCGCCGGTCGAGACCACCATGATTGCTGGTTGGCTGCTCACGCGCACCCGTGCCATGCCGGCCGATGCCGCCACGGCGATCTCCGGCGCACGCAGCAGGGTGCCTGCCTCCAGCAGCAGCGCCCCCTGACGGCTGTGATTGCCGCGCCGGTCGACGTTTTGGTAAGGCGCATCAGGCACGGCGCCACTGAGAGATGCATAGCCTTCGGTGATCACCAGTTGCTCGACTGGAATGACGCAGTCGCTGCCCAGCGGCAGAATCGCACCGGTCATCACTTCGATGGCGTCATCGACGCCGCCAAGCTTGAGTTGAGGCGCGCCTGCTGCCTGAATGCCTTGGATGCGAAACCGCTTGATGCCACGCCGCAACGCGTCGCTATCCACCGCCATTCCATCCATGGCGACGCGATCGAAGGGTGGCTGGTCGCGCTCCGCGTAAATATTTTCGCGCAGCGTACCTCCGACACACTGCGTCAGCGGCAGTGATTCGATCGGCAAACACGTAAGCCGAGAGTAGATGGCCTCTTCGGCCAGACGCGGCGTAATGAGCGTTCCAGCCTGCATAGTGAAAATGCGGCGGAGTTGCTCCGCCGCATTCGCTTTAGTGAGCGGCCGCCTTGGCCTTGTAAATCTTCAGCTGTTCATTGAATCGACCGACCACCGCCTGAAGTTCGTCGACAGCGGCATTGTTCTTCTGCACCAGGACCTTTTGCTGGTCGTCCGCCTTCTTCTTTTCGTCAGCGGAGAGCTTCTTCGGATCCTTCGGAGTGGCGGCATCCATTTCGAGTTTCAAACAATCCAAGTAGGAGTTCATTTCGCCGTTGTAGCGATCGAAGTCATGCTTCGCGGCGATCATTTGATCCTTGGTCGCGGTGCTCCCGTCGGGGGGCGCGGCGGGGGCGGACGGATAGGTGCAAGTCGCATGTGCAGTAGCGGCAGTGCCAAGTGCGAAAACCAGCGTGAGTGGTATCCAAGCCTTCATCGGGAATCCTCTTTATCTGTACGAGTGAGTTATCAATGCCCTTGAGATCTTACGGCCAAGGGCGAAGGGCCGCCAGCATTCAGCGACGCCGGCGTAAGTTGCTGATTTTGCGATTATATTAGAGGGGCTGAATGACGTTTGGTTCCCTTGATGCAGTCGCCCAACCGGGGAAACCAGGATATAGAGTTGGGGAGAAGGAGAGAATGTATGGAACATTGTGCTGCCGGCGGCGGTGGACTTAAGAGCCTGCTGCTGGCCGACGTGCCGGGACGTTCGTTCACGGCTGCCGCAGTCGACCATTGCGACAAAATCGAGTGGTATCCCACCGCGGCGGACCTGGCATTAAGCGATGATCTTGGGTTCACCACGGGTCCCTGGAGTTGCACTCTCGCCGGCGGCGGCGGGCAGATCCACGGCCATTTCTTGACCATCTGGAATCGCGGTGCGGGATGTGGCTGGCAGGTGCAATTCGACCACGGAGTTTCCCACTCTGAACCGGCGAATCTCGAACCCAAGCTGGTGGTCGACTCGGCGCCGTCCGCTCCGCCGCCCGACCTCGTGGCCGATGACGCGGTAAGGCAGACAATAGCCGACTTTCAAGGCACCATCGCGGAAGATGGACTTGCGGCCGGCCTGCGAACTTATGCTCGCACCCGCGATTTTTGCTTCTATACGGATCGAGAGCCGCCCATGGCGATGGCCGACGCCAACGTGTATTTCACCCATTACCCACATCTGGGCGTCTGCAGGGAGGACTCTCGAGTCCTTTCGGCTGATGGCAGCCTAGCGTATTGCGCGGGCAAGTTCACCGACCTGAAGCAGGGCATCAGTCATGCCTATGCTCAAGTCTGGCAATACGAGCCTCGGGTCGCCAATTGGGGCTTGAGAGTTCTTTTAATCAACGCGCTGTAGCTGCTGATGTCGAAATGCAGCCGCGCCATTCGACTATTGGACGGCGGATCACGCCGATAAAGGAGACTTACGATGCAATACCTATTATTGATTTACTCGAGCGAGGCGGAAGAGGCGGCGATGCAACCGGCGATGCTCGGTTCGAGGATGGCGGAATACACCGAGTTCACCAAGGGCATCATTCAGGCCGGACAGTTCAAGGCAGGCGACCGCCTGAAGCCGACTTCCGCGGCTACCACCGTGCGAGTTCGCAATGGCCAGGTGGCGACTACCGATGGCCCGTTTGCCGAGACTCGCGAGCAACTGGGGGGCTACTACCTCGTCGATGCCAAGAATCTGGATGAGGCCATCGCCATCGCCTCGCGTATACCCAGCGCCAAGTCCGGCAGCATCGAGGTACGGCCTATATGGCCGCCACAGGCGTAAAAGGGCCCCGTGTGCCCCTACGTGTGCGCGTGCCTTTGAGTTGCAGTTGAGCATGAACTTGAGCGTGAGCGTGAGCGTGGACGGGATCGTCGAGGAAATATTTCGCCGCGAGGCGGGTCGTGTGCTTGCCACATTGATCCGCCTCCTCGGCGATTTCGATTTGGCCGAAGAGGCACGGCAGGAAGCATTCGCCGCGGCGATTGAGCAATGGAATGAGGCGGGCGTGCCGGCAAATCCACGTGCCTGGCTGATCAGTGCCGGGCGCAATAAGATGGTCGATCGCCTGCGCCGCGAGGTCGCTTTTCGCACCAAAATTCTCGATCGCGAAATCGCCAGCGCCGAGGCCGACGCCGCAGCAGCGCCTGATGATGCGGAGGACTGCGCTTTCGGCGACGATCGCTTACGGCTCATTTTTACCTGCTGCCATCCGGCGCTCAGCGGCGAGGCCCACATTGCACTCACCTTGCGCGAGATTTGCGGTCTCAGCACGCAGGCGGTCGCCCGCGCTTTCCTGGTCAGCGAGGAAACCATGGCGCAACGCTTGGTGCGCGCCAAGAAAAAAATACGCGATGCCGGTATTCCCTATGAAACGCCGGAGCCTCCCCTATTCAATCAACGAATCTATGGCGTGCTCGCGGTAGTTTACGGGGTGTTCACCGAAGGATATGCGGTGACCACGGGAAGCGAGCTCACGGATGCCGAGCTGTGCGGCGAGGCGATTCGCTTAGGGCGGCTGCTCGATGAATTGCTGCCGGAGAATCCGGCCGTGTTGGGGCTGCTGGCCTTGATGCTGCTGCATGATGCGCGACGCCCCGCCCGGGTCTCACAGGAAGGCGACGTGATCTTGCTCGAGGACCAGGACAGAACCCTGTGGGATCAAAGCAAGATTGCCGAAGGATTGGCGCTGGTCGAGCGGGCGTTGAGTGCCCCGCCACAGTTGAGTGGCTATGCCGTGCAGGCCGCAATCGCTGCCCTGCATGTGCAGGCCAGGAAAAAAGAGGCAACGGACTGGCCGCAGATCGTGGGGCTGTACGAAGTGCTGCTGCGGCTGCAGCCCAGTGCCGTCGTGGAATTGAATCACGCAGTGGCCGTTTCCATGGTCGACGGCGCCGCGCGCGCGCTCCAGCTGGTCGATTCGTTGGCGGCGCGCGGGGAAGTCAGCGAGTATCACCTGCTGCATGCCGCCCGAGGTCATTTCCTGCAGCAACTCGGCCGCGATCGCGAGGCACTGGATGCCTACCACTCGGCTTTGGGCTTTGCGTCACTCGAGCCTGAGCGGCGCTTGTTGAGGGCGCGCATTGCGAGCATCGAGGGCTTGCGGGCCGGAACTTAGGCCGATTTGCTGCTTGTAGGTGCTGCGTTGCGGGCGTGCAAGGCCATCGAAATGAGCGCCGAGCCCCCGAACAGGAGGTTCACGCCGACCAGCAAGCCGATCGCCCAAGCCGCGGTTCCCGGAAGTCCCGCGAATATGATGCCCGCCAAGGTCAGATCGATGATGCCACTGAATAGCATCATGCCCCAGCGCCCGGAAAGTTCGCGCTTGTGTTCGAGCGCGTAGAGGATCGAAACGACGCCCTCCAACACCAGAAACACCGTGAGTATCAAGGTGAGAGACAGGGCGCCCGACTGCGGCCATCCGAGCAGAACCACGCCCGCGACAATTCCGAGAACGGCGGAAATCAGCGACCACCCGAACCCAGGCGAGCCGCGCGTGCGAAATGTGGCAATCATTCCGACGACTCCGCTCATCAGCAACAGCCACCCGATCAAGACCGCGACGGCAACGGTTGCGATCGGCGGAACCACAATGGCCAAAATACCCAGGATGAGCAGAACGATTCCCTCGGTTAGAAACAGGCGCCAATGCACATGTATGGACCTGGTCACCGCAGATTGCATTTTTTCGAGATCGACATTATTCGTTGACATGCTATGAGCCCTCGGAGCTGTCGGCCCGGTCATGTTACTGGCAATTCGGCGCTCGGTGTAGGCGGGAAGCGTGCAGCACCCGCAAGGACCCGGTAAACTTCGACGTCGTTGCGCCCGTAGCTCAGCTGGATAGAGCACCTGGCTTCGAACCAGGTGGTCGGCGGTTCGAATCCGTCCGGGCGCACTAAATTACAAGGGTTTTCATTCAGCTATACGCGGCTGCGTGTCCGTTGAGTCACCACTGAGTCACCCGGCGTTCACGCCGTGAGCAATCTCGGCGGGATCATCGCTTCATACGCCAGCGGGCCCGCGCCGTGCGATGCTTGCCAGCACGCGCCGGGCTGCGCAGTCACTGGGATGCTTTGCGCCGCGTTCAACGCCTTCGTCACCGGCGGTAGCCGCTGGAAACGCGTGGAGCGCGAACCCAGTGCAGCCCTCACGGCCAGAACCGCGCGACTACATGCTGGCCAGGTCCGGCGCGAGGTCAACGTTCGAAAGACAATTCCTCATGGCTGACGCAAAACTTTAGCTTTCTCTTTTTCGTATTCGGCTTGAGTGAGAGCGCCGCTATCCAACAGTGTTTTGAGAGTGCCGAGCTTTTCATATTTGGATTCGTCTGTCTGAGGCGCAAGTACCTTGTCGGAACATTCAAAAATGATTTCGATACGGGGGAAATTTCCCAAGATATACGGCGGCTTTGCAACGGTCTCCCTCAAAGGGTTCATCACTTTAGCCTTGCGGTCGCAGAACGCTGTCGCGCTTTGCTCCGCGTCCGAGCGTACAGATTGCATTGATACAAAGCCGGTAGCTGCCTGGCGAAAGACTCGAAACTCTGTGTTTCCCGGCGTCCCCGCGTTTAATGTTCCGGTTTGGCCCGTGTATACGGCACCTTCAAATATCGATCGGCTCGAGCTTACCGGCTGGATGGAGGGTGCCGATGCGCATCCCGCCAAGAGGTAGGAGGCGGCGCCGAGCGTAAAACAGCCTCCGGCGAGCCGTCTAGCAATACGCTTGGCACTCAATTGTGATTCGGCCAGCGTCATGGTTTCAGTCCTCCCTGAAGGTTCAACCAATTCGGAATCATACAGTCCGAGCCCGCCTCTCGGGCAATGGATGGACGCTCGGCGCCTAGACCCTGCGTTCAGTCCGTTCATATGGCGAAATCAGACAACATCCAAGGATGAAGCCTATTACAATCCGTGCTTAGCAACGGCATCACACGGGGGGAATACGCCGCGCTATGAAACCTGATCCTCAAGCCCTGATTTTCACTGCGGTCACCGCTGCACTTGGCGGAGCGTTTAAGCAGGAGGAAATACCGACCGTCGATATAACGCCGACGGTTGACGATAGACGGCCGGTTCACTCCGCCATGGCCGATAGACCAGAGACCGAGAGATCCGCAAAAGCGCCAGCTAACGTTCAGAGCACTAGCAGTCCCGTCTCTGTACGTGGCGTAGCCGATTTCTTGCTGAGTGTCGACGAAGTGCGCGGTGTCACCATTGGCGCTGATCTAACCGTGAAGCTAGACGGCGTATCCGCGAGATTTAGCTAGGCGATTTTCGCAAAGAGGCCGCCGAGAGGATCAAGCGAGAGTCGGACGCCGGTCAGCGGCTAGTCATCGACAATCGCTTTGCTGTCAGCCTGAACTGCGGCTATGCGAATAGGCTCTACAATATCTCGGATATCTCGCGCCAGCCCCTCGCCGAAACCCCATTTGACGTGCATTATTTCTGACGCAAACAACAGCATCTCTGCCAGTGTTAGCAACGATGCCAAGCCATAGCATCCCTTGCCTGTGTGTAGGTTAACCGTGATTTGTTCGCCTTCGGAAACCATATGCCGATTGGTCAGCGCTGAAATATTATTGTGCGCCTCAGCACTTAGAAGGCCATAAAGAGACTTATATTCCCTCTTCAGGCCAGCGCACTCGAACCGCTCCTCGACATCCAATTTCTTGGCTTGCTGCTCCGCCGCCTCCTCAAATCGCTTCCTAATTTCCTTTCGATTGAGCGCAAAGTCGGGGTCGGTGCGTAGCCCTAATAAGAATTCATTTCCGGGTACGCTCGCGGCCTCCATCCATTTCTTCCAGTTTGCGGCATCGGCCGCGATTAGATGCCGGTTGTAAGTTTCATGCTTAGATAAGTTCGTGATGTCGACGAACGCGTCTAGAGCCGATCTGATGATAGCGGTTACTCCCGCCTGGCAATCATTCTCGACCAATACAACAACCGACTTCACGCTCTCGATCAGGGTGTAGTAAAGCATGAGCGCGTACAGTTCGGTCTTCGATCTGGGAGGTCGCAAGTGAACCGCTTGGTCGCGCGCGGACCGATGCGATCTCCGCAGAGCATCTACCAACGAAGATTTGGTCAAGGGCAGCACTTCGGCTGTAGGACCGCTAAGACCGCTCACGTTTTCGCGTGCTCCACGGTTTAAATCGTCCTTGACGTGCTGCTCGCGCCAACGGATGGTGCGGATGACGACGTAATTGTCCCTGCAAACTACTCATGGCCTTCCTCCTTGAAAAGAGACAAAGGGAAACCCATTCCCTTCAATCTTTTAGCGATTGCTTCAGTATTTCATAATCCGATTCGATTTTGGCAGCATGCCGCCGGACATTGTTTGCTAACGTTGGTCGCGCATCCTTCAAGCTTTGTTCGAACTGATCCAAGGTACAATGCAACAAGCTTTTAGCCGTTTGCGGATCCGCTTCGGGTTTCTCGTATCTCTTGATCGCATCTCGCATAAAGCCCACTTGGTCCTCCAAACTCAATAAGGCGATAACTGCATCGCGAGATCCGACTTCATGGATAGGCACGCCATTCAACGCACGGACGATGCCATTTGGAATTGTCTCGTCGTATTCGCTGTACAGAGTGCCTGATCTGCTAAGTGTATCTCCGCTGGAAAATATCTCGTCTATTCGATGCGCATGTGTAAACGCTGCCTCGGCGATTGCAAGAATGCCGTTTAGACGTGCTTTCCGCGCGAGGGCAATCTGATGACTAATGGCCTTCCAGGCCGCGCCGACGGCAACGATCGATCCGATCGCTTGGACCCACGCCGCCCACTCGCTGCTCTTTAAATTCGTCGAAAGACATAAGAGGCCAGAGGTCATATTTAATTTTCCTCCCTGAAAGACCGGCGAGCATTGCGCCCGTCGGCATGATCCGTTGTGGCGAACCGTCAGCAATCGCCTGCAGTTCGCGCCGATCGCTATACCTAGGGATTAGCGCCGGCATGGGCTCTCCCCCGGCTCCGGTAGAGCCTGCACGTCGTAGGCCCGTTCCTGCAGCGCCAGGCGTGAACTTGCCACGACTCCGATCGCAGCATATGACCCACAGCGAGCGCGGCCGCGGGCTTCTCTCGCACGGACACATAGGCCGCCACGTATTCATGTTCGATGGGGCGCCAGGGCATGGCGGTGACGCTGCTCCGATTCATGGCGCCAGTTACTACCAACGAAGTTGCCACGCGCCTCCGTTCAAACCGTCGGCTAGATGCCATCATAACTGGCCACCTGCTTACGCCGGGGATATCGCGGACACGAATTGCGCTCTAACATCCTGTTGAGAATACGATCGTTTCGCCGTTATCTGCAATAGTGGAAGGCCAATCGCTTCGCATACACCTCGCAGTAGTTCGTCGCGCGCCTGCGCGCGCTGACTGGCATGAGATTTATCGTTTAATTCGACCGCACACACTACAGCCAGGTCTGATACTCGACAAACCACGAAATCAAAGTGTTTCGCCGCGATACGATTGAGTGCACCCTGGCGCGCGGAGTTTTGTATGCCGGGTTTTACCGCCGCTACATCGGCTACTCGAACCTTTCCGAAAACTCTATGCTCGGAGCCAACAGACACATCAAGGACATTTAGGAATGCTTGCTCGGCGGCTGAGAAGAGAGGCCCCGAGGCCTGATATGGCATCCCAATCTTGCCCCCACGCCTTATCCTCTGAAGTCCCACAGCGGCAAGGCAGAGAATAATCACAACCAGCGTTGCCAGAATTACCGTCAACATAAAACCGAATCCCTCTATGACATGGCCCACGAAATCGATCCGCGCGTCCGCTCGATCCGTTGGAGAGATGGCAACAAGCTAATCAGTCCAGCTTATAAGGAGCCAAGTGTTCCACGAGTTTCTTTGTCAAGCGGGGGTAACAATAATTTCCTTTCAATTGCCAAGATTCGGAAGCTTCAATCGAATTATTGGCTCCAACCGCGTGGAAAAGAGCATCGTGCGGATAAATGTACCATTCCGCGTTGTGAGGAAAGCAGATGTATAGATTTTGGCCAAGGTACTTCCTATCGAAGGTAAGTCGCCCCTTCAGCTGAACCTTCAAAAACGTAAGGCCATCGAAGTGCTGGGCAATGAAGTCTGCCCCGGCCCAATCGCTCGTAAGTCGAATTGTAACGAAGCCATAATCCGCAAGCGCACCAGACACTTTCTGAAAATTGTGACCTTCCTGCTGCCTTGCGTTAAGACTCGCATATGGCACTCTCTGAAATTTGTATGACGTCAATTGGGTCCCCCTATCGATGCGGTTGAGCGGCGCGCGGTCCCCGCGATACTGAGCTATGGCACTTTATCGTCACGTGATTCCCTTCATGGTTAAACGAAGATGCTCCGCGCGTCCGCTCGAACTGATGAAATGGACTCCTCCTGGTGGCAATACGGCATCGTGTGCCAAGCTGAA
>JBDUBO010000150.1:0-5439 GCA_040004115.1 Gammaproteobacteria bacterium | reverse complement strand
GGCGGCGACGCCAGCTGCGCGGCGATGGCGGACGGCCGCAGTTGCTTCACGGTGACCCTACCCGGGTGACTCGTCGAGCCCATTGCCCCGGCCCCGCTGTCAGCTGGGGCCGGCCCCTCGTGTGCGCAGCGGGTGTATAACGATCTTGGCGTGGCTCTTGGAGAATACTATGAGCGAAGACACCACTTTCATCGTGTGCAGTTCGAGGGAACCCCGTCGGACCCATTGCGATTCCCGAGAGATTGCCATGGGTCATTTAGACGCCAACATCAAGAGGGCGCGCGAAGCCGGTGGGTCCGCGGGAATGCTCAACAACGGCAGGTGGGAACTGCATTTCCCCAATAGATCGATGATTCTGTACTGGGTGGAAGATCCAAATGGCGAAGTGCAGTTTCTGTGATGCCCCGCGCCCGGATATCTCCGAGAGATTTTTAGTGGCGGAGAGGGTGAGATTCGAACTCACGGTCCCCGTAAGGGGACGCCGGTTTTCAAGACCGGTGCATTCAACCGCTCTGCCACCTCTCCGAATATTAAAATCAATACCTTACAATACTTATCTCGCGTCCAATATTAGACACCGATCCGCGATTTTACATGACACGCAGCGGGAATGAGCAGTCCGCGTCGACGGCACTTCAGCGAAATCCGCGGCTACTCTTATACTTTGCGCTGCCAATTCAAATCGGGGTATGGAATGCGACCGATAAACCTGTGTGTCATGGCCCTGATCATGGCAGTGCCGGCCGGGATGGCGGGGATAGCGGGCGCCGAGGAACTGACGCAAACCCAGCAGCCCATCTGGAGCGCCAAGCCCGACGTCGCGGCGTTCGAAAAAATCGAAAACGACAGGCTGCGCGCGGCGCAACGCTCCGTCGACCGAATGCTCGCGGTCAACGGACCTCGAACCGTCGAGAACACTCTCGCGCGTTATGACGAGGCGCTCCGGCAGATCAATGCCGCGGCCTATTTCTCAGGACTGATGGAGGCCGTGCACCCGGACGTGGCGTTTCGCGACCGCGCCACCGCCATGACCCGCGAGGTCAGCGCGACGCAAACGGCGCTGTCCTTGAATCGCGGCGTCTATCAGGCCCTCGCGGCGGTCCCCACTGCGCAGGCGGATCCGGCCACGCGCTATTACTTGCAGCGGCAATTGCTGGAATTTCGACTTGCCGGGGTCGACAAGGACAATGCGGTACGTGCGCGGCTGAAGAAACTCAATGACGAGCTTACCGAGGAAGTCTCTGCCTTCGAGCGCAACATTAATGACGGACAGAAGGTCATCGAAGTGCATGACCCAACCGAGCTAAACGGTTTGCCGCAAGACTATTTGGCAGCACACAAGCCGGACAAAAACGGCTTAATCCATATCACCACGGACTATCCGGATTACGGACCGGTGATGGATTTTGCGGCCAGCGATGAGCTGCGCCGCCGGTTATCCCTGGCATTCAACACCCGGGCGTACCCGCAGAACCGCGACGTCCTGGTCAAGATGTTGCAGACGCGCTACGAGATCGCTTCCTCGCTTGGGTATGCGTCCTGGGCGGATTACTTCGCCGCCGACAAAATGATCGGCAGCGGTGCCCGGATTACCGACTTCATCCGCGATCTGGACGAGACCGTGCGTCCGGTGGCAGAGCGAGAATTTCAAATGCTGCTCGCGCAAAAGAGAAAGTTCGACCCACTGGCGACCAGTGTCGGCGTTGCCGAGAAGAGCTACTACCAGGAGCTGGTGCGCCGCTCGCAATTTGACTTCGACTCGCAATCGGTTCGCCCTTACTTTCCGTATCCCACGGTCAAGCAAGGCATTCTCGACACGGCGGCCAAGCTCTTCCACGTGGAGTTTCGGCGCGAAGAGCGCGCGCCAGCCTGGGACCCCGGCGTCGAAACCTGGCTGACGCTCGACTCAGGCAAGGTAATAGGACGTTTCTATCTCGACATGCATCCGCGCAAGGGCAAATTCACGCACGCGGAAATGGCGCCGGTGCTCGACGGGGTGCGCGGCAAGCAATTGCCCGAAGCGGTGTTGATCTGCAATCTGCCGGGGCCAGCGAACGGCGATCCTGGCCTCATGGACTACGACGACGTACAGACCTTCTTCCATGAGTTCGGACATTTGATGCATTGGATCTTGGGCGGCCAGCAGCGCTGGGCGGGCATCAGCGGCATCAGCATGGAGTCGGATTTCGGCGAGGCGCCGTCGCAAATGCTGGAGGAATTGCTGCGCAGTCCGCAGGTGCTGACCTCATTTGCACGCGACTACAAAACCGGTCAGGCGATCCCGACCGATCTCGTGCTGCGCATGAATCGAGCCTCGGCATTCGGCCGCGCCAATTACGTCAGCCAGCAGAACGGCTACACGGCGCTTTCCTACGATATCTACAACGCCAAGCCGCAGGACGTCAATCTCGACGCCATTGCCGATCGCGACATGGTCAAGTACACCCTGTTCACGGCGTTGCCGGGCACCCATGTATATGCCTCCTTCGGACACCTGTCGGGCTACTCCTCCGCCTACTACACCTATATGTGGGACAAGGTGATTGCGTTGGACTTCTTCGAACAGTTCGATTCGAAGAATCTGTTCGCGGGAGACGCCCCGTTACGCTACCGGCGCAAGGTGCTCGAGCCGGGCGGTTCGGTATCGGCAAACGACCTTGTCAAGAACTTCCTCGGCCGGCCGCAGTCTATGGAAGCACTACGGCGCTGGATCGCCGCGGAATTCGTCGCCGCCCCGCATTGAAAGAACGGCTTTCGCCCCCAGTTGGGCTGCAGCCACGCTGATTCGGCACGGTTTCCGCGGGGGTGCTAAAATAGCGCCGACAGATTTATTTGGAGGACATATATGGCCAATTTCCCCAGCAATAACGCCGCCTTTCCGAGTTCACAAGCGGACAGCCGCAGCGTGTTCATTACCCGCACCTACACCCATCTGGTCGGCGGCATACTCGGATTCATCCTGGTCGAGCTGGCATTGTTCGAGTCCGGCTTGGCCGCGCAGATTGCGCACTTCATGTTGGGCTTCAACTGGTTCCTGATCCTCGGCGCCTTCATGCTGACCGGGTGGTTGGCGTCGCGCACCGCACAGACCAGCTCATCCATTGGCATGCAGTACTTCGCCTATGCGGCTTACGTGGTGGCCGAAGCGCTGATCTTCGTTCCGCTGCTGTACATCGCCGATGCCAAGGCACCGGGCGCGATCGACAGCGCCACTTTGGTGACCGCACTCGGCGCCGGCGGGCTCATGTTCGTCGCGCATCGCACTCGCAAGGACTTTTCCTTCTTCCGCGGACTGCTCATGTGGGGCGGCGTGCTGGCGATTGTGGCCATGATCGGCGGCGCAATCTTCGGCTTCCAGCTCGGCACGTGGTTCTCGGTGGCGATGATCGGCTTTGCCGGCGTCGCGGTGCTATACGACACCTCGAACATCATTCACAACTACCCTGAAGACCGGTATGTGTCGGCGGCGATGCAGCTGTTCGCCTCGATCGCGCTGATGTTCTGGTATGTGCTGCGCCTGGTGATGGGCAACCGCAACTAAACGGAGGCGCGCCGCGGCTCGGGCGCTGTTAGTCGCGCTGCGGACGCGCCGCTGTAGTTACAGCCCGAAGCTGCGGACCAGCAGGAAAGACAGGGCGGCCAGCATCAGCAGAACCAGCGGCAGGCCGACGCGCACGAAATCGCCGAACGAATAACCTGCTGCTTTCATGACCAATAGATTGGTCTGGTAGGCCATGGGGGTGGCGTAGCTGAGGTTCGCCCCGAACAGAATCGCGAGCACGAATGGCTCGGGCGGCAGCGCCAGCTGTCGTGCCACGGTGACAGCGATGGGAGTGCCAATCGCAGCCGAGGCGCTGTTGGAGACTAAGTTGGTCAGCACCGCCGACAGCGTCATCATGGCGGCGATTTGCACGGATGGCGGCAGTCCCGACAAGCCAAGCACTACCCCTGATGCCAGCCACTGCGCTGCACCGGAGTCGACCAAACTCAGACCGAGCGCGATGCTGGCGACGATGAGCAGGATCACCTCGAGGCTCAGCGCGCGCCCGAGGCCCTCAAAGCGCACACAACCCCTCACCAGCATGGCGAGCACGCCGAGCAGTGCCGCGATATGAATGGGAAGGACGTTGCCGGCGGCCAGGGCGATCACCGCGGCCATGATCCCGAGCGCCCAGGGCGCCAGCGGCGTGCGCGGCAGTACCATCCGTGAGTCAAGCACCAGCAGATCCCACTTGCCGCGCAACTCCACGATGCGGCTCTCCGGGCCCTGTACGAGCAGCAGGTCGCCGCTGCGCAGCACGGTTTCACTGATGTTGCTCGATAACCGCAGCAGATCCTCGTCGCTGCGATGTAATGCGATGACGACAACACCGAACTGTTCGGCGAAGCGCGTCTCACCGAGCGACTTTCCGCGTTGCGGCGATTTAGGCCCGATGACCAGCTCAGCTATGCTCAGATCTTCGTCGCGCGGGTTGCTGTCGACGAATCGGCCTGCGCCATCGCGACTGAAGAGCTCGACGGCGAACGTGGCGGCGAAGTCGCGAAGTCCGGCGGGCGTGTCGACCAGGAACAACTCGTCGTCCGCCTCGAACTCGAATCCCGGCTCCAGCGGCACAATCGCGTCCCGCCGTCTAAGAGTGACAAGCGGCAGACTGCGACCGAAGGAACGTACCGCTTGAGCTGCGGTGCGACCCACCAGCGGGCTCGACGCCATCAGCCGCACACGCGCCTCATAGGCGCGCGAATTACCTGCTTGACCGGCCTCGCGCACCCGCAGCAGCCGCGGTGCCACCAGCCACAGATAAGGCAGTGCGATCAGCAGTGCGCCGGAAGCGATTGCCGTGAAGTCGAAGATGCCGATGGGTTTTACGCCGAGCTCGGCGGCGATCGATATCACGAGCAGATTGGTCGAGGTTCCCACCGTCGTCAGCATGCCGCCGCCCAGGATGGCGAAATTGACCGGCATCAGCGTCTTGGCGGCCGACGTCCCGGTGCGCTGGGCGATTCCCAGCAGCATGGGCAGCATCATGACCAGCACGGGCGTGTCGTTGACGAATGCGCTCGCGCCAACGCCGAACAGCAATGTGAGCAACAGCCCAAACGTCGGCGACCACTTCCACAGGCGCGTCAGCCAGCGCACGGCCGGCTCGAGCGCGCCCGTCATCATCAGACCCCGCCCTAGAATCATCAAGCACACGATGGCGATCAGCACCGGGTGCCCGAAGCCGGACAACACGGTGGTGTCGTCGATCCGCCCGCGCGCGATGGTCATGGGAAACAGGTGGAACAGCAGCACCAGCGCCATGAGCAGCAGCAACGACACGAACTCCACGCGAATTCGCGGCAGCGAGTAGAGATAGAACGCCAGCAGCGCGACTATCAAGACGGCGATGGCATGTGGATCTGGCATAGGAGCTAGGCGGGCCGGCGCGGGCCGGC
>JBDUBO010000149.1:0-5473 GCA_040004115.1 Gammaproteobacteria bacterium | reverse complement strand
TGCTGCTGCGGGTGTATGCCTGGATCGGGCTGTTGAAGGCCAATGGCGTGATCAACAATGTGTTGCTGTCGCTTGGGGTCATCCATGAGCCGGTGACCATGCTGTACACGCCGTTCGCCATGTACGTTGGCATTGTGTATTCCTACCTGCCGTTCTTCATCCTGCCGATGTATGCCAATCTGGAGAAAATGGACTGGCAATTGCTCGAAGCGGCGGAGGACTTGGGATGCCGTCCGTGGCAGGCGTTCTGCAAGATCACGTTGCCGCTTTCGCGCAACGGCATCTTGGCGGGCTCCATGCTGGTGTTCATTCCGGCGGTGGGCGAGTTCGTCATACCTGCATTGTTGGGTGGTCCCAACGCGCTGATGATAGGCCGCGTGCTGTGGGATGAGTTCTTCTCGAACCGCGCCTGGCCGGTGGCGAGCGCGGTGGCGATATTGCTGCTGATCCTCTTGGTGCCTTTCATGATGTGGTACCAGAGCGTGCAGGCGCGCGAATCGGCGGGCGCCCGGTGAACTACAAGAGTTCGTACTTCATTCTCACGTGCTTAGGCTTCGGCTTTGCCTTCCTGTACATCCCCATCCTGTCGATGGTGGTGTTCTCGTTTAACGCCTCGAAGCTGGTGACGGTGTGGGATGCCGCCAATTCGCCTACGCTGAAGTGGTACTACTCGTTGCTCAACAACGAAGAGATACTCGATGCTGCCTGGATTTCGTTGAAAGTCGCCGTCATCAACGCCTCGGGTGCGGTGATCTTGGGTACTTTGGCCGGATTCGGCTTGGCTCGGTTTCATCAATTCAGAGGCCGCTTCACGCTCAATGCCATGACCACCGCGCCCTTGGTCATGCCCGAGGTCATCACCGGGCTATCGCTGCTGTTGCTGTTCGTCGCCCTGGAACAATTGATCGGCTGGCCCGCGGGACGCGGCATTACGACCATGACCATCGGGCACATGACGTTCTCCATGGCCTATGTGACGGTGATCGTGAACTCGCGCCTGGCGACCTTCGACACCGCGCTGGAGGAAGCGGCCATGGACTTGGGCGCGCGTCCACTCAAGGTTTTTTTCGTCATCACGCTGCCCATCATTTTCCCCGCCATCCTGTCGGGCTGGCTGCTGGCTTTCACGCTGTCGTGGGACGATCTGGTGATCTCGAGCTTCACCTCCGGGCCGGGCAGCAGCACCCTGCCCATGGTGGTGTTCTCGAAAGTGCGCCTGGGGGTGAGTCCGGAAATCAATGTGCTCGCCACCCTCACGATTTCCGTGGTGAGCATCATGATCATCGCGGTGAGTTGGTGGATGGCGCGCTTGGCCAGGCTCGACAAGGCCGCAGCCTAAGCGCCCACTGCAGCGATATACTCTCCACATGGGGTGCGAGCAGTGCCGGCGGCCTGAGGGGGAATTCGATGAATAACGGGCTCGACCCGCTGGCGCACGCCAAGGATACGCTGATCGATCTTGCCGTTCGCTTCGGACCGAAGGTGCTGGTCGCGCTGTTGATTTTGATCGTGGGAGTTTTCGTCGCCGGCTGGGTCGCTCGAGCGACGGATCGCGGCCTTAACCGGCTGGAGCTTGAACCCCCGGTGCGGCAACTGCTGAGCCGCGTGGCGCGGCTGTTCGTGATCGGCCTGTTCGTAGTCTTGGCGTTGCAAAATCTTGGGGTCGAGCTGTTGCCGCTGATTGCCGGACTCGGCGTCGCCGGCGCCGGCATCGCGCTGGCAACTCAGGGCGTGTTGAGCAACATGGTTGCCGGTCTGACGATCATTTTTACAAAGCCCTATCGAGTCGGTGAGTACATTTCCATCGTGGGCGTCGAGGGCCAAGTGGAAGCCATTACGCTGTTCAACACTGCGTTGACGCATGCCGACCGATCACGAGTCATCGTGCCCAACCGCAAGGTGGTGGGTGAGATCCTGCATAACTACGGCCGAATCCGCCAGGCGGAGATTCGTGTCGGCATCGCCTACGAGTCGGATCTCGCCCTCGCGCTCGGCACCATCGGCGATCTGGTCCGGGCCAATCCGCGCGTACTTGCCGACCCGAAGCCCGTGGTGCAGGTGGCGGCACTCGCTGATTCCGCGGTGCAGATCATCATCAAGCCGTGGGTTCAAGTCGCGGACTACGGCGCCATTGCAGGCGAACTGAATGTATCGTTAGTCGAGCAACTTCGCCTCCGCCACATCGGCATAGCGTACCCGCAGTTGGAAGTGCGAGTGGTCGGCGGCGATGTCTGAGAAGCCGAAACGATGAGAGATTTCGCGCTTGAAGTCTATTTTTCGAAGTGGGAATTCGCCGCCAAGTACAATTTGGCCGGATCGGACGGCGAGAACATGCGGCTTGACGAGCTTCTCGCCCTGGGGACAGCGGAGGATCGCGCGGAGTTCGAGGGGCTTAGCCTCGGCTACACGGAGACGTTCGGTTCCCTCAACTTGCGCGCCCAGATTGCAAATGCCTACGATACGGTTCGACCGGAACACCTGCTTTGCTTTGCCGGCGCCGAGGAAGCGATCTATGTCGCAATGCAGGTGCTGCTCAGCGCGCAAGATCACGCCATCGTCATCACGCCGAACTATCAGGCCGCTGAAACGGTGCCCCTCAGTATCTGCGAGGTCAGCGGCGTTGCGCT
This sequence comes from Gammaproteobacteria bacterium, assembly GCA_040004115.1. GTDB lineage: Bacteria > Pseudomonadota > Gammaproteobacteria > Steroidobacterales > Steroidobacteraceae > Bog-1198. The sequence goes on along the minus strand of JBDUBO010000149.1, from coordinate 2,846 downwards.
CGACATCGAGCGAAACTGGGATCTTGATCTGAATCTGCTGCAGTCGGCGCTGCGGCCGAATACCAAACTGATTTCGATTAATTTCCCGAATAATCCCACCGGCAAGATCATTGCACGCGCCACCTTGGATGCCATCGTCGAGATATGCCGCAGCCGCGGCATTTGGCTATTCAGCGACGAGGTCTACCGATTGATAGAGCGCGATCCGAGTCTGCGCCTGCCGCAGGTGGTCGATGTCTACGAGCGCGGTATTTCGCTCAATGTGATGTCGAAGGCTTACGGACTGCCAGGGCTTAGGATCGGCTGGTTGGCCTGCAAGGACCGCGCAATGCTGGTGCGCTTCGAGCGATTCAAGCACTTTTTGTCGATTTGCAATTCGGCGCCGTCGGAGGTGCTGGCGCGAATTGCGCTCAAGGCGCGGGAGACGATCTTGGCGAGAAATCGCAAAATCGTGCGCGACAATGTCGCCCTGTTGAACGCATTCTTCGCCGACTACAGGCATCTATTCGATTGGCGCGAGCCGGACGGCGGCTGCGTGGGCTTCATCCGCTACCAGGGCGCGGATGGAGTCGAGGAATTCACACGCCGGCTGGTCGAGGAATCCGGCGTGCTTTTTTTGCCGTCGAGCCTTTACCGCTCCGAACTTGGGCCAGTGCCCGAGAACTGCGTGCGGGTGGGTTTCGGACGCATGCATGTTGCGGCCGGACTCGTGGCTCTACGTGAATGGTTCGAGGTCAATCAACGTCGGTAGCCGCAGTGGAGAAAGTATGAGAGGTCTTAGAGGGTGGACATGGTTGGGGTTGGCGCTGGCGTTGACTGCGTCCGGATCGCTGCTCGCAGCGCGGAGCATGCCGGACGTGCCGGACAAGAAACCCGAGAACGTATCGGACAAGACAGACGGCAAATTCGAGCCCTTCAAGCCTGAATCGACCATCAGCGACGGCACGGTCAGCATCGGTGGGCAGACCATCGCCTATCAAGCCATCGCCGGGACCTTGGTCGTGCATCCGAAGGATTGGGACGACGTGCCGCGCGATCCGAAGTCCGACAAGGGAGGCGCATCTCCAGCAGAGGACGGTGGAGAGGGCAAGAATCCGACGGCAGAAGCCTCTATTTTCTACGTGGCGTATTTCAAGGGTGGCGGCGGATCTCGGCCCGTGACATTCGTGTACAACGGTGGACCGGGCTCCGCAACGCTTTGGCTGCACATGGGTGCTTTCGGGCCGCGCCGCATTGTCACGGCAACCGACGCGCACACCCCGGCCGCGCCGTACTCCCTGGTCAACAACGCGTCGAGCCTGCTCGATGCCACGGATCTCGTTTTCATCGACGCGCCCGGCGCAGGCTTCAGTCGCATCGCGGGTAAGGATAAGGAGAAGGCGTTCTATGGCGTCGACCAGGACGCTTATGCCTTTGCCGATTTCATTTCGCAGTTCCTCTCCAAATACGGCCGTTGGAATTCGCCGAAGTATTTGTTCGGCGAGAGCTATGGCACACCGCGCTCGGCGGTGTTGATCAATCAGTTGGAAGCCGATCGTGGGATCGATTTCAACGGCGTGATTCTGCTCTCGCAAATCCTGAATTTCGATTTGAGCCCCGATCGCCCGACCGGCAATCCGGGCATTGATCTTCCGTATCAAACCGTGCTGCCGACCTATGCCGCCACCGCCTGGTATCACAAGAAGCTCCCAGGAGAGCACAAGGACCTCGAGCCCTTGCTGAGCGAGGTCGAACAATTCGCCATGGGCGATTACGGGCGCGCTCTGGCCGCTGGATCCGATTTGAGCGTGGCGGAGCGGGGCGCCATAGCTGAGAAGCTTCACCAATACACCGGGCTCTCCGTCGACTACATTCTCAAGGCGGATCTGCGCATCGATGGCGGTGAATTTCGCCAGAATCTGCTTGGCAATGTCGGCATGACGGCGGGCCGCCTCGATACCCGGTTCTCCGGCCCCGAGATCGACCCCTTGGCGCAGCGTGCCGACTATGATCCGCAGGCCACGGCTCTAAGTTCGGCCTATGTTTCCGCATTGAACGAATATGTGCGCAAGGAATTGCACTATGGAGAGGGCAAGGCTTTCAAGCCCAGTATCCCCACGTTCAAAACCTGGAATTTCCAGCACCAGCAGCCCGGGCAAAGCCAGCCTGGGACCTCGCGCCAGGGATCGAACGTGATGCCGGACCTGGCCAACGCCATGAAAATCAACCCGAACTTGAAGATTCAATTGAATGCCGGCTATTTCGATCTCGCAACGCCGTTCTATCAGGGCGTGTACGAGATGCATCACCTGCCGATTCCGCAAAACCTGCAGGCGAATATCGAGTACAAGTTCTACGACTCGGGCCATATGGTGTATGCCAAGGAGTCGTCACTCAAGCTGTTGCACGACAGCGTTGCTGGGTTCATCAAGCGCACCAGCTACCCGGGGAATTGAGCAAAGCGTCAGTCGTTCAGTGCGCGGCCGATTGGGAATTGCGCTGTGTGAGCGCCGGTTCACACGGCAGTGTGCCGGTGTCTCAAGTCGGGCCCACGGCGGCCGCTAAGCGGGTCATGCGGGACCTTGTAAGCGCGCCGCCCGACAACCCGGCGGAGGAAATGGACAATTGCGAGGTCGTGCACGGCCTCTTGGAGCGCTGCCTGGCCGGCGAGCAACTCGCCGTGCCCATGCTGCCGGAGGTGGCAGTGCGCGTGGTGCGCACGGGGCCGAAAAATTCCACCAATGCTCATCAGCTGGCGGAAATCATCAACGCCGATCCCGCGCTCAGCCTGTACGTGTTGCGCGTCGCCGCCTCGGCGGCGAAACGGCCGGTATCGCCCATCGTATCTCTGCCGCATGCGGTCGCGT
>JBDUBO010000148.1:0-5546 GCA_040004115.1 Gammaproteobacteria bacterium | reverse complement strand
CAAGTGTGGCGGGCCTCTGGCGGCGTGGGGGCGCCGGGCGCCGATGCGCCGGGCGGCGCGGCGCTGCAGGTCACCAATTTGCCGCTCGATGTAGGCAGCTTTCGGGTCTCTCCGAAGGGCGATCGAATCGTCGTCAGCGTCGAGGTGTACCTGGACTGCCCGGACCTGGACTGCACCCGACGACGCCTGGATGACGCCGCCCATTCCAAAGCCACCGGCGTCCTGCACCAGGAACTGTTCGTGCGGCATTGGGATACTTGGAGCGATGGGCGCCGTTCGCAGCTCTTTGCGTTAGGGCTGGACGGCGTAGCCCGCGGCACGCCGCTAAAACTCACCGCCGGCATTGGCGATGTGCCCGGCAAGCCCTTCGGCGGCCGCGAGGACTATGCCTTCAGCCCGGACGGCACCGAAGTGGTGTTCTCGGTGCGGGCAGCAACCGGGGAAGCCTGGTCCACCAACTTCGATCTTTACGAGGTCGCGTCCGGAGGCGGCACGCCGCGCAATCTGACCGCGGACAATGCCGCCTGGGACGGGCAGCCGGCGTTCTCGCCCGACGGGACCCAGCTCGCCTATGTAGCCATGGACCGGCCGGGTTTCGAGGCCGATCGCTTTCACCTGGTATTGCTGAACGTGAAGACCGGCATCAAGCGCCCGTTGACTCAAAACTGGGATCGATCCATCGCAAGCTTCGGCTGGTCGCGCGATGGCAAGAGTCTGTTCGCCACCACCGATCACCTTGGCCAGCGGCCGCTATGGGCGATCGATGCCGTCACCGGCCGCGCCTCCGCCATCACCGGCGCCGGTGAAGTCGAAGCGTTCAGTGTCGGCCCGCGCAAGGTCTACTACACCTCCAGCAACCTAGGCAGTCCCGCCGAGTTGTACTCGGTGAGCTTCACCGGCGGCACCCCCGCCCCGCTCAGCCACTTGAACCAGTCGGTGCTCGCCGAGCGCAAGCTCGGCGAGTACGAGCAGTTCAGCTTCGCCGGCTGGAACAACGAGAATGTTTTCGGCTACGTCGTGAAGCCGCCGGATTTCAAACGCGACCAAACATATCCGGTTGCATTCGTGGTGCACGGCGGGCCACAGGGCAGCTTCGCTAATTCCTGGAATTGGCGCTGGAACGCGCAGACCTTCGCCGGCGCCGGCTTCGGAATCATCATGATCGATTTCCACGGTTCCACCGGTTACGGTCAGGCGTTCACGGATTCCATCAGCGGCGACTGGGGCGGCAAGCCCTTCGAGGATTTGAAGCTGGGATTGGCGGCGGCGCTCAAGCAATACCCCTGGCTGGACGGCGACCACGTCTGCGCGCTCGGCGCCTCCTACGGCGGCTACATGATGAATTGGATTGAAGGCCAGTGGCCGGACCGATTCAAGTGCATCGTCAGCCACGACGGCATTTTCGACAATCGCTCCATGTACTATTCCACCGAGGAACTCTGGTTCCCCGAGTGGGAGAACGGCGGCCCTGAATACCGCAACCCCGCCTCCTACGCCAAGCACAATCCCATCGACTATGTGTCCAAGTGGAAAACGCCGACCTTGGTGATTCACGGCCAGCTGGACTACCGCGTCCCCGACTCCCAAGGCCTCGGCGTGTTCACCGCCCTGCAGCGTCAGGGCATACCCAGCGAGCTGCTGTATTTCCCGAACGAGAGTCACTGGGTGTTGAAACCCGCCGACAGCGTTCAGTGGTACGACACCGTGCTCGGCTGGTTGAATCGCTGGCTGAGACCTGCCGCGGAGCCGCCGCCGAAACCGCCCGGCCCCAGCCGGATGGAGGACCCTAAAGCTACGAGCCCCTAAGCGCGGCGGCGCATTGCCGGATTTCGCCGGGCAGCAATGCAGTTGCCGCGATGCACCACAACCCTTCGCGCACTGCATCTCATTAATGCGCCCCGGCCTGTGAAATCAGTACCGCACCGCCGACCGTGTGTCGGATAGGGTGGTGGAATGCTCGACAGCGCCCCTTTTCGCTTGTTTAGCCTGAATATGCGATCGTCAGGGCTCGAGCGGCCATGCAACGGTCGGCGTTTCCACTCACGCTCCCGCTGACACCGCGTGAGATCTTATGGTTCATCGAAATTTCGGCGCCCCCCTCTTCGGGAACTTTAAAAGAACACTGATCCACTGCATGCGGTCTGCGGAGCGAGTCGCAATCGCTCCGCGTCTGGCCGTTTCCTTCGCCGCCGTCGTGATCCTCGCGGTCGCCGCGAACATGATCGCCCGCGAGACCGTAGTGGTCATCCGCACGCTCACTCGTGGCGCTGAGACACCACCGGTGGCGACGCCGCTGACGACTGCACCCGCAGCCCTCGCCGTCACATCCACGCCTGTGGCCATGCCGCCTGTGGCCGTGCCGCGTGTTGTAAATAGCGGCCACTTGACCTCCGCCGTCGAGCTTTACGAACAAGCGAGCCGGGCGCGTGCGGAAAATAATTCAGCGACCACCCGCTTCGGCTATCTTGCGGCCCAAGAATCCTTGCAACGGGCCGCTCTCGATTTCAAGAACGCATTGCCGCGAACATCAGAAGCGCAGCCGGCGATCGCAAGGCACACCTCCGATTACCTGGATCGAGGTCGAGCATTGGTCGATTTGGCGGATGAGCGGCGCAGCGCCGACGTCGAATACCTGCATAACACGAATGCCATTGCCGAAGATATTCAAAAATCTCTGGATCACGCGTGGAAGATTTTTGGGCGTGTCATAGCGAGGCAATCGCTCATCGACATGCGGGCGAATATCGACCTGATACGACAACACGCCGATTCTCTGTTGCGGGACGGCAACGTGACAGACAATGGTGGAGACGCTGTCCTTACCGCAGATGAGTTGGCGATATCGCGCCAAATAGAGGCCAATAACTTGAGCCTTGTGCGATCGCAGGGAGCGGACTGGGTAAAGTCGGTAAGTGAGCACGTCCATATACTGACGACTCTGCGGAAATCGATCGAGAGCATGGATTTGCAATACACGCAGGCTGGAAGTGAATTTGTCCAGCGCCGGAAGCGCCTCACCGCCGATATTTTCGCGACCGCATCTTCACGGGAAATCGTCGCGCCGCGTGCGACCGCGGCCGGAGCCTTTGCTCGCGCCCCACCCGTTCCAGTGCAGCTCGCCTCAGACAATATGACGAGGCCTGGCGTGACGAAGACCTCCTCTATCACGACGGCCGGTGTGACGACGCCTAGTATCACGACGCCTGGTGTGACGACGCCGATGAACGACGTTCAAGCAGTCTCAAACGAGCGGACAGACCAAAGTGCGCCGCGGTTAATGGCTATCGTCACTGCGGTCGTCATGTTCGTCATCTGTCTAATCTCTGTGCTCACCGTACGCAGCATCGTCATCCCGGTGAGGCGGCTTGTAAAAGCCGCCGGACAATTGGCCGGCGGAGAACCCAATGTTGCCGTCCGCCGCGGCGGCATCCGGGAACTCGATCAATTGACCGGCGCGTTCAATGAGATGGCGTCGCAAATTCAGGCCTATCACCTGGAGCGCACCCGCAAGCTGCAACGCATGTCGCAGCAGGATGCCTTGACCTCGTTGCCGAACCGTGGGCAGTTAAATGTCTTGTTGAACGCAGCGCTCGCACGCGCCGCCCGCGAAGATCGCTATGTGGGCGTGTATTTTCTCGATATCGACAATTTTAAGAATATAAACGACACCCTCGGCCACGCATTCGGCGACCGTGTGCTCATGAGTGTGGCAAACCGCCTCGAGGAGTTGATCGAGGGGCTCGGCTTCATCGCCCGTCTGGGCGGCGACGAATTCACCATCGTCTACGAGGACGCTCCCTCTCTCGCCGTGATACATGAATTTGGTGTGGCCGTGTCCCGCGAGTTTCAGAAACTATTGTCGGTGGATGATCGGGAACTGAGCGTCGGCGTGAGTTTGGGTGCGAGCATCTTTCCGGTGCACGAATCCGATGCCGACGGACTGCTTCGCGCTGCGGACTCTGCCCTGTTTCGCGCCAAGGAACTGGGCCGCAGTCAGCTGGTCGTTTTTACGCCCGAACTTATTACGAGCGCCGCCAGCCGATTCAGCATTGAACAGGGACTACGGCGAGCGATTGAGCACTCTGAATTTGAACTAGCCTATCAGCCGGAGATCAATCTCGCCACGGGCGAAACCGAAATTTTGGAGGCACTCCTGCGCTGGCGTATGCCGGACGGCCGCGTCGCCAAACCGGGTGAATTTCTGTCGATCGCAGAGCAGTCCGGGCTGATGACCGAAATCAACTCCTGGGTTTTGCGCACCGCCGTCGCGGATGCGTCGCGCTGGCACCTCGGCGGTTGGCCCGACGTTCGCGTTGCGATCAATATTTCCCCGCGGCAACTCCTTGATCAACGTTTCGTGGAGAACATTCTCTCGCTGTTGCAGGAATTTGGTTTGCCGGCCAGGTGCATCGAGTTGGAATTGACCGAGATGGCATTTCAAACTGGTCCCGCCACGGTGACGGCGCTGCGCATCTTGCGATCCCATGGATTCGGTATTGCTCTCGACGATTTCGGTACCGGTTATTCATCTCTCACATCGCTGGAGCAACTGCCGCTGTCGAGGATAAAATTGGATCGCAGTTTGATCAATGGAATCGACACCAGCCCGCGTGCCGCCGCCATTGTTCGTGCAATCATGGATCTTTGCGGCGGGTTGCAGCTTCAAGTGACGGCGGAAGGAATAGAGCGGGCTGAGCAATTCAACTGGTTCTTGGCCAATCGCTGCATTTTACTGCAGGGATATCTATTTTCCGAGGCAGTGCCTTTCGCCGACGTGCTGGGGCTTAGAGCCGGGCTGGTGCACAAAATAAGCGACCTGCTGTTGTCGGCACCGCCCCTCGCATCCCCTCGGGATTCGCGCGCGGCAGCCTCTCCGCATGAGGCTCAGAGCTCCACCGCCCGCCACGCCGCCGGATAATTGGCGCCGAGCTGCATGATCCGTTGCAGCAGGTCGTTGTAGCTCATGCCGCCGGTGAGCGCCGATTGTGCGAAGTCCTCGGCCGCGGAAATATTAGGGTTGGCGTTCGCTTCCAGCACGAATAACTCGCCGTCGGCGCGCAGGCGAAAATCCATGCGCGCGTAGCCGGTCAAATGCAGGGCGCGGAAAATGCGTTTCGACAATTGTTCCAGCCGCGCCAGGGTGCCCTCGGACAGGTTCTCGGCAGCCGCCGTCGTGATGCCGTATTTCTGCTGATAACTTCGATCCCACTTGACCTTGCGGGTGGCGATCGCCGGTAGATTCTCCGGCAGGGAGCCGAAAGTCATTTCCCAAACCGGCAGCACTTTCAGCCTGTCGTTTCCCATGACTCCGACATACAACTCGCGGCCCTCGATGTATTCCTCGACCAGCGCGTCGGAATGCGTCTGTTCATGGATGAAGCTGATGCGTTCCGACAACTGCTTTTCGTCCGCCACCACCGAGGCGTGCGCGATTCCGAGGGAGGCATCCTCGGTCGAGGATTTCACGAACAGCGGGAAGCGCAGCTTCTTCGGTATGCGCGGCTTCTTGCCGCGCGTGAACACCATGAATTGCGGGGTGGGCACCC
>JBDUBO010000083.1:0-18943 GCA_040004115.1 Gammaproteobacteria bacterium | reverse complement strand
TGCGGCGCTATACCGAACGCGCGGCCAAGATCATCAACCTGCGCGACAGCGACATTGGCCGGCCGCTGAGCGACCTGACCACCAGCCTGCAATACCCGGCGCTGCAGGACGACGTGCATGAGACGCTGCGTACGCTGATCTTCTCGGAAAAGCAGATCCAAAGCAGCGACCAGCGCTGGTTTTCAGTGCGCATCATGCCGTACCGCCGGCTCGACAACGTAATCGACGGAGCTGTGATCACCTTCGTCGACATCACGGCCACCAAAGAGGTTGAAAAGACGCTGCGCCGAGCCGCCGATGCCTAGTGGGCGGAATGATGGAAGCTCGCGGCAGAGGGAAAATCTGCTGCTACAGCGCTCCCCATCGTAAGACTAAAACCACCATTATATTCAAAAGGGTACCGGCGTCCCCGCGATTGCCGCGGGGAAATCAGGGGTCGCGTGCGACTCCTGCCGCCTTGGCCCTAGGATAGGGTCCAACGCCGCAAAATAAACCCCGGCAATATAATGTGTTGCGCTCCTTTCATGACTTGAATTAGAGTTTAACCTTACAGGCTCATCGGGGATGGTTGCAACATGGCTACTCAAGCTCGATCCATAGCGTCGCTCACGATTTCTTTCGGCTTGGTGGCGATACCGGTGAAGCTCTACTCGGCGACCGTTTCATCGGAGCGGATTGCGTTCAATCTGCTGCGGCAGAAGGATGGCTCGCGGGTGAAACAGCAGTACATTGCCGTGAATGACGGCAAAACCGTTGAGCGCTCGGAAATGGTGAAGGGCTACGAATTCGCGAAGGACCAGTACGTCATGTTCAGTGCAGAAGAGCTGAAGGCCCTTGAGGACGCGACCACTCACTCCATCGATATCGGACAGTTCGTTCCTCTCGAATCGGTGGACCCGCTATATTTTGACGGCACGTATTACTTGGCCCCGGACAAGGGCGCCGCCAAGCCTTACACCCTCCTTGCAACGGCGCTTCGTAAAGCGCAGCAGTGCGCAGTGGGCCGCTGGATTTCGCGCGGCAAGGAGCATATCGTCATCATCCGGGCCCTGGAAGACGGGCTCGCCATGCACCAGCTGCATTTCAAAGCGGAAATTCGCGAACTTAAAGACCTGGGAATCGAGGCCGCGCCGGTGTCGGAGCCCGAGCTGAAGCTCGCGCGGCAACTCATCGATCACTTGGGCGCGAAGCGATTCGACCCCAATGAATATGCCGATGAGCACAAGGCCCGGGTGGAAGCCGCGATACAGAGAAAAGTCGACGGCAAAGAGATTTCGCTGGCTGAGGGACCGATATCGACCACGGGCGGCAATGTCATCGACTTAATGCAGGCTTTACGAGCGAGCATCGATGCCCGAGGACCGAAAGCCGCCGGCATCAAGGAACGGAAGGCGCCCAAACGTGCAGCAGCCCAAGCATCCTCGCGCAAATCTGCCCGACGATGAAATGCATGCCTATAACTCGAAGGATCTGGAACGGCTCTTTGGATTACCTGCGTCTGCCGTTCGTTCCCTGACGCGGGCCGGGCATGTCAGCCCGGTGAAACGCGGCGGCCGGCTACACTATTCGTTTCAAGACTTGCTCATGCTGCGTACCGCCAGTGCACTGCGTGCGGCGAATATTTCCGCGCAGCGGATCAATCGCACACTTGAGACGCTGCGCGCCACACTGCCTGCCGGCGCTGCGTCTAACAAACGGTCCCTGACGGCCTTGGGCAGTCAAATTGCCATCCGCGAAGGCAAGATGACCTGGGAATCGGACTCCGGCCAATATGTGCTGGCGCTCGATTTAGGCGAGGCAAAAGGCGGCCTGCATGTGATCGCGAGGCCAACTCACAAAGTGCCGTCTGCGATCACCGCGGATGAATTCTATGCGAAGGCGTTTGAGCTGGAGGACAGCAATCCCGAGGCCGCGAGCGCGGCATACGAAGCCTGCCTTGATTTCGACCCCGAGTTCGTCGAGGCCAGAGTCAATCTGGGGCGCCTGTTGCATATTGCCGGCCATCTCGATGCCGCGGAACAAATTTATCGCTCCGGCGGCAAGTTGGAACCCTTGCTGGCGTTCAATCTCGGCGTTTTGCTCGAAGATCTGCATCGTGAGGCCGATGCCATCGTCGCCTACCGTGAGGCTCTGGCGCTCGACCCTCAATTGGCCGATGCACATTTCAATCTGGCCCGCCTCTATGAACGAGCCCGAAATCCCAAGGCTTCGCTGCGCCACTTGCTCGCTTACCGGCGCTTGATGGATCGGCAGGGTACTTGAATGGCAAAGGCCGCGCTCTTGGCCTATCGCGCGAAGCGCGATTTCTCGAAGACCGCGGAGCCGTCGGGACAAAGGCGGCCGTCGCCCTCGCCTCGCCTGCGGTTCGTCATTCAAAAGCATGCTGCGCGCCGCTTGCACTACGACCTTCGCCTGGAATTCGATGGCACCTTCAAATCCTGGGCGGTGACTCGAGGCCCGTCGCTCGATCCCGCGGACAAGCGACTGGCCGTCGAAGTGGAGGATCATCCACTCGACTATGGCGATTTCGAGGGCACCATTCCGGCCGGAGAATACGGGGGCGGCACGGTGCAGCTGTGGGATCGCGGGTATTGGATTCCGGAAGGCGCCCGATCGCCACAAGAAGCATTCGACGGCGGCGATCTTAAGTTCACTTTGGAAGGTGAGCGGCTGCATGGCAGTTGGGTGTTGGTGCGAATGCGCACGGATCGGCACGGCGGCAAGCGCACCAATTGGCTGTTGATCAAGCACCGCGATGCCTACGCAAAGCCTGGCGATGCGGATGCGCTGCTGGCGGAGGATTGTTCAGTCGCGTCGGGACGAAATCTCAAGCAAATTGCCGCCGGAACCGGCAGACGCCCAAAGCCCTTCATGCTGGCCAAGGCGACCGCGGCGCGCGCCGACGCGGTATGGAATTCGCAAGCGCCCGCCAGGGTCTCTCCGCCGGCGCCCCCGTCCTTGATCGCTCATGGCAAGCCGACATTGGTAAAAAAAACCCCGGCGTTCGTCGAGCCGCAACTGGCCAAGCTCGTCGACCGGCCGCCGCAGGGAACCAATTGGGCTCACGAGGTAAAATTGGACGGTTACCGTTCGCAGTTGCAGGTCACTCAACACCATGCCGTGATTCGCACGCGCGCCGGTCTTGATTGGACCGAGCGCTTTGTGGCTGTCGCCAAGGACGCTGAGGCGCTTCCCGACTGCGTGATCGACGGGGAAATAGTGGCGCTCGATCGGCAGGGCCTGCCCAGCTTTGCGAAGCTGCAGGCCGACCTCTCCGAGGGCAAATCCGCAGATCTCGTATTGTTCGCCTTCGATCTGCTGTTCGAAGGCCGCGAAGACTTGCGTGTGCAGCCCCTGGCCTACCGCAAGGCGCGCCTGGAAAAAATGTTGTCGGCGCCCAGGGTGAGCCGACGGTTGCATTATGTGGCGCACCTGATGTCGAACGCGGCGGATGTCTACGCCTCGGCGTGCAAAATGGGTTTAGAAGGGATCATCTCCAAACAATTGGACGCCGTCTACCGCTCGGGCCGCACCGGCAGTTGGACCAAGGCGAAGTGCCGCGCAGGCCAGGAAGTGGTGCTCGGCGGTTGGACCACGGAGTCAGGCATGGTCCGATCGCTGCTGGCCGGCGTGTATCGCGGCGGCAGATTGACGTACGTTGGACGCATCGGCACGGGCTACGGACGCAAGGTGGCAAAGGCGCTGCTGCCGCAACTCAAACAATTCACTCGGGCAACTAACCCTTTTAACGGAGTCGGCACGCCGCCGGCGGAAAACAACATTCGCTGGCTCAAACCCGATCTGGTGGCGGAAATTGAATTCGCCGGCTGGACCGCCACCGGGATGATTCGTCAGGCGGCATTCAAGGGACTGCGCCAAGACAAACCGGCACGCAATATAGTTGCCGAAATACCAGCGGCGGCCAAGTCCGATACAGCCAGTGAGGCATCAATGCCGGCCAGCAAGAGTCGCTCTGCCGCGGTCGTCGTCGAGGGCGTGACCGTATCAAATCCCGACAAGCCGCTCTGGTCCGACGCGGGCGACGGCAAGCCGGTGACGAAACTCCAATTGGCGCAGTACTACGAGGGTGTGGGTGAGTGGATGCTGCCGCATCTCGAAGGTCGGCCCTGCTCTCTCGTGCGAGTGCCGCACGGCGTCGGCAGTGAACCATTCTTCCAACGGCATGCCATGACGGGGATGTCGGATTTATTCACAACGGTGAAGGTGCGCGGCGACAAGGCGCCCTACTTGCAAATCGATCGCGTCGAGGCGCTCGCCGCCGCGGCCCAGATCGGTGCACTGGAACTGCATCCGTGGAATTGTGCACCCGGTGATCCGGAGGTGGCCGGGCGACTGGTGTTCGATTTGGACCCGGCGCCGGATGTGCCATTCGATGCGGTGATCGCCGGCGCCATCGAGATCCGCGAGCGCCTTAAGGCTACGGGTCTCGAGTCCTTCTGCAAGACTACCGGAGGCAAGGGCCTGCACGTCGTCACTCCCTTGACCGTGGGCAAGTCCGCCGTGGCTTGGGCCCTGGCCAAGAATTTCGCGCACATCATCTGCGCCCAGATGGCGCAGGACAGCCCGACGAAGTATCTCGACAACATGTCGAAGAGGCAGCGTGTCGGGAAAATATTTCTGGATTACCTGCGAAATGACCGAACGGCAACGGCGGTGGCCGTGCTCTCGCCGCGCGCACGCGAAGGAGCGCCGGTCTCCATGCCGATTCATTGGCAGGCGGTGCGATCCGGTTTGGATCCGAAGCAATTTACGGTGAGGAGCGCGCCCAAGCTGTTGCAGGCGTCGAAACCCTGGATAGGATATGACAAGGCGGCGCGCCCGCTCACGGATGCCATCCGTATCGTCACTTCATCTTCAACGCCAACTGCAAAACCAAAGGGTCGCAAAACTCCCACTCGCCGGCGATGAGGCGCGGGTATCCTGACGAATATGCACCCTCGTGCCACACTGTGGGCCACCATCTTCGGTTCTAGCGTGGCCTTCATTGACGGGTCGGTGGTCAATGTTGCCCTCCCCGCGCTGGAGGCGGACCTTAAGGTCGATCCCGCCGATTTGTCCTGGGCCATCAACGCCTACTTGCTGCCGCTCGGCGCGCTGATTTTGCTGGGCGGTGCGCTCGGCGATCATTTCGGCCGGCGCCGGTTTTTTCAAATCGGACTCGCAACCTTTACAGTCGCTTCAGCGGTGTGCGCCGCAGCGCCCTCCCTGAGGTGGCTGCTCGCGGCGCGCGCATTCCAAGGTCTGGGCGCCGCGCTGCTTCTGCCCAACAGCCTTGCCCTTCTGGGCAGCGAATTCACCGGCGAGGCGCGAGGCCGCGCCATCGGCACTTGGGCGGCGGCGGGCGCATTCGCGGGCGCTTTGGGTCCCATCATTGGAGGCTGGATGGTGGATATCGTCGGTTGGCGGATGATTTTTCTTCTAAATGTGCCGATCGCCGCGGGCGCAGGCTTTTTGACCCGGAAGTACGTCGCGGAGCGCAGGCAGTTACACGGCGCCGCACCGCTGGACGGCATCGGCGCCGTGCTCGTGACCGCTGCCCTGGCACTGCTTACGTGGGCCCTTACCCAGGCGTCGGAAGCCGCCGGCGCGCAGCCAGCATCGTGGTCGGCTGCGCTGGCCGGCGCGGTCCTACTCAGCGCATTTCTGTGGCACGAGGGCAAACTCGGCGACCGCGCCGTCATGCCCTTCGCGATGTTCTCATCGGCGACCTTCGTCGGGCTCACGCTGCTGACGTTTTTTCTATACGCCAGCCTCGGTGGCTTGCTGGTATTGCTGCCTTTCTTCCTGATCAAAATCGAGAGATGGCCGGCCGTCGCGGCAGGGGCATCGCTCTTGCCGGTGCCGGTATTGATCGCTCTCGGTTCGCGCTTCATGGGCCAGGTGGCGTCGCGCCGTGGCGCACGTCTACCGTTGACCATAGGGTCCGGCCTGGTCGGCGTCGGACTGGCGTTGTATGCCCGGGTCCCGGCGCGCGATGTCAGCTACTGGCTCGACATTTTCCCGCCGACGCTGCTGGTCGCGCTCGGCATGGGAGCATGCGTCGCACCTCTGACCACCTCCGTCCTGTCGTCGGTTAACGCGAACCACGTCGGTCTGGCATCGGGATTCAACAGCGCCGTGGCGCGCATCGCCAGTCTCATCGTCACGGCGTTGCTGGGATTCGTGTTTGCCCGGCAGGAATCCGCCGCGAACTTCATGAGCGGATTCCACGCAGCGGCATGGATCGGCGCGGGTTCCGCGGCATTGGCTGCCGGCTTTGCCCTGTATCTGATTAATCCGCAAGACCCTAAGGCGGCGCCTGCGTAGCACATGCGTCCGCATTCGGATTAATGTAAGTGCTCTGAAACAAATGCCGCTTCCAGCCGGTGTCAGACTTGGTCCAAACCGAAGTCCAGCGAGTATGGGTCACTGCGTCGGTCGCGGTGGTTTTGCGCGTATAGGTCCAGGCGCCGGTTACCACGGCAACCTCCGCATAAAAGCGAACCTCGATCGCGTCGCATTGAATCGAGAACTCTGTCTTGCGATTGCTGACGTAGTCCCGCCATTGGGGGTGCGTCCTGACCCTGCCGCGGGCGTCGGTTTGCACGAAATCCTCGGCGGTCATGGCTTCGAGCGTATCGAGGTCGCGCCTGGCATATGCACGGCCTGCCTCGCAGGCAAGCTGCGTGAGCTTGATGGTGTCTGCCGAGTGGCCCGATCGGATTGCGTCCGAAGCCGCGAGCGGCCACGCCGCCACGCACCACGCCATCGCCGTCGCCCAGCGGTACCATCGCGCCATCTTTCTCTCTCCGCGGCCAGGAATTGCCAATTCGCGCGGCGAGTATCCAGCATTCGCCTGCCCATTGCATTTTGTATGTGTTGAGCGACGAATACTAATTCGTCGAGTGTTATCACGCTTTGGGACTGTTCTCCGCAATCACCTTAATCACGGCCTCGGCAACACGCTCATCGATCTCCGCCGCGTGCTCTCGATGCACGGGATATCGGATCAGCGCCTCCATGCGCCCGTTGGTCAAATGCATTTGCACCTGCGGCGAGGCATTGGTGACCGAAGTAGTTGCGGTGCTCCTCTCTATTTCCTTGGTTTGGCGCGAGATTTCATCGCTGTAATGTCCTATTACACCGCTGATGGCTGCCACTAGTTTCTCCTTCAGCGCGCCATAGTCGTCGACTACGGGCAAGGTCAGCGTGTTTTCGTGCCATGCGAGATTCACGCCGGGAATCTGCTTGAACAGGCCGCCCGAGGCCTGGAATACGACGAGGTTGGCAAACGCAACCACCCGGCCCGTCGGACCCAGCGGCCCCGATTGATTGAGTTCCATGAGGTGCATGCGCACCAGGCCGATATCGATCACCTCGCCTACCACGGTGCCGATTTGAATGCGATCGCCGACCCGGATTCCATACTTCCCGATCAGGAAAAAATACCCGACAACGGAGACCAATACACTTTGCATGGCGACCGCCACGCCGGCGGTCAGCAGTCCGGCAAAGGTGGCGAAGGAGCTGATCTCGGTGACAAAACTCAGGCCCACGATGGCAAGCACCACCGTCCAAAGAACGATTGTTCGCACCAGCATTAATTGCGAGCGGCGGCGCGGTTCATGAGAATAGCGCAGCACGCCTCTGCGCCAAATTTCGCCGAGGCCGAATACCACCGCCAGCATGCCGGCCAAGACGGATGTACGAATTCCGAGCGCCGCCAGAGCGTCGTGATACTGCCGCTCCGCGGACTCGCGCCAATTGCCCAGGTTGTGCCGATACTGGCGAAGTAACACTTTTTCCTTGGTCAGCGGCACGAGAATGTCCGACGTCTGCTTGAAAAGCCAAGCCAGCGTATCGAATTGACCGCGCAGGTCCTTGTGTGCGCCGTCGCCCGCGGCTTCAGACTGAGCGGCCAGCGCGTCACTGCGGGCCGAATAAGCCTTGAGCTGCTTGAGTGGCGGTGCGCTGATCTCATCGAAAGTCTGTGCCAGGTTAGCGGTGTGCTTGTCGATGACGCCGATGCTGTCGACTTTATTCCGCAGCTTGAACACATTGGTCGCCAGATTCCAAAGTCCGGTACGCACCGGTGGTGGCTTGCCGGCGTCAATTCCGGCCGGCGTGCCGGTCGAGGAGCCGGGAGCAGCCGATGATGCGGTGTTGCCGCCCCCTGACGGATTTGCGCCCGAGCTTGGAATCGTGGCGGCGATAGCATCGATTTGCGCCTTGAGGTTATTCGCGCCTGCCGCCTTGGGATCGCTCGAATTGACGAACTCCGTCATGGTGTCGAGTAGGTTTTTGCGGGCGTCGAGCATGGCAAGCTCGCCCTGCAACTCGGGGTGCTTGCCGTCGCCCATCTGCCTTTTAACGTCCTGCCGTTTGGCTTCCAACTCGCTCTGTCTTTGGTTGAGCGCCTGCGGTGTGGAGCTTTCTGAAGTACCCGGCTCGGCGGAAGGCTCCTCGCTGGTCTGACGGGCGGTGGCCTCACTGCTCAAGAGTTCCGCATTGGCCCGCGCGATCTCGAACGCCAGGGCGACCACCTTGTCTGCGGTCTGCCGATTCGCAAACAATATCAATAGATCGCTGGGTTGCGTGGCGTTTTGCTGCTGCGTTCCGAGTGTTCGGTACCAGTCGACCGTTTCATCCAGAATTTGGATGACTTGTTCGCCGGTTAATACGGAGACTCGATCGGCGGGAGTAATACTCGCAGCGGCCGCCTTCTGTACAGCGCCCCCGGGGGCCGTGTTACCTGGGTCGACCGCATTTGCGGCGGCTGCCCTAACGGTCAGGGCGAATAATAAAAGAAACAGTGCTGGGGCGCGCATAGAGTAAATCCTACCCCAACTACCCGATGCACGCGCGCTTGCGCACCTGACTTAATTTGTCAAGTGCGCAAGCGGGGAGCCAGAATGGTCAGATCAGCCGGCACCGCGCGGTTTGTAAGAGAACTTTTGCCCGGCAATGGTCGCCGCGTACATGAGACCACCTTTCGCAATGGTGAACACGGCCATTCCGTTCGTGTATACGCCATCGTTGCGCGCATTGTTCATCGTCGCACTGGCTCCGGCGGAAGCACCGCTGGTGCCCGCGCTCGCGGAAGCGCTAGCCGTGATCGCAGTGGCGCTGGCGCCGGCAGTGAATTCGAAGGTGCCGGATTGAAATTTTTGCAGAGTCGCCTTGTCCTCGAAGAAAATGATCTGGCTATATGCCTTGCCGCCGGCCTGGAACCCCACACTGACCTGGCCCATGGTGGTATCGCCAACCAGGTGCCCGTGAACGTAGACATGGCCCTTACCGAGCGCCCCACCGACCACAAACCCTGCTTCGCCGACGTCGGGAAAAACCGCATAGCCGTAGCTCTTGTGGAAGAACGCCGAACTCTCGCCTGCATTGCGAAACAGGCTGATGGTTTCCGCATACTTGGCAGCGTGAGCGAAGCTCGCAAGCAGCAGCAGCGCGGGTGCCAGAAACAATACCCGGGAAATGGGCTTCATAAGGTCTACCTGATCCACTAAAGGGCCCGCATCTTCGCCCAAAAAAAGAATCGGCGGCAGCCGAAAACCACAGCGATTGGCGTAGGCGTTCGCCTATAGACGCGCGCAGATGGGCCCGTTCAGCGGCGAATCATGCGCTCCATCAAGTGCTCGAGTGCGGCGTCGATATCGCCGCACTGCCCGCTGTGCACGGGCGATGTCTGCACGATGGTGCTCTTCGGCGCCACCAGCCAATGAAATCGCTCGCGAGCCGACAATCTGCCGATGGGTCCGGCCTCGGCGCCGGCGGCGCAAATCACGGGAATGGCCGCCAATGTACTGCGCACCAGGTCCATGTCCACATCGGCATCGAGCGTCAGCAGCGCCGCCTCATCGAGTTCGATGCGCGCTGCAAGGATGCGTTCGATGTCGCAGGACAAAATGATGCCTGCGTTGACGAATTCGCCGCGCTCGACGCGCGGCACCACGCGCACGATGGCATAGTCATAGGTGCGAAGCGCGTGCACGGATGGCCTCCTGTACGAAAATGCCCGACGACTGAATGCGCGCTTCGAAAAAGCTCAGATATTCCGCGCGCTGCGCTGCCTTGCCGCTGAAGCCCTCGTCTTCCGGCAGCCAGGAATCCGGAATCCTTTCGACGACGGCGGCCAATCGATCGGCAGTCATTACGCCTTTCATCCGCGCGTCGACCTCGGCGAGGGCGCTCGCCGATTTCAGCAGCACGTGATCTTTGATCAAGGCGAAGGGGTTGTACGCATGCTGCTCGCCTTCCTTCCAGGCGTGGTGAAAATACAGCGCCGCCCCGTGGTCGATGAGCCACAGGCGGCGATGCCAGATCAACATATTCACATTGCGCGCCGTGCGATCCACATTACAGACGAAGGCGTCGAACCAGACGATGGCCGAGGCCAGATCGGGGTCCGGTACGTACACTAAAGGATCGAAGGTAACCGAACCCGGCAGATAGTCGAGACCGATATTGAGGCCGGCACTCTTGCGTATGAGATCGGAAATTTCAGGGTCGGGCTCGGTGCGGGCTAGGTTTGCGGGCAATTCCACGAAGACAATCTGCGGCACCGGCAGGCCGGCGAGACGTGCAATTTCTCCGACAAGCAATTCCGCGATCAGAGCCCTGGAACCCTGGCCGGCCCCGCGGAACTTGACCACGTAAAGCCCATCGTCATCGGCCTCGATAATGGCCGGCAGCGAACCGCCCTCGCGCAACGGCGTCACGTAGCGGCTGGCCATTACCGTTCGCATATCGATCATTGCTCGAGTTTACCGAACCCGGCGCGCCCGCTACGCCGCGCGCAGCGACGCTGAGGCACTCACAGCGCTTCCACCTGTACCAGGCAATCGTAAAAGATCGGCGCTCTTCCTAAATCGGTGAGCGTGTCGCTATTGGTGAGTTCGTTGGCATTTTTGCCGTCGCGTGCCAGTTTTTTCCACCAGACCGACAGGCCCACCACCACACCACGACGCGCACGATCGGTGACTCTGGCGCGCAGTTCCACACTGCCCCGGTCGTTGTATACCCGCAAGTAATTGCCGTGAACGATGCCTCGCTTCCCGGCGTCTTCCGGATGGATGTCGAGCCAAGGTTCACCTTCCGCAGCGCGCAGGCTGCGCACGTTGACGAAGCTGCTATTGAGAAAGTGTCGCGCCGGAGGTGAAATCATCGCCAGCGGATAGCGGACCGCCGCCTCGCTGCGGGTGTCTTCCTGCGGTGCGATGTAGTCCGGCAAGGGATCCACACCCATCGCCCGCGCACGTATGGAGAAGAATTCCACCTTGCCCGAGGGTGTGTCGAAGCCACCTTCGGCAAAACGCGCAACTTCCTTGGGTAATCCCACCCGTTTCCACCCGGCGGCGCGCACGGCATCGAAATCCCAGTCCTTCGCCACCGCAGCCTGGGCAATGGTCTCGTCCGAATCGCTGAAACACGGATCGGTGAATCCCATGGCCTTTGCCAGCAGGCGAAATATTTCCGTATTGGGTTTGCATTCACCCAAGGGCGCAATCGCCGGGTTGTTGGCCATCAGGTAGTAGTGGCCATACGGCTTGATCACATCCAGGTGTTCGAGCTGCGTAGTGGCGGGCAGCAAGATGTCCGCGTAGTCCGCGGTATCCGTCTGAAAATGCTCAAGCACCACCGTAAACAAATCCTCGCGGGCAAAGCCTCGCGCCACCCGGGACGAATCGGGCGCCACGGCCACGGGATTCGAGTTGTAGACGATGAGCGCATTGATCGGTGCATTTTGATCCAGTAGCGCGTGGCCGATGGTGACCATGTTGATGGTGCGCGGCGCCCGTCCGGCCAAAAGATCGGGGCGCTCCAATGCCGGTCCATCGATCTCGAAGTTACCTCCGGTGGACAGCAACAAACCTCCCGCGGCATCGCGAAAAGCGCCGACCAACGCCGGCAGGCAGGCAATATTGCGCGTTGCCATGCCGCCGCCCCGTGCGCGCTGCATGCCGTAATTAGCGCGGATCAAGGCGGGCCGCGTGGTGCCGTAAAGCCGCGCGAGAGATTCGATCTCGCCGGCGGTGATGCCGCAAATCGCGGCCACTTTTTCTGGAGGGTAGGCACTGACCCGTTCGCTCAAGGCGTCGAATCCCAAGGTATGCCGCGCCAAGTAGTCGCGATCGATGAGACCGTCGCGAATAAGCACGTGCATGAGCCCCAACGCCAGCGCCGAATCAGTTCCCGGCAACAACGCAATGTGGGTGTGGCATTTTTCCGCGGTGAGCGATCGATACGGATCGATGGCGACCAGAGTGGCGCCGCGGCGCTTGGCCTCTTGTGCGCGGGCCCAAAAATGCACGCTCGACGTAATCGCGTTCGAACCCCAGAAAATGATCAGTTTGGCTTCATCGGCCAGTTCCATGTCCATGCCGATCCGGCGGCCGAGAGTGATTTCATGCCCGGCGGTTCCCGCCGCGGAACAGATGGTGCGGTCCAGAAAGCTCGCGCCCAACTTGTGGAAGAACCGCATGGACATCGAGTCGCCCTGCACCAATCCCATGGTTCCGGCATAGCTATAGGGCAAAATTTGTTCAGGGTTTTGTGCAGCCATCGGCTCGAGGCGCTGCGCGATTGTGGCGATCGCCTCCTGCCAACCGACGCGCTCGAACCGCCCTTCCCCCTTCTTGCCGATGCGCCTCATGGGGTGCAGCAGACGGTCGGCATGATAGGTGCGCTCGGTGTAGCGCGCGACCTTGGTACAGAGGACTCCGGCGGTGGGCGCATGCGCCGCGGATCCCATGACCTTGAGCGCAATGCCGTCCCTGACGTGCACGTCGAGCGCACACGTATCGGGACAATCATGCGGACAGGCGCCCTTCACATGGGTGATCGGCGACATCATTGGGCGTACTCCGTTTCAAGAATGCCGCGCATGAATCTTTCGGCCATAGAGACGGCACTCGGCGCGTTCGACATTTGCGTGGTGTCACTGACTGTATTCACTGCAGTGATACTCTACCTGAGGCGGCTGCGACGTCGCTGTTTTCGTTGCCGTCATCGCTCGAATGTCAAATCGAGATTATATGCCTAACTTGTTATAATAATGATGTTTTTTAATGATATCGAGTAGCGCAGATGAAACTTGAAGGGGCGCGACGGATCCCCCACCCCGGCGCATGACGGGCCAACCCCTTCTATTCGGTGCCGTAGAGGCCGGTGGCACCAAGTTTGTGGTTGCGGTCGGCGATGAGCGGGGAAATATTCTGGCGCAGGAGCGCTTTCCCACGATGGACCCGGCCACGACGCTTGCGGCCATGAGGAAAATTCTGCGGGAGCGCGCTGGGACCGGCGCTGCATTCAGCGCCATTGGCGTTGCCTCGTTCGGTCCCGTTGAACTCAACAAAAGCTCCGATCACTATGGTTTCATCGGGCGTACTCCCAAGGCCGGCTGGAGCGGCACGGATATCGTCGGCGTCCTTGCCCGAGAGTTTTCCTGTCCGATTGGCTTCGACACCGACACCAATGCGGCGGCGCTGGCCGAGCATCGCTGGGGCGCAGCGCGCGACATTGATAATCTCGTGTATCTGACCATCGGCACCGGAATCGGCGGCGGCGTACTGATCGATGGCGTCCCGATTCACGGCCTCATGCATCCGGAGATGGGCCATATGTATCCGCGCCGCCACCCGCTTGACTCAGGGTTTGCGGGTGTGTGCCCCTTTCATGGCGATTGCATGGAAGGATTGGCCTCGGGCCCGGCGATGCTGGCGCGCAGCGGAGCCTCGTTGCAGGAACTCGATGCCGCGCATTCTCAATGGGCCATCGAGGCGGATTACCTGGGTCAATTGTGCGCACAGCTAGTCGTGACGCTGTCACCGCAACGTATAGTCATGGGCGGCGGCGTCATGAGTCAGAGCCGCTTGCTGCCGCTAATTCATGAACGTATTCGTCACTGGCTGGGTGGGTACATCGATCGCAGCGAAGTCCTCACCGGCCTCGATCGCTACGTCGTGGCGCCCGGGCTCGGTGACAATGCCGGAATCCTCGGCGCCTTGGTGCTGGCTATGCAGACGGCGGCAACTGCAGCAACATCCGTTTCAGTGCGAAATGCCGATAGCTCAACAGGGTCAGCATCTGTACTTCCTGCCAATCGCACCCCTCGCTGACATCGAGCGATATCCATCCGTTGTGGCCCATATAGGCAGGAATGACGTATCGCACGTCGGCGGTCAGCAACCCTTGTCTTTCAACGCCCACCCAGAAATGCAGCCACAGCCGCGCGCCGTCGTGACGCGCCAATGCAAAGGTCCTCTTTCCCGCCTGCCACGCGGGACAGCCGAATTGACCGGCTTCCCGTGACTCCGGCAGTACCAGGCACATCTTGCGAAACGACTTGAGCACAGTCATGGCGCGCGGCGATTTCATCGGATCGATCTGGCTGGCCGAGAGGATTTTGTCGGGCGCCTTGTGCATCGGCGTTTTGCCGATCGCGGCACGCAGCGCGGCCGGTGCCACTTTCTCATAGGCCTCGCGCACCGATTGCGACACGCGTTTCCAGGCGATACCCCGGTCGAGACATATACCCAGCCAGCCGCGGGGTCCCACATAGGGAGGCACAAAAAAATGCTTGGGCTGGGCGCCCACGTGCAATTCCTGCGCACCGGGCAAGGCGTTGAGCCACAGGGCGACCCGCCCGTCGCCGTGATGATTCACGGCATACATGGCAAAGGTTTTGCCGCCGCGCACTCGAAAATTCGGCGCGCCATGCGAGAGGAACTCTTCCGCTTCGGGAAGCCAAAGGCATACCTCCCGAACCGCCTGGTGAATGTCGCGTGCCAAAATACTCTCCGCGCGAACCGATACGCGCCGATGCTACATTGAGCGCCATGAACGAATCACCAATAATCGCACCTATCAAGCAGCCGCTGCTGCTGTTGTCCGGCCTGCTGTGCGACGAGACCACTTGGTCCGATATCCCGGAGCGCCTCGCGGATGTCGCGGAGACACATATCCTGTCGTTTCGGGGATTCTCGTCCATACCTGCCATGGCCGAACACGTGCTGGCGTCGGCCCCCGAAAACTTCGCTCTTGCGGGACATTCCATGGGCGGCCGCGTTGCGCTCGAGGTGATGCGCTCGGCGCCGCAGCGGATTCGAGGCCTTGCGCTCCTCAATACGGGAGTTCACACGGTTCGCGACGGTGAGGCGCAGAGCCGCGGCCGCCTGCTGCGCCTTGCATACGAGCATGGCATGTCGGCGCTCGCGGCCGAGTGGCTGCCGCCCATGATGGCGGCCGGCTCCCGGAAAGTGGAACTCATGCCGCGCCTGCTGGCGATGATCGAGCGTTCCACAGCGGACTCCTATGCCGGTCAGATTAGTGCGCTGCTGAACCGCCCGGAAGCAATGTCGGTGCTGCCGACCATTGGCGTTCCGACCCTGCTGCTCAGCGGCAGCGAAGATACCTGGTCTCCGGTTTCGCAGCACGAGACCATGCGCCGCAGAATCCCGCACGCCACCTTGTTCGAGGTCCATGGAGCCGGACATATGGCGCCCGTGGAACGGCCGGACGCAGTCGCCCTGGCGCTGCGAGAATGGCTGGCGAAGATCTAGCTGCCTTCCGATATCAAAGTACCCCGATACCCTCCCCGGGTGGCGTCCGTTGTTGGTATAGTTTTGCTACAAGGGAGACTTCATGAAAGACCATCGCTCGAGTGTTTGGGCACTAGTAACGGCCCCGATGATGATCTTGGGCTGGCAGTGCGCCGCCCATGCCGCCGACACCCTGCTCGTTCACGGTCACATCTACACGGGCAACAGCCATGCGCCGTGGGCTTCGGCATTGGCGGTGACCGGACCGCGTATCGAAGCGGTGGGAAGCGACTCGGCGATCTTGAGACACCGGGGTCCCAAATCCCAGGTGATCGACTTGCATGGTCAAACGGTCATCCCCGGGGTGGTCGACTCCCACACGCATCTGCTGTATGGCGCCTTCGCCCTGCACGGCCTTAACCTTTCCACGCCGGAGGCCAGTATCACGGCCGAGAAACCGCAGCTGCTGGTCGCCAAGCTAAAAGAATATGCCGCCGCCCATCCCGCTGACGCCGTGATATTCGTCCGAGCCGATTTCAACACCGTGCCGCCTACCACCCCCACTCATGCGCTGCTCGATCAGGCCGTGCCGGATCGGCCGGTGGTGGTTCACAACACCTCCGAACACGCGCTGTGGCTGAATTCCGCCGCCCTCAGCATGGCCGGCATCACGGATGAGCCGGTCCAAGACCTCGACGAAGAACGTGGAGTCATCCGCGATGCCAGCGGCCACCCCAGCGGCATTCTTCTCGAGGCCGCCATGCAGTTGGCTGCCCGAGCCGTCGCCGTCCGCGTGCCCGTCGAAGAACAGCTTTCCATGGTGGAGGCCGCGACGCACTATTTGAACAGTTTCGGCATTACCAGCGTGGTCAACGCCACCGGCGATCTGGCCGAGATCACCCTCTACGGCACGCTGCGCGATCGCGGCACCCTCACCGTGCGCACCCGCACCAGCTTCGGAGCGGTGGCCGTGAAACATCATTTGTGGCCCGCGTTCCTCGCGGATCTGGAGCAAGCCCGCCGCCTATATCATGATGAGTGGGTGTCGGCCAACCTGGTGAAGTTCTTCGCCGATGGCGGCAGCGGGCTGATCCCGCCGCTGGTGTATGCACCCCGTGACTACGATGCTCTCGTCATGGAACTGGATTCACGCGGCTATCAACTCATGACACATGCGCTGCGAGCCGATTCGGTGCATATGATATTGGACACCTACGAGCGATTGGAAAAGGCGCATGGTCCCAAGGATCGGCGCCTTAGAATCGAACACGCCGATCTCATCGATGCCGAAGATCTACCGCGGTTCGCCAAACTCTCGGTGATCGCCGACATGCAGCCCTCGTTTTGCTGCGGAGAAGAGGGCCTGAACTTGGATCCCGCCGACAACGTACCCTCCGATCGCTGGCACTCCCTGCAGCAGAGCGGTGCCGTGCTGGCCTTCAGCAGCGACTGGCCCTGCACTTGGCCGCCCGATCCCTTTGTGTCCATTCAAGAGACCGCCACTCGGCAAATTTGGAAATCCGCCGACACGGCCAATATCGCCGGCGAGACTCTCGACGGCGCGGCCAATGGCGGCGCACGCCTCACCGGCGGAACCTACGTGCCAGAGGAGCGTATCGCCGTCGCCGAAGCGGTTCGCGCCTACACCCAAGGCTCCGCGTTCGCCGCGTTCTCAGACAACCAGGTAGGCACCCTCGAAGCGGGCAAGCTGGCGGATCTTGCGGTGCTGTCGCAGGACATCTTTGCGGTGGCGCCCGACACCATCGCCAAGACCCAGGTGGTCACCACCATGGTGGGCGGTAAAGTCGTATATCAGCGTTGACCTACAGCCAGGGTTCAAGTCCTACGGCGGCCGGCATTGAATGTCTCAGTTGTGCTGCCCATACCGGACACTGCCATATGCCTCATCATCTCAGTCATGAGGTCAGCGCTACTGCCCTAGCGGCAACGTGCTCCCGAGCTCGGCGGTCCGACGCGACCCGCGTACGAACGTAGAGAATCAGCAACGCCTGTACGCCTGCCACGACTGCCGAGCCGATCAGGCCCAGTGTGAATCCACCGGTCGCGTCTTTTGCCAGACCAAATCCATAGGGCGAGAGAAAGGAACCAACCTGCCACAACGTATTGATTGCGGCTCCACCCACCGCGAGTTGCTGAGGGTGAAGCACATCGGCCCAGGAAGAAATGGTGAGAACCCCACTCGAAAACCAAGTCGCGGCGAACAGCAGATAGCCAACCATTACGAGAGTCGGCGTCGGTGCCACCGCGATCAAGACGAGTCCAGACATACAGATGAGGGTGCAGACAAATGCATCACGGAGTCGATCGCCGTGGCGGTCCGAATTCCAGCCAACGAACAAGACTCCGATGACACCCAGCATTCCGCCACCTGTGACCAGATGTCCAACCGCCTGCGTATCGAGGCCGGCGCGAGCAGATAGCACCGCAGGCGCGAAAAGGGTCAGGCAAGTACCAAAAAGATTTAGCACTACACCGATCGCGCCGAACAGAAGAACCATCGGGTTGGTAATAGTCCCCCAAACATTATGTCGAGCAGGCGCGCCGATCAGTGCCGCATCTTGCGCCAGCTCACGCTCGATCCAGGTCTTCTCCGGGACCGTCAACCAGTGAGCTCCGCGGGGTGTACTGGGAAGCGCCCAAAGAAGTAGCAGACCCATCAACGCGGCCGGTAAGCCCTGCACCAGGAATAGCCACTGCCATCCCTGCAGGCCGCCCCTACCGTCGAGTCCCAGCAGACTTGCCGAAATGCTACCCATGACAACCGAGGCCAGTGAGCTAGCTATATAGATTCGGCTGACAGCGCGGCCGCGCCACGCCACTGGAAACCAGCCAGAAAAATAATAGATCACACTCGGAAAGAACCCGGCCTCGGCCGCACCGAGCAGGAAGCGCATGACGTAGAACTGCATCGGGGTTCGCACAAACATCATGCCCGCGGCGAGGAGTCCCCAGGTAATCATTATCCGCGCTATCCATTGGGAGGCGCTGTAGCGTTGGAGCATGAGGCTGGAAGGCACTTCGAATATCGCGTAGGCGAGGAAAAAAAGACCAGCCCCCAGGCCGTAGATCGACGCACTGAATTTCAAGTCTTCATTCATCTGCAGTGACGCGAAGCTGATGTTCACCCGATCCATATAGGCCATGAGGTAGGCCAATAGGATGAGCGGCACAATCCGCCACATCGCCTTCGTCATGGCTGCTAGTCCGATCTCGATATCTAGTTGCTTTGTGTCGACGTCATACTCCCAGTCTCAATACCGGCATCTTAACTTGTACAACGATTCGTTGAGATTCACCGGCAAGAGTAAACAGATGGGCATGACCGCTTCTGGCCGGTTTGCGCCTCTCGGCTAAATGGCGGGTAGGTGCCC
>JBDUBO010000147.1:0-5642 GCA_040004115.1 Gammaproteobacteria bacterium | reverse complement strand
AGGGCTCGAACATGATGTCCGAGACCCTCGCCCAGTATTCCGCCTACATGGTCATGCAGCGGAAGTACGGCAAGGACTACATGCGGCGGGTGCTGCGCCACTTCTTGGATCGCTACTTGCGCGGCCGGGCAGGGGAAGTGCGGCGCGAAAGGCCGCTGGCGCTGGTGCAGCGCGAAGACTATGTCTGGTACTACAAGGGCGGGCAGATCATGTACACGCTTGCGGATTACATCGGCGAGGACAAGGTGAATCTCGCGCTGCATAACTTCATCATGCAGTACCGTTACATGAACGCCGCCAATCAGGTCGACGCGGCGCAAAGCACTCGCGGCGCGGCTGCGGTGGATGAGCCCTATCCCGACACGCGGCAACTGGTCGACGCGCTGCGCGCACAGACGCCACCCGAACTGCAATATTTGATCGACGACGGATTCAACCGCATCGTTTTGTATGACAACAAGGCGATCTCGGCGACGTACCAGCAGCGCGCCGACGGCAAGTATGCCGTGTCCCTGGCGGTGCAGGCGCGCAAGGTGCAGGCGGACGGCAACGGTGTCGAGACCGCCATGCCCATCGCCGATTACATCGATATCGGAGTGTTTTCAGGGGAGAAGGATGAGGAGAAGCCCTTGTACATGCAGCGCGAAAAAATCATCCAGGAGCATCAAACCTTTGAGGTGGTGGTGGACGAGAAGCCGACCCGCGCGGGCATCGATCCCTATAACAAGCTGATCGACCGGATCTCCGATGACAATATGGTGGACGTCAGCGCGCCCTGAGTGTCGGCCGTCAGCAAAAACCTACGTTGAAAGGGGGAGGATACCGGCAGCGCGCCGGCGACGGCGACCTTAACGTGATGTTCAGCCGATAAATTAGGAAGGGTTATGAACGCCGCAATCATGTCAACCGCAGCCATCGCAATGCCGGCGCTGCCCTACGAGCGCAATGCGCTGCAGCCCGTAATCTCCGAGAACACCCTTAATTTTCATTACGCCAAGCATCACAAGTCTTATGTGGACAACCTCAACAAGCTCATCATCGGCACCGCATTTGCGGATATGCCACTGGAGAAAATTGTCAAGGCGACAGCGGGCGAATCGGAGCATGCGGCTATTTTCAATAATGCGGCGCAAGCGTGGAATCATGCGTTCTATTGGCGCAGCCTCAAGCCCAATGGCGGAGGCGAACCACCGGCAGCGCTCAAGCGCCTGATGGTCTCGTCCTTCGGCAGCGTCGAGGCCTGCAAGAAGGGCCTGGCCAAGGCTGCCGTGGAGCAGTTCGGCAGCGGCTGGGCGTGGCTGGTGCAGGAGGGCGAGAAGCTTACAGTAGTGAAGACTGATAATGCGAATACGCCGCTGACCGCGCGCGTGAAGCCGCTGTTCACCATCGACGTCTGGGAGCACGCCTACTATCTCGACTATCAGAACCGCCGCGTCGATTACGCGAACGCTCTGCTCGACAAGGTAGCCAACTGGGGATTTGCTGAGGAGAACTTGGCCAAGTAGTGCAGCGCATCGCTCGATTTTCACGTGTTGCTTACACATACGCTTCGGAGTCAATTATGAATCAATCGTTCAGCATGACCGGTATGCGCACTTTGCTCGCCGCTGCGGCGCTGACCGTCCTTGGCGGGTCGGCATTCGCGGTCGATGTGAAAGTCAATTTAATCGGTGCGGAGGAGACCCCGCCGGTCGCGACCGCAGCCTCGGGCGCCGGCACGATTTCGATCGCGGCCGACAAGTCGGTTACCGGCAGCGTCAAGACGATGGGTATCGACGGCACGGTCGCGCATATCCACGTGGGTGCGCCGGGCCAGGCTGGGATTCCCATCATCACGCTCACCAAAGGCAGCGCGGGCGTATGGTTGGTGCCGGTCGGCTCGAAGCTCACGGACGACCAGTACGCCAGTTTCAAGGCTGGCAACCTGTACGTGAACGTCCACAGCGCGCAGCATCAGCCGGGCGAGATTCGCGGCCAATTGAAGCCCTGATACGCGGAGTCGCGAGTGAACTCTAGGCGGCCTGCCGCAGCGAGTTCGCAGGCTGGGCGTGTGCGCGGTGCTGCGCGACGATGTCCTCCGACACTTGCCACAGACGCTGTGCAAGCTCGGCGTCATCGAGCAGCGGACTGCCCTTGGCAATTTGGCAATTTCTCCAGAATTCGCCCGTGATGCCGCTCACCTGCGGGCTCGCGGCAAGAAATGCCTGAGTCGCCGCGCCTTGCGGCGCCGATTTCATGAACAATCGACCGGCCGACTGCGCGATTCGCAATGGCCATGAGACGCTGCGATTCAGGCCCGTGCCGTGGGTGGCGCCGGGGTGCAGCGAATTGACCGCGATACCGCGGGGACTCAAGCGGCGCGACAGTTCGCCGGCATGAAGGCCGTTCGCCAATTTTGACTGCCGGTAGAACTGCAAGGGCTTGTAATACTCATGGCCGTCGAGATTGTCGAACATGATTCCCTGCGGCGGCGCCTGATTGAGGGAGGCATTGCTGCTGACGATCACGATGCGTCCGGTCGCATCGCGCACCAAGTCGGACAGCTCATTGATCAATGCGAAATGACCGATGTGATTGACGAGAAAATGCATCTCGACGCCGTAGCGTGTCTGCAGTGTCGGCAGATTGGCAATGCCGGCATTGGCGACGATTGCGTCAATCGGCCCTGGCATGGCGCGGATGACGGCGGCGGCCGCGGTCACGGATTCCAAGTCCGCAAGATCGCAGGCCAGTGGCGTGGCGCCCGGGCTTACCGTGGCGCAGGCTGCTTTTGCGGCGGCGAGCGATCTTGCGAGACCGATGACCTGGCCGCCGTTCGCAGTCAAGGCGTTCATGGTTTCAAACCCGATGCCGGAATTGCAGCCCGTTACCACGAAACGCTTGCCGGAGAGATCGATGCCGGCAAGGACTTTGTCCGCTGTCGCGCGGGCGCCGAATGCAATTGACTTGGCCATGAATAAATCCTCTACCCGCGTTGATTCAACGGGGCGCAAAACATTCGCGCCACCACCGTCACACCCTTCACAAATTCTGCCCGAGTCACGCAGCTCTGCTTAAGGCCGCGCGCAGTGGCATGCAGAGTGCGCGCCAGATCCTTCGGGCACAGGTCAGCTTTGGCGCAATACGCATCGAGCGGCGAGTTCGCAATGGCACGCGCCACCGCGGACTCGAATTCACTCGCGTATCGAGTCAGCGTCGCACCGGCCAGCGATGTGCTTGCGCACATGAGGTCCGTTGCGTCCGCGCCCTGCGATCCCACGAATCGGCCCGACCAGGCGTCGCAGGCGGCAATGAGCCGTGCTTCCAGCCCGTCTGCGGTACGCGACAGCGCTGCGAGCGCCGCGGTCAGTTGGGTGTCGAGCGAGTGTTGCAACGCTTGGCGGAACAACTCTTCCTTGTTGGCGAACTGCAAGTACAGTCCCTGGCGCGACATGCCGGCGGCGCGTGCGACTTCGTCCATGGAGGCCTTGCGAAAACCATAGCGGGCGAACACTCCTACTGCTGCTTCCAACACGGCCAGATGACGCGTGTCGCTGCGCGCTGCTTCTGTCGCCGTTACCATATTCATGCGTACAATCTAGACAATATGGCGCTATATTGTCAAGTATGCCTAGTGACTGAAGTTGGTTCCGGAAAATACATAAGGCTTATTCGACAATAAGATACGGCATCTTTATACAGTAATGCCTGAATTTAACAATGACTCCGATGAAGCGCCTCGCCGAACTAGCTCCGCGCATACTTAGCAGCCAATGACCCAGATCCCCCTACTCCAAGCGCCGTCCGTTGCGATCGCGGGGTCGCGCGAGCGATTCCCGGTGCGACGGATATTCTGTGTCGGTCAAAATTACGCGGATCACGCGCGCGAAATGGGTGCCGATCCCACGCGCCAGGCGCCGTTTTTTTTTACCAAGCCCGCCGATGCCGTGGTGGACAGCGGCCGCCAACTGCCGTTTCCGCCGCGCACAGCCGACCTGCAGCACGAGGTTGAGCTCGTCGTCGCGCTCGCGGCGGGCGGCCGCGATGTGCCGACGCAGACTGCGACCGAGCTGATCTTTGGTTACGCGGTGGGCATCGATTTGACGCGTCGAGATCTGCAAGCGGAAGCAAAAAAGGCCGGTCGTCCCTGGGACATGGCGAAAGGTTTCGACTACTCGGCACCGATCGGTCCCTTGGTGCAGGGAATGCCGCCGGCAGCGGGCGCCATCACTCTGACCATCGACGGTCATCTGCGGCAGAGCGACGATCTCAAGAACATGATTTGGAGTATCGCCGACATTATCGCGCTTCTGTCCACTTATATCGCGGTCGCTGCCGGCGATCTGATTTTCACGGGCACTCCCGCCGGGGTCGGTCCCATTCAACACGGAGAACGGGTTCGCGGAACACTCATTGGCGCCGAGCCGGTCGAGGTGACCTTCGATTGACAACCCGTCCTTCAGCTGACGCAACATCGTTCGGCCGTCTCGACATTCCCGCCTACGGCGCCGCCGAACGGCTACCATGGAACCTTTCTCGTCAACAGGAACGATAATAATGAGCCACTGGCGCGCGGCGACGATTCCGGGAATTTGGCTATGTCCGCTGATGTTGCTGTTTCCCTTGATTTCATGGGGAACGGATGACTATCAGCATCGGCTGGAAACGCTGCTGCTACATACTCCTCTCATCGACGGTCACAACGATTTACCCTGGGAAATCCGCGATCGATTCAAAAGCGATCCGTCGGCGGTGGATTTGAAATCCGACACCTCCCATCTGCCGTTCCCCGCCGGGGGAGCCGCCCTGATGACGGATATTCCGCGCATGCGCGCCGGCCTCATGGGCGGGCAGTTCTGGTCGGTGTGGATCCCGAGCGGCATGAAGGGACCCGAGGCCGTTCAGACGACGCTCGAACAGATGGATTTAGTCAAGCGCATGGCTGCACAGTATCCCGCCGACTTCGAAATGGCATACACCGCAGCGGACGTGCGCCGCATTCATAAGGCGCACAAGATTGCCGCGATGATCGGCATCGAGGGCGGGCATCAGATCAATAATTCCCTGGCCTCGCTTCGTCAAATGTACGACGCAGGCGCGCGCTATATGACCTTGACGCACACGCTCAATACGCAGTGGGCGGACTCCGCCACCGACACTCCGGTTCATCACGGTCTCACTGCCTTCGGTATCGAAGTGGTGCGGGAAATGAACCGGCTCGGCATGTTGGTCGACTTGAGCCATGTATCGCCGGAAACCATGAAGGCGGCGCTCGCGGTCAGCGAGGCGCCCGTGATCTTCTCGCATTCCTCGGCGCGGGCGATCGACGATCACCCGCGCAATGTTCCCGACGACATTTTGCGGCTGGTAGCTGCGAACGGCGGCGTGGTCATGGTCAATTTTGCGCCCGGTTATGTGTCGTATGAACGCAATCGCTGGGATGCAGACGAAGCGGCCGAACGGGCGCGGTTCAACAACCCCCCCTACGTAGGCCTGTATATCGGCCAGCCGCAGCGGGCGAAGGCGGCGCTTGCCGACTGGACCGAGAAACATCCGATGCCGCGGGCGACGCTATCGCAGGTGGCCGATCACATCGATCACATCCGCCAAGTGGCGGGTGTCGATCACGTCGGTCTGGGCTCGGACTTCGACGGCATCGAGGA
>JBDUBO010000082.1:0-19013 GCA_040004115.1 Gammaproteobacteria bacterium | reverse complement strand
CCGGGCGTCGACACGCCGGGCGTCGACACGCCGGGCGTCGCCACGCCGGACCTCGCCGCGCTGCATATCATTCCACGGTGATGGTGATTTTCTTCGAGTGCAGGGGTGGGTTGAACGACTTGTGAAGGTAATCCGCAAACACGATTTCAAGCGTGTGCTTGCCCGGACTTAAGTTCAGCGATGTCTCGGTTTGACCCTTGCCGAAGTGCAATATCTTGTCGGTGGCGGGCAGCGGTGCATCGAGGCTCAGGGTGCTGAAGTCGGTGTCGACGAGAAGATGGTGATGCCCGGTGTTGTCGAATTTGACCCCCGCCGGTGCGACGCCCATGCCTTTCAATCCGAATCGCACCGCTACCGGCCCGTGCACCGTCGCGCCGTTGCGCGGAGCGATGAAATACACCTCCGTATTCGGGGCGGGCGCGATACGTTCCTGCGCAGTCGCGAGCGTGGCGATCAAGGTCATGCTCAACGCGAGAAATAGACGATTCATGCGGGTCTCCTCGAGGTTGCGGATGCCGCGCCCATCTTACAGCTGTAGTACGGCATACAGGAATACGCCCGCCATGGTGATGGACAATACGACCATATATACCGCAATAAGTGCGAATGCCTTGGCCACCGTGGCTTTCCAGCTTCTGCCGAACACCCTTTTCATTGCCAACACCGTATACAACGGCAGCGACAACAGCAGCATCGGTGCGAGGCTTCTCAGCTTGGCCATGACGGGCCAAGGCTCGGCGTCCGACACCAGCACCACGGCAGTCATCAGGGCGAAGAAAAACGCGTGCAGGTGCAGGAAAAATACCAAGTGCTCGGCATAGCGATGCCGCGGCCACCAGTACAGCAGCATGTGCAAAAGGGCGACCAAGGGCAGAAAGATGAACATGGCCTTCGGCATGGTTGAAATGCCGACGTGCAGCAAATTGGCACCGTTGTCGCGCGCGATCTCGCCGCACGCATGCCTGAGGCGCGGTCCGAAATCGCGCCCGTACAAAGTGAGCTGCAATTTCTCGCAATCCGGCGGCGCCGCGCTCACACCGGCGCTCGGATTGTCGAATTGGACGAATCCGGCGTGCATCGGCGAGACCGAGGCTACCAGGAAAAAGATGATGCTGAGAACGAGGTAGAGCCGAAAAGGCGGCAGGTACGCGGCGCGCCGCCCGGCGATGAACTCCTGTGTGAGTTTTCCGGGCACGAACCAAAGCAGCCGCAGCGTGCTCCACAGGCGCGAATCCGAATGCGTGATGCCCTCCAGAGCCTCGTGCAGGATCTCGCCTGTGCTCGGCACGTGCACGTCGGCGGCTTGGCTGCAATTTGCGCAGTAGCGTCCCGTCAACGCCGCGCCGCAGTTGAGGCAGCGCCGCACGGCGCCGATCGGCGGAACTGGCGGAACTGGCGGAATCGGCGGAATTGACGGAGCCGGCGGTATGGGTATCTGCGCGGTCATGAATTCGAGTGGCTGCCCTCGCCGGCGGATGCAGAGCCGGCTGCCAATTCATGCGGCGCGAAATCATCGACACTGATGAGATTCGAAACCTTGGCGTCGTAATCGCGCAAAACGTCCGCCTCCGCTTCGCTCAAGATCCCGATTTGCTGCGCCTGCGAAATCTGTCCCGGAAGGTCCAATGCAGTGACCCGACCCGTCTTGATGCCGTACACGCGCACGCGCTTTTCCAACGATTCCGCCATGGTCGACAGGATGAGCGCCTCCTGCAAAAGGCCTAGTGGATTGTTTGAGGCCTGGGTCTTGTAAATGTAACGGCTCAATCGCTCCCGCGATGCCGTCGGGTTCATCATGAGATCGGCGATGTCGCGCCCGAGGCGATCGCTCGGCGCAAAATACGTCAGCCCGCGCGGGAAGATGAGCAGGCGCATCAACGCGGCCAGCGGACGGTTGGGAAAATTTCGCAGGAACAAATGCAGCTGTTCCTGCGCTTGGTACAAAAGGCTGCGGCATGCCCATTCAACCAGTGGCAGATCCTCGTTCGGCCGGCCCTGATTCTCGTGATGCTTCAGCACCATCGACGCCAGATATGTCATTGACAGTACATCTCCTAGACGCGCTGACAGTGATTCCTTTTTCTTAAGGTAGCCGCCCAGCGCCAACATCGCGATATCGGTCGCCAATGCGAAACCGGCGCTGTAGCGGTTCACGTGCTGGAAGTAGCGCCTGGTGGGGCCGGCGGTCGGCGCCCTGGTGAATCTCGCGAACGTAAGCGCCATGACCGCCGAACGCGCTGCATTGGATATCGCGAAACCGATGTGCCCCATGAGCGCGCGATCGAATTCCGCGGCGCCGGCATCGTGGTCCGGATTGCGCGCCGCATTCATTTCGCGCAGCACGAATGGGTGGCAGCGCACGGCCCCCTGACCGAAAATAATCAGACTGCGCGTCAAAATATTCGCACCCTCGACCGTGATCGCGACCGGCACTATCTGGTAGCCGCGGCCCAGGTAATTTTTTGGGCCGAGGCAAATGCCCTTGCCGCCGTGCACATCCATGGCGTCGTTGCCGATCATGCGGCCGAATTCGGTCACATGGTATTTCAACATCGCGGACGGCACCGACGGCTTCTCTCCGCCGTCGATCGCACCAGCAGTGACCGAGCGCGCGGCGTCCATGATGTAGGCGCGCGCCGCCATACGCGCCAAGACTTGCTCGATGCCTTCAAAACGGCCGATAGGCATGTTGAATTGGCGGCGTATGCGGGCGTAGGCCGCGGACGCGTACACCGCTGCCTGCGCGGCCCCAGTCGCACTCGAGGGAAGCGATATGCATCGGCCCACGGACAATTGCTCGACCAGCATGCGCCACCCTTGGCCGGCCATGGCGAATCCGCCGATGATGGCGTCGATGGGAACGAACACATCCTGGCCTTGAATCGGGCCGTTCTGAAACGGGACGTTGAGCGGAAAGTGCCGCCGGCCGATGGTGACGCCCGGTGTATCCCTCCGAATCAAAGCGCAGGTGATGCCCAGGTCGGCGTGATCGCCCATGAGCCGCTCGGGATCGAACAGACGAAAGGCGAGTCCGACCAACGTGGCGACGGGAGCGAGCGTGATGTAGCGCTTGGAAAAATTGAGCCTAATGCCGACGATTTCAGCACCCTGCCACATGCCCCGGCAGATGACGCCGGTGTCGGGAATGGAAGCAGCATCGGAACCCGCGCGCGGTCCGGTGAGCGCAAAGCAGGGCACTTCCTCGCCGCGGGCAAGGCGCGGCAGCAAATAGTTCTTCTGCTCCTCTGTCCCGTAATGCAGCAGGAGCTCCGCCGGGCCCAAGGAATTAGGCACCGCAATGGTCGAAGATGCGACCCCTGAGCGCGAGGCGATCTTGATCAGCACGCAGGAGTGTGCATACGCGGAGAATTCCAAACCGCCGTAACGCCGCGGGATGATGATGGCGAAGAAGCCGCTGGACTTGATGAAGGACCACACTTGCGGCGACAGGTCGGCCCGGACGTGCGTGATGTCCCAATCGTCGAGCATGGCGCACAGGTCCTCGCACGGCCCGTCGAGGAAAGCCTGTTCCTCTGCAGTGAGTGTCGGCACTTTGGCCGACATGAGCTTCTGCCAGTCCGGGCCGCCTGTGAACAATTCTCCATCCCACCACACGGTCCCCGCGTCCAGGGCTTCACGCTCGGTGGCCGACATCGACGGCAGCATGCGGCGGTAACTGCGCAAGAATGGCCGCGTCACCGTACGCAGGCGCAAGGGACGTATATTCAAGAGCAGCAGCACGAAGTACGGAATGGAAACCGTAATCTTCCACCACTGCGCCGCGCCGCCGAATGCCCAGTAAGCAAGCAGCAGCGCGCCGAGCACGCAGGAACTGACCCGCAGACTGGCGCGCCGGTACGCAACCACCAGAACGACTCCCAGGAATAGCGCGGCCCAGGCTAGACACTGCAGCCAGGCGAGCTCTGCGCTATTCATGGGCAGCACGCATTCAGATGAGATCTTTCACGCCATCCCGCTCTTCCAGCAATTCACGGTGCGTGGCCTGCATTTTCTCGCGGCTGAAATCGCTGATGCCCAATCCTTGCACGATGCTGTGCTCGCCGTTCTTGCAGGTGACCGGATAGGAATAGATCACTCCTTCCGGAATCCCATAGCTGCCATCGGAGGCGACAGCCATGCTCACCCAATCACCTGCAGGTGTGCCTAGCATCCAATCGTGCACGTGGTCGAGCGCCGCCGCCGCCGCCGAGGCCGCGGAGGACGTGCCACGCGCCTTGATGACCGCCGCGCCGCGCTGCTGTACCGTCGGAATGAAGTTGTCCTTGAACCAATTCGTATCGACCACGGACAGCGCCGGCTTCCCGGCCACCGTGGCATGGTGCAGATCGGGATACTGGGTGGCGGAATGGTTGCCCCATATGATGATTTTCTTGACGTCTGCCAAGGGTGCGCCGCTCTTCTCGGTGAGCTGTGCCAATCCGCGGTTGTGATCCAAGCGCGTCATGGCCGTGAATCGATTCGGCGGCAGCGACGGAGCATTGCGCTGCGCGATCAGTGAGTTGGTATTGGCAGGATTGCCGACCACCAGCACGCGCACGTCGCGGCTGGCGGCGGCATCAAGTGCCTTTCCCTGAGCCGAAAATATCTTGGCGTTCTCCAGCAGCAGATCCTTGCGTTCCATGCCGGGTCCGCGCGGCCGCGCGCCGACCAGCATGGCGAAATTGCAATCCTTGAAAGCGATGCCGGCGTCGCTGCTGGCCGTAACCTTATTGAGGGTGGGGAAGGCGCAGTCGTTCAGTTCCATCAACACGCCTTGCACCGCGGCGCTCGCCGCGGGGATCTCCAACAGATTCAGGTTGATCGGCTGGTCGGCCCCCAGCATCTGACCCGACGCGACGCGAAACGCAAGCGCGTAACCGATATTTCCGGCCGCGCCGGTGATGGTGACAGTGACTGGCTTTTTCATAACTGGCTCCCGACGCAAAAGCGAGGAATTTTAGCCGAAATCGCCGCGGCAGGGGCTGGGTTACAACAGGGCTTTGAGCTCGCCGCCCGCATAGTTGGGGTAGGCGCTGCAAAAACGGCGCAATTCGGCGTCGGCTTCGCGGTTGCGTCCGGCACGACGCAGCGCTCCGATCTCGGTAAGCCACGCCGCCGCCGGCCGTGCGTGCGGCGGATCGCTGCTGTAAAGGTCATGCCGGTGGTTGAGCGAGGCATTCGGTGTGAATCCGGCGTGTGCCGCGGTACGCACCAGGCGCGGAGCGTCGTCGCCGCGCCTGGCGTTGGTGCGAGGCCCGCACACGATGGCGAGTACGACTGCCAGCGAGAGCAGAACGCTGGCGGCGAGCGCCAGCGGCGCCAGATAGGGTGACTGCGCGCAGCGTTCGCGGGCTATAAATCGCGAATCGGCGCGTGCGCATTCCAGCACGCAGCGGTCGAGCGCCGGCGGCGGCAGCGGCGCGGATTCTCTCCTGTACTGCACCGACAGCGCGCTGTCGCCGCGCAGGTAATCGTCCAATCCGTCAGGTCGATGCATGGAGTTCCGCTCCGTTTACGGCTCCGTTTACGGCTCCGTTCACGGCTCCGTTCGCGGGTCCATTCAACGCCGGGGTGCGCAGCGGCCGCTGCGCCGGTTTTTCAGCCGGATCCAGCGCTTGCTTCAATTTCCGAACCGCATAGCGCAGCCGGCTCTTCGCGGTCTCGATGCCCACATCGGTAATTCGCGCAATTTCTTCGATGGTCAATCCGGTTTCCTCGTGCAGCAGAAACGCCTCGCGCTGCTCCGGCGGCAGCCTTGCTATGGCCGCGAGCAGCGCCGACTGCTGTTCGGCGAATTCCGCGATGCCGTCGGGACGCTGATGTTCGGGCACCTCCGGCTCTGCCGATGGCGCGTCCGCGCGCGCGTGCTGTTGCGCCCGCAGGTCGCGCCGAAAAAAATCCATGGTGCAATTGTGCGCAATGTGAAACAAATACGTCGCAAATTTCGCGCGCGCCTCGTAGCGCGCGCGGGTCGCGATCAACCGCGACCAGACTTCTTGAAAGAGATCCGCTGCCGCGCCGGCATTGCGCACTTGCCGCAGCAGATAGCGATACAGGGGTCCTTTGTGGCGAGAGTAGAGGGCCAGGAAGGCGTCGGCGTCACCCCCTGCGTAGCGCAACATCATTTCCGCGTCTTCATCCAGCGGCTTCATGGGCGCAAGCATACGCTAGGCAAAATAACCTGGAGTAATGCGGCGTTGCAGCAGTTTGCTTGCGGTGCTGCTGCATGGGTAGTGGAACGGGACCTTCGTCCAACAAGTATCCGTTTCCATCATCGACGCCGACAAAATCAGCCTTTCCAGTTGGAGACCAGTTCGCTGCGGCCGGCGATATTGGCAACCCACTTCGAACTACCGCCCGACAGCGCCACCCGAGCTCGAATCGCCTCTAATGGATTGAGCGGTGACTGTTGTGGTGATGCGTTGGCGTCCACGGCCATGTCGATCGTCAGCTGCAGCGTTTCGCCGCTCTGCTCCAGCACCCAAGCGACCCGGTATGCAGAGGGATTGTGCGCGGCGAAGTCCAGTGTCATCTGGGCTATGCGCAGGATGACGGGCTTTAAGGATTCCCGGATATCCGACTCCTCGATCAGGGCACGCGGCGTAATTCGCAAGGTGGGGTAAAGCGCTCGGGAATCTACCCACATCGAGTCGAGTGTGGCGAGCAGGCCGGCTTCCTGCATTCTCGGGGGCCGTAACTGCAGGGCAACGGCGCGCGCATCTTGAATGACCGCTTGCAGCGAAGGGATGATCGGTTCCGGGAGGGGCTCAGTTAAAGGAGACTGACCGCCGGCTGCTACCCGCTGTGTGCTCCTGAGGAGGTACATGATGGCGGCCAGCGACTGACAAACGCCATCGTGCAGGCGTTCAAACGCTTTCGCCTTCTTGTCTTCTTCCCACTCCATCATTCGATTGGACAGCTGCCGCACCATTTGCGCGGTTTCATGCGAACGGCGAACGGAAGACCGGAAGGTCAGATATAGCGATAAGGCTGCCAGGCTGCTGTAAACCATTAACCAGAAGGCCTGGTCGAGCGGCACATGCGCTCGCGAGTTTGTGCTCAATGAGAGAGCCGCCAGCTCGCTGAGTCCCGCCGCAACCGGACGGTCGTCGCCTTTGACCACGCTGTCGATTTCGTGAATGGTGGCGTGTCTGCTCTGCATGTCGCGCACCTCGTGGAGGGCCGATCGGTACGCGGCGAGCCCCGGTTGGAGGGATTCATACACCCTGCGCTCATCCGGTTGTAGGGGACCTTGTGCGCCATACAAAATGACGGTCCGGTCCGCTGCCTGGATATGTCGATCAAAGTCATCGCAATAAGAAGTGTCGTCACGCAGCAGACAATCTTTGAAGTCCTGCACGGCGTGCCCTAGTTCGAGTTCTCCGAGCAACGCAAGCTGTCGCTTCTGAGATTCAGTCTGCCATACGTCGCTCTGGCGATTGAAATCGCGTACCACATGGATACCGGTGCCGATGGCGAGAGCGAGCAAGACCCAGGTGATCCCGGCGATTACTCCTCGAGGCAAGGACAGCCGCGACCTAGCGGTCGTCTCCGATGCTCGGCACTCGGAATAGCCTGCAATATCCTGAGGCGAGCTGCTCATGAGAAGGTGATCTGATGCTCGATCGCGTAGCGCACCAATTCGGCAATAGTGTGCATATTGAGCTTACGAAGCACGTTGAGCTTGTGCGCGCTGACTGTCTTGGCGCTGAGCGTCAAGCGCCGTGCAATATCGTTAATCGTCTTACCGTCGGCGATCAGGCTGAAAACCGCCAATTCGCGCTTCGACAATCGTTTGTACAACGGTTCGACGTCCTCCTGAAGGGCCACCCGCAGCGCGAGGCTCTCCGCGATGTTGGGGCTGAGAAAGAGCGCGCCGGTGACGACCCGGCGGATGGCGCTGATCAGGAGTTCAGGGGTGACGTCCTTGGTCAGGTAGCCGTGCGCCCCGGCTTTGAGGGCCCGCGCCGCATATTCGCTTTCCGTGTGCATGGTCAACACGATCGTGTGGGCGTGCGGCTGTGCAGTGCGCACCTGCCCGATTAGATCGAGGCTGTCGCGTCCGGGCGCAGCCGGCATCGCGAGATCGAAAATCACCACGTCGGTGCGCTGCGCCTTCAGTTGCTCGAGCGCCTCATCATAAGTCCCCGCCTCCGCGACCACGTTCAGATCCGGTTGGCTGACGAGCAGTGCACGAATGCCCTTGCGAACGAGGACGTGGTTATCAACGATGATGATGTTGATCAAACTGCTGCTCCTAGGGTGCCATCCGTCCGTCCCGGTCGGCTTCAGTTATGTTAAGCAGAAACTACGCACTTCCCCAGGAAAAAAAGCCGCCGTATGGGGATAATACCGGGTCATTATCCCAATTCATAGTGGTAATACACCTTACTAGAATCAAGATAAATGCCCGATTATTATTGGGCTATATGCTTAATAAAGATATGGCTGTTGACTTGGTACCACTCGAGATACTCCCGACGGCAGTCTTTGATCCCGTGTGCCGGCCTGAGAGTTTGACATAACGACATGAGTGACTACGCGATATCGGTCAAGGTCCGCAACGCACGCATCTGGCGCAGGATCGTCGAGTGCGGTTTCAGCACCGTCAACGAACTGTGCCGCAAATCCGGGCTGCATCCGGAACGGGTCGGTGCGCTGCTGAATTTGAAGGTCCCGCCGCTGATGGGAGACGGCCGTTGGCGCCCCTCAGCCACCGCCCTGGCGGAGGTCCTTGGATGCACTTGCGAGGATCTTTTCAGTGAGACGCAGCGAACGCTCACGCTGCGCGATCCACACGGTGAATGCTATATCACCGAAGTCGAATTGCTGAAGTTACTTGGCAGAGTCGAACGGCCGCTGCTGGAGAATCCCGAAGAACAACTGCTGGAGGATGCCGACGAAGAGGTAAAGAGCGCGGCTATTCTGCGAGCGCTGGACGGCCTGAACCTCGCCCCGCGGGATCGCAGAATCATCGAGAGCCATTTCGGCATCGGTTGCGAGCCGAGAACGCTGACCGAGATCGCGGAGGAGCACGACGTTTGCTATCAGCTCGTTCAGACTCGCCTGAAGAGGGCGCTGCAGAGCATACGCGATGGCAAACTAGCGGCTCACCGATCGCTCCGACAAGCCTACCGGCCGGCCGATGCCATGGGAAGGGCGCAAGAAGCGCGTGAGCGGATTGCGCAAAAGCGCATCGCGGCGCTTCGCGTCGAGAAGATTAGCGGGCTCG
Organism: Gammaproteobacteria bacterium; assembly: GCA_040004115.1. Classification (GTDB taxonomy): domain Bacteria; phylum Pseudomonadota; class Gammaproteobacteria; order Steroidobacterales; family Steroidobacteraceae; genus Bog-1198. The sequence continues at coordinate 9,781 of JBDUBO010000082.1, read as the reverse complement.
CACGCTTGAACAATACATGTTCCAGCCTCAGTACAGGACGAAGTAACTCCGCACCGCCGCCGATATCGGGCGGTCATCACTTCGAATTGCGCCAATAACACGGGCGGCCGGCCCCTCTCGACGGCAGCGACCCAACCCCCACCCCGTCCAATTTGCGAAATACGCGGCTACCGCCATGCGTATTCCCAAGCCTTATGACAAATAACACACGTACGTGAACGCGTACGGTAGGTGTTTTGCTTATACAGGGGAGGAATTCAGCTTTATTTATCAAAGGTCTCACCTGATCTATAACAAGCAATGTGCTTAGAAGTATCAAGAATAATGCACGGGTCAGGGATTGCGGCGGTTCCGGGACGCGCAACCGTCCGGCCCGGCGCGGCCACGCTGCTACCCATTCCGCATTTCTGCTTTAACTCGCCCAAGCATCCGACAAACACCCAGAAGGGCACGGTGATGCCTGACCACGCGCCGATGGAGGATTCGACATGAACCACGCTCGCCACCTGCTTCGCTTGCTGCCCGTTCTCGGGCTGACGCTGATCGCGTTCAGCGCCGAAGCTCAGCATTTCCGGGTTCAGTGCCCGGCCAACACCTCGCAGCACCCGGGCACCGGCAGCCTCGACACCGCGGGTCTCACGAGTGCTCCGGTGACGACGCTGACGAAGTCCACCATCAAATGCCAGCAAGTCGCCGCCGGCGATGGCTACGCGACCATGGGCGATGGGCAGCCCATCTACCTGTTCGGCTTCGGGCCGCTGTCGGGTCTGCGCGACATGTACAACGGCCAGCCGGGTACTCAGCCGTATTCCATTTTCAACACGACCTTCGGCGACTCGCTCACCGCGAGCCTGCCCGCGTGGCAGGCCGGCACAGCGTACTCAGCCGGAACGTTGGTGCAGACAGCCGCCGGAATCGTCTACGGCGCGATGGTCGCCGGCACGTCCGGTGCCCATGTGCCGACCAGCACTGCTACGGCATGCGACGGCACCCTCAATACGACGACCGGTGCTTGTACCGGCGGCGTCACGTGGGCGTATCAGGGGCCGGCAGCGGGGACGGGCGGCGATTTCGGGAATCCCAACAACACGGTGCAGAACACGCTCGTGGGCATGCCGGATAACGGCTTCACCTTCAACGGCGCGATCGGCCTGACCGATGACATCAATGTCGATCCGTGGACCGCGGGATCAATCTACTTGAGCGGCGCCATCGTCCGCACGGCCACCGGCCTGTACACGGCAGCCGGCGGCGGCACCGCGGGCGGCACCGCTCCTTCCTGCACCAGCGGCGCGTGTTCCGATGGTGCGTTGATGTGGTCCTACACGAGCTCGCTGCTGGATGGTCACGTCGATCCCCGCCCGATCATGGACGTCGGCGTGATGAACGCCAATGCGCCGGCGCCGCTGATTGCGATCGACGAGGACGACGAATTGTTCCTCACGCTGACCAACGTCGGCATGATCATGCGGCCCGACCTGTTCGAGCAGCACACCATCCACTTTCACGGTTATCCGAACGCGGCGTCCTTCTACGACGGTGTGCCGGACGCGTCCATCTCCATCAACATCGGCGGCAGCTTCACCTACTACTATCTTGCACCCGATGCCGGAACCTACTTCTGGCACTGCCACATCGCTCCGCCGGAGCATCTGCAGATGGGCATGGTCGGACAGATCTACGTGCGGCCGCGCCAAAATCGCGTGGCACCGGGCTCTTCGCTCTACTCCGCGCTGACGCAATGGGAAGGCCAGGTCAACGCAGCGAGCGCGCTGGTCGACCCGAGCAGCGTCGCGCCTGCCGCGCGCGCCGCAGCGTTCGCGGCTTACGAGCCGGTGCGCAAGCGCTGCGGCTATGAAAACGATGATCCCGTCAACGGTCGTCCCACCGACATCATGTGCACCTCGCCGATTCCGGCGGATAACGGGGTACTACCGGGCAACACCTCACCGACCACGCGTGCGGCCAGCGGTAACTACGCCTACAACGACGGCGACGGCTCGACGTACTACGACGTCGAGTATCCGCTGCAGATCCATGGTTTCGACCCCAATTTCCACTTCGTCGGCATGACCTTCAACCCGGAATCCTTCTCCGACATGAAGGACAAGTACTTCACGCTCAACGGCCGCAGCTATCCCGATACCGTGGGCGGTCACGTTTGCATCGACGGCGACACCCTGCCGGCCTGCGCAAGCCCGGTGCCTGTCGGCACTGTGGTCGCGGGACCGATGCAGACCCAATCCACGGATGGAACGATGCACGCTTCGCAGCCTCTGCCCAGCGTGATCAATATTCCGGTGAACGGTAAGGCGTTGTTGCGCATATCGGACCTCGACGTCACCGAGTTCCAAACGCTTGCCTCGCTCGGTATTCCGATGAAAGTGATCGCTCTGAATGCTCGGCTGCTGCGCGACATGGCCGGCAACAACATGGCCTACAACACCAACTCGATCACGTTGGGGGGCGGTGAATCCATTGACGTGATTTTGGATGCGACAGGCATCCAAAAGGGCCAGAAGTTCTATCTGTACACACCCCAACTCGATCATCTGGCGAATGATGCCGAAAATTTCGGCGGCCTGATGACCGAGGTCAACATCTGCGGTTCGGTCGATCCGACCACCAAAGTTTGCGGAACCTAGGAGAGCAGCGATGAGAGGCAAGAACATGAATACTCTGCTCCGGGAGTGCCTGCGAGGAACGACGGCCGCGTTGGGATCCTTGATGGCGTTGTCCGCCTTCGCGGCCTCTCCTGGCATCGTCGGATCGTCGACGCTGGGAACGGCGGGCACCTCGACTTTCAATCTTGACGCGGCCGCCACTTCCATCACCCAGCCGGATGGCACGGTGGTGTATTCCTGGGGCTACGGATGCGTGAGCGCCCCGTTGGGATTCAAACCCGACGCGATCGGCGGCGCCTTCTGCCCGACGGCCCAACTGCCCGGGCCCACACTGATCGTCACGGAAGGTGACGTGGTCACGGTGATGCTGACGAATAATTTGCCGGCGGCCGTCGGCAACACGTCCATCCTCTTCCCGGGCTTTCAGGTGAGCAGTTCCGGCGGCTCGCCGGGCCTCCTGGCTCAGGAGGCTCCGAACGCCACGGCAACCTGCGCCAGTGCACCGTGCAATACCGTCACCTACACCTTCACGGCGTCCACTCCCGGCACGCACGCTTATTACAGCGGCACGCAGAGCGACCTGCAGATCGAAATGGGACTGTCCGGCGCGCTGATCGTCCTGCCGAAATCCCAGCAAACAGTGGGAGCGGATGGCTCGCACTGCACGCCGCTCAACAGCGATCCGGCCAAGAAATTCCACAACGAAGGCGACTTCCGCCTGGCGACGTCCGCATACAGCCACCCTGCCAGCTGCTACGACCGCGAGTATCTGTTCCAGTTCACCGAGATGGACGGCAGCATTCACCAGCAGGCTCAGCAGCAGGTGCTCGCCGATCAGGCGAAGCCGGCCGGCACCGGGTGCACGAGCCCGAACGGATGCCTGGTGGTACCCATCGACCCATACACCGCCAACTATTTTATGATCAACGGGCGCTCCATGCCGGACGACATGGATGCCAACTATGCCGCGCAATATCCGAGCCAGCCGTACAACGGCAATCCTCACATGCATCCCGGAGAATTGACGCTGCTGCGAATCATCGGGCAGGGCCGTTTCCAACATCCCTTCCATGAGCATGCCAACCACGTGCGCGTCCTGGCGCGCGACGGCAACCTGTTGGTGGCCAAGAACGATCCGAAGTGCAGCACGCTCACCGACCCCGTCGCGTACACGAATTGCGCGGCGCCGGCGGGCCCCCTGATGTTCACGACCACCACGACGCCGGGCCTTGCGATGGACGGTATTTTCTATTGGACGGGTCGCGGCCTGAACTGGGACGTGTTCGGCCACGGGTATGCCGGCGACAAGACGCCGTGCGTGCCCGACGCCAATGGCTATTACACCAAGGATCCGACTGCGCCCAATTATTACGAGTGGTGCGGCGATCACACCAAGGCGCTCGAAGCGCATCCCTTCGGACAAGTGGCGAACGGTGGTCCCGCGACTCTGCCGGATCCGAACATCGTGACGAACGGTCTCTGGTACGGCGGCAGTCCGTACTTGGGAACCGAGGCGACGCTGCGGGCCGTCGGCGGCACGCCGCTGCCGGTAGTGGGCACGTCGGCCAACATTCCCACCAGCGAGGCGGGTTACGCCTACATGTGGCACTCGCACAACGAGCGCGAGATCACCACGAACAACATCTTCCCGGGCGGCATGATGATGATGATGTTGATCGATGCACGTAGTTTCGTAATCGACGAATCGAATTGATATTCAGGAGAATTGCGATGCGAATCATTTCAACAAAAGCAGGCCGTCTCTACGCGAGTCTGTCTGCCTCCATTCTCCTGCTGGCGAGCGGTGCATCGCTGGCGCAGTCGGTGGTCGGCCTCACGGCGGCGCCCACCAGCACGTTGCTGCCCGACGGACAGTCGGTGCCGATGTGGGGATATACCTGCAACGCCGCCGTTTCGGCGACGTGCGCGGCTTCGAACCCTAATGCGGGTGGAAGCTGGTCGCCGGTGACCATCACGGTGCCCTATGCCGGGCCGACTACGAGCCTGACCATCAATCTCGCCAACAACCTTTCGTTCGGAACGAGCAGTATTCCGACGTCGCTGATGATCGTCGGTCAAGTGGGTGGTGGTCTCGGCGGTGCGCCGACGCGAACCGCGAGCCCGACGCATGCCCCCCAGCCGGTCACGTGGCCCGTCGCCGATCCGACCACGACAAACACGCCGGTGGCGCAGCTGCCGCGGGTTCAATCTTTCGGTACCGAGGTCCCCGCAGTGGTTGCGGTGGCAGGACAGCCCTCCCCTTCGACGGCACTGACGTGGAACAACCTGCGGCCAGGCACTTACCTGATCGAGTCGGGCACGCACCCTTCGATTCAGGCGACGATGGGTTTGTACGGCGTCTTGGTCGTGACCACGCCGGCCAACGCCAATGGCATTACGGCGCCCGCCTATACCTATAGCGCCTGTGCGAGCACGCCGCAGCCCGGCTGCGACAGCTACGACGCAAACCTTCCGGTAGTGCTGGGTGAAATCGACGCACTGCAAAACATCTCCGTCGATGCCGCCGTGCGCACGGCCGGATTCTCGGAAACGCAGCCGTGGAGCGGCCAGCCCGGCATGTGCGGGAACCCGCAGTCGGCCAACTTCAATACCTGCTATCCACCGACCGTCAATTACAGCCCGCGCTACTACTTGCTGAACGGCGTGTCCTTCGACCGCACGCAACTAGCCGCCGCGACCGCATCCATTTTGGCGCCCGCCACCGCAGGCGCCGCGGTAACCCCGGGCACGGGCAATGTGCTCATCAATTTCGTCAATGCCGGCTCGCACATGCATGTGCCGTCGGTGGTCGGTCTGCCTTTCACCCTCGTGGCCGAAGACGGCAACCCGCTGCCGGGCCGGCCGCGCGTGCAGAACGAAGTGTTCCTGCCCGCGGGCAAAGCCTATGACGTCCTGGTCAAGCCCACGCAGAGCAGCGGCGCGTATAGCGCGGCCACGTATCCGATCTTCGACCGCGCCTTGAGCCTCTCGACGAACAACCAACGCGACGGCGGCATGCAGGCGTACTTCCAGGTGGCCGGCGGCGCTGCCGCGGGCGCGGTCGGCTCGGCCGCTTCGGGATCCACGGTAAGCGGTGTCAGCGCCAAAACCTATTATTGCGCGGCGGGGACAACGCTTGCTGTGACAGATCCTTCCAAGGGCGTGCTCGCGGGCACGACCGGCGCCAACGGCGCCGCCCTGGTCGGCACGCCGGCGTTGCCCGGCACACTCTCCTTCCAATCGAATGGAACCTTCACCTACTCGCCGCCGGGCTCCGGCCCATGCGGCGGCACGTTCGCGTTCAACGTGAACAATGGGGCGTCTTACACCGCCACCATCGCGCAGTGCGATCAAAGCGTCCAGGGCGCGAGCTGCAAGATGGGCAACGCACCGGTGCTGAACAACGACAGCTACACGGCCACCAACGCGAAATTCCTCTCGATCAATTCGCCGGGCGTCTTGCTGAATGACGTCGACCCGAGCGGATTGCCGATCAAAGTCGATCCGGCCGTGCCTACCAATGTGTCGAGCGGTCTGAGCGTGAAATTGAATCCCGACGGCTCTTTCCAGGCAACGGCCTCGGCGCCGGGAACGTATACCTTCCAATACAACGTCAAGAACGAACAGCAGACCGCCGGATCGTTGACCGGTACCACCGACGGCAGCCCCGCGACGGTATCGCTCACCTTCCCGACGGGGTCGGGTCTCGCGCTCATGCTGATCGACGACAAGCATCCCACGGATTCGAGTTTCAACATCACGGACTACCGCTGGATCATCGAGGAAGACAACTCGTTCTGGACGGATCCGAAGTGCCAGATCAATGCCAGCCCCCGTCCGAGCGATTCCTATGGCCGGCCTTGCGCTGCACTGCCGGTCGAGTCCATCGGCTATAATTTCCATACGTCTAACATGACGGTCGTCGCCCAGGGATGCGTCGGCAACTTATCTTGCGAGGCCGGACAAACGATTCAAGGCACGCCCACGGTGTGCGACATCGGCAACGGCGTATGCCGCACCGATCAGACCGCAGCCGGCTACGCCACTCAACGGGTGCCGTTGACACCGGATCAAGTCCAACTCGATCCCAACAAGCACTATTACATCTCCGTGCTGCCCGGAGATGCGATCAATCCGACAATCGCCGGTGCGGGCGGCCCGGTAACCGGGCCCAACGGCCTCACCCGTCAGTTCGATCCGCTGGTGGACTGCCCGAGCGCGGCGTTCTTTGCGACCGACGGAAGCGGCACCTGCGGCCACAACATGGGCGGCCACCAGATCCCGCCGCAATTCGACGCCAATCATATTCCGCTCAAGCCGGCGGTTACCATCGCGCTCGCCGAGACGCCGCTGCCCGCGGCGCAAATCTCCGTCTTCGTGTACGAAGACGACTATCCGCTCAACGGCGAGAACGACGCCGGCGGCGGCGTCGACATCCTCGCGCCCAACGAGGCCGGTCTCGGCAGCTTCCAGATCGTGCTGCTCGATCAAGGCGGCCAATTCGGTGACGCCAACGGCCAGGCGACCTATGACATGTTCAACATGCCGCTCAGCAATTCGCTGGCCGGAACCGTGGACCCGAGCACCAAACTGAACGCGTGCCCGATCACCTCCAATACGGACGGCATCGTCGGCATGATCGTGACCTGCCCCGAATACGAGTCCGACGGCAAGACCAGGTCGCCGCTCGGTGGTCAGGCGGTGATCAGAAACCTGTATCCGGGCTTGTATGAGCCCCTAGCCCTACCCGCGGCCGACCGAATCGCGCGCGGCGAAGAGTGGCTGCAAACCAATACTCTCGATGGCGGCAAGCCGCACGAAGCATTCGTGCGTCCGGGCGAGCCCTCGTACTTCCAAGAATTCGGCCCGGGCGGGTTTCACGTCCAGATCGGATTCGCCAACCCGAAGATCATCAATGACCGACGCGCCAACAGCGCGGGCACCGGCCTGTGCGATCCGGCGCCTGCGGGCGGCGGCCTGGTTTGCAATTCCAGCCTCTCAGGACAGGTCCACGGCGATCATATGTCGCGCACGCCCGACGAGCGCACCTATGACTCTGGCAGCTACGACGCCTTCGCGTTCTCGCATTGCTATGTGTCCATCGGCATTCCCGATCAGCAGGACTTTGCATTCGCCAAATGCGATGCGCAGGGAAACTTCTCGTTCACCGGGCTGCCGGACGGCGTCTTCAAGATGGCGGTATTCGACCAGTGGAACGACATCATGCTGGACGGCTTGATCGCCGCGGTGACGGTCACCGGCAACACGATCGTGCAGCCGACGGTGATCCAATGGCGCACCAACATTTACACGCGCACCTATCTTGACCTGAACGGCAACGGCATCCCGGATCGCGATCCCACCACCGGTGCCGATCTCGAGCCCGGACTCGGCCTTCTGGCCATGGACGTGCGCTACCGCGACGGCAGCATGGGTTTCCAGGCCCAGACCGACTTTAACGGCTACGCCTCCAACAACGAGATCTTTCCCTACATGAACTGGTTGGTGGTTCAGCCCGACACCACGCGCTTCAAGATGACGGGCATCCACGTCATTTACGACGGCGCAGGTCCGGACGATTGTTCAGCCGCTGCAGTCGCCGCCGCGGGCGGCGCGTATACCCCGAAGTGCTCGCACTCGGCCAGCCATCTTGCAGGCACGCTCGAGCGTAACTCGCTGCCGGCAGGGCTGCGAATTCCGGGAGCCGTGTATTGCACGGATGCCGATTGCAGTGCAGCCGATGGCAGCGAGTCGATCACGAAGGGGACGTACTACGCGGGCAAGACCGGCAGTTCCGGCCCCATCCCTTCGGGCAGCAATTACCTGTCGACCGGGCGCATCGATCCGCCCTGGTTGACCACGGAAGGCTGGCAGGGCCTTCTTGGCCAGCACAATTTCATCGACTTCGGCATGAAGCCCTTCAAGGCGGCCAGCACCACCACCGTGAACGGCGTGACGACGGCGTTGCCGGCCGAGATCGGCGGCGCGGCCGGCAGCGTGGTCTACGCCTCGACGCGTCCGTTCGACGATCCGCAGCTTTTGTTCCAGAACGCGTGGGAACCCTTGGTCCCTAATGTGCAAGTCAATCTGTACCAGGAAAACACCAACGCCGACGGCTTCACCACGTTGAAGCTGGTTGACTCGACGCTCACGTCGAGCTGGGACAAATGGGCGCAAGGCTTCCGAACCGATGGGTCGGGCCTGGCGGTACGTGCGGACGGCAGCACCGATACGGCTCATTTGCTGCAGAACTCCGATGCCACGACAAACCCGGTGACGGGCGCCTCCAACAATGGCTACATCCCCAACATGAGCTGCCCGGGTCAGGATCCGACCAGCCCCTTCTTCCAGACCCTGCAGGGCAGCAAGATGTGGTTGGACACGGCGGACGTCAACGGCGTCAAGAAGACGCTGGCCTATGACTCGCAGTTCAAGTGCTTCGACGGCTGGTCGGTCATGAACCAGATTCAGCCCGCTCCCTACGATGGCAGATATCAGTTCCCCAGTGTGACCGACCGGGACCCGGTCACCGGTCACCCCTCGGGCACGGGCCATCTGAACGGCGCCGTCACACCGCTCGCGGGCACCAATTGCTCCGTCTGCATCGCGAACCCGGACGACGGCAATCCCATGCTGCCCGCCGGCAAGTACGTGGTCGAAGTGGTGGTTCCGTCGGGCTGGGAACTCGTCAAGGAAGAGGACAAGAACATTCTGGTCGGCGACATCTATATTGCGCCGGTCACGCAGCAATTCACCGGCCTCGGCAACATCTTCATCCTGCCCGACCAGGCGTCGATCAACGCGTATTACAACGCCAACAACGCGCAAAATCCCACCACTAACCTGGGCTCGGTGAACGTGCCGCTGTCGGATTTCGCGATGAATGTGGACCAGGTCTGGCCGTGCGTGGGTCAGGTCCGGACGGTGCCCGATTACTTGAGCCTGTTCCCAGGCGTGCAGCAGGTTGCGCCGTTCGCGGGTGCGTCGCGTCCCCTCTGCGATCGCAAGCAAGTGGTGCTGTCCGACCAGATGGCGGCGACCACCAAGTTCTTCATCTATACCAAGAACCCCATCGCCGGGAAATTCACCGGCGTGATGACCAACGACATGGCGTCGGAGTTCGATCCGTTCTCGCCGCAATTCGGCGAGAAGTTCGG
>JBDUBO010000081.1:0-19033 GCA_040004115.1 Gammaproteobacteria bacterium | reverse complement strand
TTCCCCGAAAATTCCCAGGCATTGAAGAACGGCATCCAATCTATATAGGGCAGCAATTCGGCGAGCGGATAGTCGTCGAAGCTTCTTACCCCTAAGAAACCAGGCTTGGGCGGCGCATACGCCGACCAGTCTATTGGCAGCTTCTTGGCCCGTGCCTGAGACAGCGACAATTGCGGGGTCTTGACGCTCTTGTTGCGATGCTGTTCGCGGCGCCGCTCATGATCCAACTTGATGTTCGCGATGTATGAGTCGCGGGTGCTCTTCGTGACCAATTGCTGGCACACGCCCACCGCGCGCGATGCATCTTTCACGTAAATGACGCCGCCCTGATATTGCGGATCGATCTTCACGGCCGTATGCGCCGGGGAGGTCGTCGCGCCACCGATCAACAACGGCTGGGTATAACCGAGGCGCTGCATTTCCTTGGCGACGTGCACCATTTCATCGAGCGACGGGGTGATCAAACCGGATAAGCCGATCAGATTGGCGCCTTCGCGAGTGGCTGCTTCGAGAATTTTCGCGCAGGACGCCATGACGCCTAGGTCCACGACTTCGAAGTTATTGCATTGCAAGACGACGCCGACGATGTTCTTGCCGATATCGTGCACATCGCCTTTGACAGTGGCGATCACCACCTTGCCGTTTGAGCGGCTTGTTCCGTCCTTTTCCTGTTCGATATAGGGTATCAACACCGACACCGCCTTCTTCATGACCCGCGCCGATTTGACGACCTGCGGCAGAAACATCTTGCCGGCGCCGAACAGGTCGCCGACCACGTTCATGCCGTCCATCAACGGCCCTTCGATCACATCGAGCGGCCGCTTGGACTTAAGGCGCGCTTCCTCCGTATCGGCGAGCACGAACTCATCCAACCCCTTGACCAGGGCGTGCTGCAATCTCTGCTCCACGGGGAGCTTGCGCCATTCCAAATCATCGCCGCGCTTGGCTCCGCCGCCGCCCTTGAAGGATTCGGCGATATCCAGCAACCGCTCCGTGGCATCGGCGCGCCGCGCGAGAATCACATCCTCGCAGCGTTCGCGGAGGTCAGCCGGTATATCCTCGTAGAGGGCGAGCTGACCGGCGTTGACGATGCCCATGGTGAGGCCGGCGCGAATCGCGTGATACAGAAACACCGAATGCATGGCCTCGCGCACCCGGTCGTTGCCGCGAAACGAAAACGACACGTTGCTGACGCCGCCGCTGACGTGCACGGCGGGCATGGATTGCTTGATCGCAGCGGTCGCCTCGATGAAGTCCAGGCTGTAGCGATTGTGCTCCTCGATGCCGGTCGCGACCGCGAAAATGTTCGGGTCGAAAATGATGTCCTCGGCTGCGAAGCCGATGCGCATCGTCAGCAGCGCGTAGGCGCGCTCGCAAATCGCCACCTTGCGCTGAATGGTGTCGGCCTGCCCCTGCTCATCGAAGGCCATGACCACCACAGCCGCGCCATAGCGCATGCACAACCGCGCCTGCGTCAGGAACGTCTCCTCGCCTTCCTTTAAGCTGATGGAATTGACGATGGCCTTACCCTGCACGCACTTGAGTCCCGCCTCGATCACCGACCACTTGGAGGAATCGATCATGAACGGAACGCGCGCAATATCGGGTTCCCCCGCAATGAGGCTCAAGAATTTGGCCATGGCCGCGGGCGAGTCCAGCATGCCCTCGTCCATGTTCACATCGATGATCTGGGCGCCGTTGGCCACCTGCTGCCGGGCAATGTCGACCGCCGCGGCGTAGTCGCCAGCCTCGATGAGCTTGCGGAATTTGGCCGAGCCCGTCACGTTGGTGCGCTCACCGACGTTGACGAACAGGCTGCCCGCGTCGATGGTGAGGGGTTCGAGCCCGCTCAAGCGGCAGGCGGACGCGATGCGTGGCACGCTGCGCGTCGGCACACCTGCGACTGCGCTCGCCACCGCCCGAATATGTGCAGGCGTGGTGCCGCAGCAGCCACCGACCATGTTGACGAAGCCGCTGGCCGCGAATTCGCCCAAGATGGCGGCGGTGTGCTGCGGGGTTTCATCGTACTCGCCGAAGGCATTCGGCAGGCCCGCATTGGGATAAGCGCACACATAGGTGTCGGCTATGCGCGCCAGCTCTTCGATGTAGGGCCGCAGCTGCTTGCCGCCGAGGGCGCAGTTGAGCCCGACCACAGCCGGGCGCGCATGCCGAACCGAGTTCCAGAACGCCTCGGTGGTCTGTCCTGACAAGGTGCGGCCGGAGGCATCGCTGATGGTGCCCGAGACGACAACAGGCAGATCCACTCCCGCCTCGTCCAGCACGCCCCGCACCGCGAACAGCGCAGCCTTGGCATTCAAGGTGTCGAACACGGTCTCGATCAGAATGATATCGACGCCGCCCTCGACGAGCGCGCGCGCAGCTTCCGAGTAGCCTAGTACCAATTCATCGAAGGTGATGTTGCGAAAGCCCGGATCATTGACGTCGGGGGATAACGACGCCGTGCGGCTGGTGGGTCCGAGGGCGCCGGCGACGTAGCGCTGCCTGCCGGACTCGGACGTCACCGCATCCGCCACCCGGCGCGCCAAGCGAGCGGCCGCATGGTTGAGTTCCCCCACCAAGGATTGCATGCCGTAATCCGCCTGCGACACCGCGGTGGAATTGAACGTATTGGTGCATATCACATCCGCGCCCGCGAGCAGGTACTCGCGATGGATGCCGGCGATGATTTCCGGTTGGGTGATCGACAGCAAGTCGTTATTGCCGCGCACATCGCTGCGCCACGCGGCAAACCGCTCACCGCGGAATTGCTGCTCGTTCAAGGCATACCCTTGAATCATTGTGCCCATGGCGCCATCGAGAATCACCAGGCGCTCCTTTAGCAGCGCCAGAAAGGCTTGGGCGCGTGCGCATTGCATCAGGCGACTTGTGCTTCGAGCAGGCGCGGCCGCAATCCCAGCGCGTGGCAGATGGCGTAGGTGAGCTCCGCACGATTCAGCGTATAGAAATGAAACTCATCGACGCCGTGCATGCGCAGCCGCTGCACCTGTTCGATGGCAACGTTAGAGGCAATCATGCGGCGCGTTTCCGGATCGTCGTCCAAGCCGTCGAAACGCTGCCGCAGCCAGGGCGGCACGGAGGTGCCGCAGCGTTCTGCGAAGCGCAGCATCTGCGGGAAGCGCGTAATGGGCAGTATCCCCGGCACGAGGGGTACGCGAATGCCGGCCGCCGCGCAACGATCGCGGTAACGCAGAAAGACATCCGTCTCGAAAAAAAACTGCGTAATGGCGCGGCCGGCGCCCGCATCCACTTTGCGTTGCAAGTTCGCAATGTCGGCGTCGACGCTGCCCGATTCCGGATGTCCTTCGGGGTACGCCGCCACCGACAAGTCGAATTTTCCGACCGAGCCAAGTCCCGCCACGAGATCAGAGGCGTACGCAAAGCCGCCGTCGTCTGGACGATAGCGCCCGTCCGGCGATCGATGCGAGGCAGGTGCATCGCCACGTAGTGCCACCATGTGACGCACGCCCTGCTGCCAATAATCTTGCGCCACCCGCAAGACTTCGTCGCGCGGCGCAGCCACGCAGGTCAGGTGCGGTGCCACTCTGAGGTCGGTCTCGCGCAGAATTCGCAGCACGCATTCGTGGGTGCGGGAGCGCGTCGAACCGTCGGCCCCATAAGTCACAGACACGAAATTCGGCTGCAGCGGAGCCAGCCTGAGCACGGATTCCCACAGCTGTCGGCCCATGCCCTCATCGCTGGGCGGGAAGAACTCGAACGACACCGTTACCGGATTCATCAGCAAACTCCCGACCGAATGCCTGGAATGACAGCATGCAAGAGCTTGCGCTATGATCAAAGCGCATTATTCTCATGGAAAGGATGAATGCGGCTCATGTCATCGACGGTATTGGAACTCAGGCACTTGGAGACGCTTTTGGCGCTGGCTGAATGCGGCAGTTTGTCAAAAGCCGCCGCGCGCCTGTTTTTGACCCAATCCGCCCTGTCGCACCAGCTCAAAGCCCTGGAAAGTCACTATGGCACCGCGCTGGTGGAGAAGAACGTGCGGCCACTGCGCTTTACCGCGATTGGTCAGCGGCTGCTCACCCTGGCTCGCACAGTGCTGCCGCAAGTGTCCGAGGCCGGACGGGACGTTGCCCGCCTGGCCCAAGGTCACGCCGGGCCGCTGCGCGTCGCAGTGCAATGCCACAACTGCTTCGACTGGCTGATGCCCGCCATGGATGCGTATCGCTCGCTGTGGCCGGAAGTCGAGCTCGACATTGTTTCCGGTTTCGTCGTCGATCCCCTGCCGCTGCTCGATCGCGGCGAGGCAGAAATTGCCATCATTCACGATCCGCAGGAAGCGCATCCGAACGTCGTGTTCAGTCCGCTGTTTCGCTACGAAAGCGTCGCGCTGATGAGCTCGCGGCATCGGCTGGCGGCCAAGTCATGGCTCGAGGCCACCGACTTTGCCGATGAGACGCTCATTACCTATCCCGTGCCGGACGAAATGTTGGATGTCATGAAGCATTGCCTGACACCGGCGGGGATCAACCCTAAGCGCCGTACGGCCGAATTGACCGTGGCCATTCTGCAGTTGGTTGCCAGCGGCCGCGGCATTGCAGCGCTGCCGTCATGGACGGTGGGCAACTACATCGAGCGCGGCTACGTAGTATCTCGCCCCATCGGCCCCGCAGGCCTGCGCTGCGAGCTGTACGCCGCCACCAGCACCGCCGGCGCCGACGCCGCCTATATAAGAGAGTTCATCGCCCTCACCCGCGCGCAAAGCCTCACCGAACTGGCGGGAGTATCGGCCCTGATCTAGGCGCCTGCGCAGAGGGCTGCACTCAGAATTTATAGCCGAACTTAACTCCCAGCACCCTCGGCCTCAAGATGGTCTGCGCCGGTACGAACTGCGTGGTCGAGGTGAACAGACTGGCATTCACGTTGGTCAGGTTCTGCGCAAACAGCTCCGCGGACCAGGCATCCTTGGCGACACCCACTGACGCGTCGTACTGGGAATACGCCGGATTTTCAAACCTGAGCAGCGTGGTACTGACGTTCGATCCCGCGGACAGCGTCGGGTTGTTGCCGGACTGCGTGTACGAATGCCCGGTATGCGTACCGCCCGCTTGTACAAAGGCATTGTAGTCGTTCATGGTCCACTGGTAGCGCAGGCGCAGATTGAACTGTATCGGCGGCGAATTGGCGCTCGGACTGCCGATGGGACCGTAGGGATTCTGCACGCTGGTAATCGGTTTGCCGAATTCGGGCGCGGTCGCCGGATCCAATAGCAGCGCGGGATTATTCGCTATCAGGTAAGGCGAGTTGGTCTGCTTGCTGCTGTTCCAGGAAGCCCCGCCCTGCGCCGTCAAGCCTTGGGCTAGCACGGCGATGAATGACGTTTCCACTCCACGAATCCGGTAATCGGGTCCGTTGGTACCGAAGCCGACATTGCCGAGGACACCCGGATCAAACAGGTTCACTTGGACGTTCTTCCAGTCTTCCTGGTAAGCGGCGCCGTTCCACTGCAGGCGATGGTCGAAGAATTCCGTCTTCCAGCCGATCTCCTTGTTGGTCAGATTGTCGGAGGTGAACGACAGCGGCGAGCAGTACTGGGCAGTTCCGGCGCCGTCCGGGACGTAGCAGCCGGACTGCCGGTTGAAGGCCCCCGGACGAAAACCCTGGGACCAGGTGAAATATACCAGCGCATCCGGCTCGATGTGCCACGTCACATTGCCGCGGCTCTTGAAGCCCTTGTACACGGTATGCAGATTTTCGGCATCGATATTGGTGGCGGAATTCAAACACGGCGCAGGGCCAGCCTCGTAGCAGTAAAAGCTGCCGGTCACGGCGCCCTTTTCGTCATTCACGAAACGGTAGTAGCGCGTTCCCGCCGTCACGGTCAGCACTTTGGGGATGATGTCGAAATCCATGGACGTAAAAAACGCCGTCTGCCGGTAACCGCGGGTAACATCATTGAAGAACGCGATGTTGTCATTGCGCGTCGCCGGGTTGACGACGGTCGAGCCCGCCGCGGGTGCGACATCCGTCAAACATCCTGCGGTGACGGTATCGGTGCAGGCCGGCATGGTCTTGTACAACCAGTTCAACTGATCCTGAATCTGCAATTGCTCCCAGAACGCGCCGACGATGCCGCGCAGTCGCCAGTCATCGGGGGTGCTCAATCGAATCTCGTGGCTCTGATGGGTGTTGCGCTCAGTCTCGTTCCACGTGGCGCTCGGCGAAAAGCAGGTGGACGCGAGGCCGTTCGCCGGCTCGGCACCGTGGCACTGGTAATAATCGGCGTACACACCGCGGGCATAATTGGTGTAGTCCTGCACAGAACTGATGTTGCGCACGAGATATGCACCCGTGTACACCGCCTTCAGCGCGCCAATTCGCCCATTGACCGTGAAGGCCGTGTTTTCGAACTTATCCTTGTTGTAGGAATCGTTGAACAGCGTGACCGACTGTTTGGGCAGCGGCTCGCCGTCCGAACCGTTCGGCATTTGGTAAAACACACCTTCGGCGTCCATGTTCTGATAGCTCTGCGTCAAGAGAGCATTCCAGTCGCTGTTGATGTCCCAGAGAGCGGCAACACGCATGCCCTGATAGGTCACCGGGTTGATCGCCTTGCCGGCAATCGAGTTATTGTTGATCGGCGCAGCGCTCGGCGGCACCTGACACACCACATCGCCGGGCACGGCAAATCGAATCGCGGTACAGCCGTTGGGATAGTTGGCAAAGCCGATGCCAAGATCGGTCGACTTGCGCGTAAATGTCGCCGGCACGTTGTTGATGTAGCCACCGCGCCGGTCGTCGTAAATCACGCCGCGGATCGCTAGGGTATCCGCTATCAAGGGCAGGTTTAGGACGGCGGTCAGGCTGCTATTCGGGTCACCGCCCGCGGTAATGCCATAGCCCGCGGAAACATTGCCCTCGGTGACATTGATCTTCGGCTTGTTGGTGATGTAGCGAATGACGCCTGCCTGGGCCCCGGCGCCGAACAGGGTCCCTTGAGGACCTTCGAGGACTTCGACGCGCTCCAAGTCCGCGGCAAACACGTCCAAGTTTCGCCCGGGAAGCTGGCCCGACTGATCGTCAAGATAGACGGCCACATTGGGAAAACCGCTGATCGACCCCCCCGATTGGGTGCCGTCGCTGCCGACACTCAAGCCCCGCATGAAAATCTCGGACAGACCCGGACCCGAGGATGCCGACGTCACGTTGGGCAAGTACTTGATGACGTCGTCGAAAGTCGAAACATTCAGTTGTGCCAAGGCCTCGCTGGTGAACGCCTGAATCGCGATCGGCACGTTCTGCACGTTCTCCGTGCGACGCTGTGCGGTCACAGTAATTTCTTGAATTTGATCGGCGGACGAACTCACATCCGCCGCGTTGGCGGCAACTACGTGACCGATGGCGCCGCTGCCGAGAACGGCGGCGATCGCACAAGAAAGTTTCGAACGTGCGTGCATGAGGTATCCCTTGTTGACTTTGTAACCATCCGAAGCACACTCCCCCTTGAGCACCGTCGCGGCATTATTCTCGACCGCAGCACCGGTTGCCGATCCCGTGACGGCAAACATCCTTACAAAGCATTTACCATAGTTTTAACTCGTGTGGAACATTTTTGCGTCGCAAGCAAAGTCCAGCTGATCGCCTGGCGGACGTTATTCAACTACCATAGCCTGCGCTTAAGAACATCGCTTTCGAACAACATCAAGGATCCCTCCATGCGAAGAGCTTTGACGGCCGCGTGCGCTATTGCCCTGATCTGTACCAGTCTGCATGCGGGCGCGCAGAATGCCTCCGGCGAGGCGGGCTTTCGGGATTTGTATCGGGAGCTCGTCGAAACCAACACGACACTGTCCAATGGCAGCTGCACCCTGGCCGCGCAACGCATGGCGGTGCGCTTGAAGGCGGCAGGATTTGCCGACGCCGACCTGCATCCGTTCGCAGCGCCCGATCATCCCAAGGAGGGCGGCGTGGTTGCCATTTATCCTGGCCGCGACCCAAAGCTCAAGGCGATGTTGTTGCTGGCTCACATCGACGTGGTCGAGGCCAAGCGCGAGGACTGGACCCGCGATCCGTTCAAGCTGGTCGAAGAGAACGGCAATTTCTATGCGCGCGGCGTCATCGACGATAAGGCTGAAGCGTCGATATGGGTGGACACTCTGATTCGCTACAAGAAGGAGAATTACCAGCCGCGACGCACCATCAAGCTCGCCCTCACCTGCGGAGAGGAAACCGCCGGTGCCTTGAACGGAGCGCAATGGCTGGTAGAGCATGAGCGCAATCTCATTGACGCCGCCTTCGCCATCAATGAGGGCGCGTGGGGCGAGCTGGATGCCGACGGGCACAAGGTGGTCATGGAGATCCAGGCAGGCGAGAAGACGGCGCAGAACTATCGCCTGGAGGTGACCAATCCAGGCGGACACAGCTCCCGGCCTCTCAAAGACAATGCGATATACCGGCTTGCCGCGGCCTTGCTGCGCGTCGAGGCCTACGTGTTTCCGGCGCAGTTCACCGATGGCAGCCGCGCGTATTTTAGCGGCATGGCGAAGATCCAGGCAGCGAAGGGCAATACCGACGTGGCCGACGCCATGCGTGCCCTGGTCAAGGAGCCGAACGACGCACAGGCGATCGCGCTCGTTTCCGCCAAAGATCCCAGTTGGAACGCGACGCTGCGCACCACCTGCGTTGCGACCATGCTCGACGCGGGGCATGCCACGAATGCTCTGCCGCAACGTGCCCGGGCCAATATCAACTGCCGCATCTTCCCGGGGGTCAGCGCAGAGACCGTGCGCAGCAAGCTCGAGGAACTCATCGCCGACCCGAAAGTGGCGGTCGCTACGCTCGAGACTCGCGGACCGAGCTCGCCGCCGCCGCCCCTCACGCCGCAAATTCTCGCGCCGTTCGAGAAGCTGTCTGCCGAATTCTTCCCCGGTGTGCCGGTATTGCCCATCCTGCAACCGGGGGCAACCGACGGTGAGTTCTTGAACGCGGGCGGTATCCCCACGTACGGCATCGAACCTCTGTTCGCCGGTCCCGATCTCGGGCACGTTCACGGCCTCAATGAGTACGTCAGCGTGAAGTCGCTGATGGATTGCCGCGATTTTCTGTATCGCCTGATCAAGATCTACGCCGATCAGAAGTAACGACGCATTGTGCGGCGCGACGGCAGTTCTGATCGCCGGCTTGGCGCTCACACCTCTATGCCGCGCGCAATCGCCTCCGTCCCCCGCAGCCGTGGATTCAGCGAGGCTTGAGAATGGCGCGCGTGAACCGGATCAATGGTTCACGCCGGGGCGCGATCAAGAGGGTACTTACTACTCGCCGCTCGATGCCATCAATGACGGCAACGTCACGCGTCTCGGATTCGCCTGGGATTACCACTTGGGCACCCGCCGTGGACTCGAGGGTACGGCGGTAGTGGTCGATGGCGTAATGTATGCGCCGGGCAACTGGGGGCGGGTCTACGCCCTCGATGCGGTCAGCGGCAGGGAGTTGTGGACCTACGACCCAGGGGTCGACGGACAATGGGGGCGCTACGCCTGTTGTGATGTGGTGAATCGCGGCCTTGCCGTGTGGCAGGGACGCGTTTATATCGCCAGTGTGGATGGTTTTCTGCACGCCGTGGACGCAGCAACCGGCAAGCGGATTTGGCGGGTCGACACCTTGCCGGCCCGCGGACCCGGCGATTTTCACTACGCCGTCACTGGCGCTCCGGTACTTGCGGGCGATGTGATTGCCATCGGCAACGGTGGCTCGGATTTCAAAGGCGCGCGTGGCTTCATCACCGCCGTCGATCTCAAAACCGGCGCCTTCAAGTGGCGCTTCTTCACCGTGCCGCGCGACCCCACACTAGGACCTCAGGATCAGCCTCACTTGCAGGCGGCGGCGAAGACCTGGGCTCCCGACTACGACTGGAGCAATGGTGGAGGCGGCTCAGCCTGGGACGGAATTGCCTACGATCCTAAACTGCGCCTGATCTATGTGGGTACCGGCAACGCATCGCCTTACCATGGCCGATACGACCCCGCGGCCAGCGGCGATGAGCTGTTCGTGTCGTCCATTGTCGCCGTTCATGCCGACACCGGTGAGCTGGCGTGGCACTTTCAGGAAGTGCCCGGCGAGATTTGGGACTACGACACCGCGAACAAAATGATACTCGCGGATTTGAAACTGGGCGGCGCCATGCGCAGCGTCATCATGCAGGCCAGCAAGGACGGCTTTTTCTACGTGTTGGACCGCGCCACCGGCGAATTCCTGTCGGGCAAGCCGTATGCGTTCGTGAACTGGACCCGTGGGCTCGATCCAAAAACGCATCGGCCGATCAAGCAGCCTGCCGCGGATTGGGATCGCAAACCGGCATTGATCTATCCTGCGGTATTCGGCGCTCACGGCTGGCAGCCCATGTCGTTTAGCCCGAAAACAGGGCTGGTGTACATACCGGCATTCGATGCGCCCATGGTCTTCGTCGACACTTCGAAGCGCCGCGCCGGGCTGATCGAAGGCAATTTCGACCTCGCGTTTTTCTTGCCGGAATACTACGACCCCAAGGACTTGAAATCCTTGTTCGGCGACCTGCCATCGTTGGCGTCACTCGCCGCAGGCGGCGCACGGCCCGAATCCAAAGGCAGCATTCGAGCGATCGATCCCTTGTCCGGCAAAGTGGCATGGGAGAGTCCATCCCGCAGTCTATGGGACGGCGGAGTGCTCTCCACCGGCGGCAATTTGGTGCTGCGCGGCGATGCCGACGGCTACATCAACGTGTATGCCGCGGATTCCGGAAAGCTTCTCAAGGTAATCGATGTGGGAACTTCGATCATAGCGGCGCCGATGACTTACCGGGTCGGCGGCGTGCAGTACGTTTCCGTAATGGCAGGCAGCGGCGGCGGCATGATGGCATTGCCCTTTCCGCCGCAGAGCGCCGCTTACAAGTACGGCAACGACGGGCGAATAGTCACTTTCAAATTGGACGGCGGCGTGGTGCCGAAGCCCGCGCTCGCGGTCGACGCGCCCCTCGAAGCGCGGCCGCCGCGCGTCGCCAGCGCAGCGCAGATCGCGCAGGGAGAAGTGCTCTACAATCGCTACTGCGGGCGCTGCCACGCGTTCGGCCGCGGACTGCTTCCCGATCTTCGCCGAATGTCCCCAGCAACGCATCAGATTTTCTACGACATCGTTTTGCGGGGCGCCTACGCAGGCAAGGGGATGGCGCGCTGGGACGATGTGATTTCCCGTGACGACGCGCAAGCCATACATGCCTATCTGATCGAGCAAGCGTGGCAGCTCAACTAAATCAAGGTGACCGGCTCTTGCAGGAAAACGACCGCGTCGTCGAGCAATGCGACGTGGCCGTCATCGGCGGCGGGCCCGGCGGCAGCACCGCGGCGGCTATGCTCGCGCGCCGCGGCTACCGGGTGATTGCGCTGGAGAAGGCGCGTCACCCGCGCTTTCACATCGGCGAATCGCTGCTGCCGATGAATCTGCCCATATTCGAACGCCTGGGCGTGCTCGACAAAGTGCGCGCGCTGGGAGTATTCAAGCCCGGTGCGGACTTCGAAGCGGACAACGCACGCGGTTACAACAACTACGCCTTTGCGCGTGCCATCGGTAATAGTCCGCCGCACGCCTACCAGGTGTGGCGGCAGGATTTCGACAAGATGCTCTACGATCACGCGCGCGAATGCGGCGCGGATGCGCGCGAGGGCCAGCAGGTTGTCAAGATCGAACAGACGGGCTCGCGTGCAACGCGGCTCGATGTGGACGCCGACGACGGCCGTCGCTATGCCGTTCTAGCCCGCTACGTGGTCGATGCCAGCGGCCGCGACGCAATGCTCTCGACGAAGAAGAAGCTGCGTCGCAAGAATGCCGCGCATCAAAGCGCGGCGATCTTTGGACACTTCCACGGTGCCGAACAGCGCGCCGGCGAGGACGCCGGCAACATCAGCATCTACCGCTTCGATCACGGCTGGATGTGGATGATTCCTCTGCCCGGCGGAGTCATGAGCGTGGGCGCCGTGTGCCGGCCGGATTACCTGAAGCAGCGCAAAGGCCGCACGATCGAGTTCCTGCTCGACACGCTGCAGCTGAATCCGTCCCTGTGGCAACGCATGCGCGGTGCGCGACTGATCGGCGACGAGGTGCGGGTCACGGGCAACTACTCCTACGATTCAACGCAGATGGGCGGCCCTGGTTGGGTGCTGGTCGGCGATGCCTTCGCATTCCTCGATCCGGTATTCTCCTCCGGCGTGTACTTGGCAATGAGCGGCGCTGAGCAGGCGGCGAATGTGGTCGATTCCGCGCTGCGCGAACCGAACCGGGAAATGGCGCTGTTGCGCAAGCTCGAGAAACGCCAGCGCACCGGCATGGCGCGATTCTCATTCTTTATTTACCGGTTTAACGGCCCGGCAATGCGCCAGATGTTCAGCGAGCAGCACAACATCTTTCAACTGGAACAGGGCGTGATTTCCATGCTGGCCGGGGATCTCTTCGATACACCGAGGGTGCTGTCCCGCCTGCTGCTGTTCAAAGCGGCATACGCGCTCGTCGGGCTGCGCGACTGGCGCCGCTGGCGCGCCGAGCATCGCTACCGGCTGGCGCAAGCGCGCGCGCAATTCAGCGGCGGCAATACACCGGTCGATAAGGTCTAGCCGGCCGCCACCTGACCAAATCCAGGCGGCTTGCTTTTCGTGGTTAGCCGCCGCACCTTATGTCGCCTACGGCAGGTCAACGAACCTTGGGAGAACCACTATGCGAATTGATCGGCGGTCAATATTGAGCTTTGGAATTGCGGCAATCATGGTGTTCGGGGCGCTCGCCGCTGTGGCGGACGAGACCTGCAATTCACCCTATATGACAGGCCTGATCAAGGGCCAGGAAGATTTCGTGCACGTCTGGACGCTCGGCGAACCGGGCATGGGCGACGGCTCGGACAAGCTGGTCACCATCGACGCCAATCCTGCGTCCAAATCCTACGGCAAGGTAATTCACAAGATATCCGTCGGCGGCCGCGGTGAAGCGCATCACATGGGATTCACCGACGACCGCAAATATCTGTGGGCCGGCGGCCTCGATGACAGCAAGATCTATGTCTTCGACGTAGGAACCAGTCCGTCGCATCCGAAGCTCGTGAGAACCATCGACAATCTGTCGGCCAAAACCGGCTACGTAGGCCCGCACACTTTTTACGCGCTGCCCGGCCGCATGTTGATCGGCAGTCTGTCGAACGCGGCGGCCAAAGACGGCGTCACCGGCATGTCGGTGTACAACAACAAGGGGGAGTTCGTCGCCAAGTACGGCATGCCCACGGCGACGATCAAACAAATGAAGGGCGACGGCTACGGCTACGACCTGGCGGTCAATCCCGCGAAGAATGCGCTGCTCACCTCGAGCTTCACCGGCTGGAACAACTACATGCGCGATCTCGGCGAAGTGGTGGGGGATCCCGAGGCGATGAAGCATTTCGGCAATACCATGGTGATGTGGAATCTGAAGACCATGCAGCCGGAACAGATCCTCGCCGTCCCAGGAGCGCCTTTGGAGATTCGCTGGGCCTTGCCTGAGGGCCAGAATTGGGCCATCACCGCCACTGCGCTCACTTCGCAGCTGTGGCTGGTCAAGCCCGACGGGCACGGGCGGTGGGCAGCGAAGGATGTTGCTACAATCGGCGATCCGGCCAAGATTCCCCTGCCGGTGGATATTTCGATCACGTCGGATGCCAAGGGATTGTGGGTGAATACGTTCATGGACGGCGTCACGCACTATTTCGATCTGAGCGATCCCGAGCCTCCGCAACAGACCTACAGCAAGCACACCGGCAGCCAGGTGAACATGGTGTCGCAAAGCTGGGACGGCACGCGCGTCTACGTCACGTCGAGCCTTTTGTCGAAATGGGACAAGAAGGGCAAGGACAACGAGCAGTTCCTGCGCGCCTTCCATTGGGATGGTCACGAACTGACGCCGGCCTTCGAGGTTGATTTCACCAAAGAACAGCTCGGCCGACCGCATCACATGAAGTTCAGCGCCAATCCGCAGCGTCTGGCATCGCTCGTAAGCGCACCCGCACGCTGATGCGGTCGATGCCCGCGACCCGCGCCGCGGGCACCGCGGTTGCTTGTGCGGCGCTGGCCTGGGGTGTGACTGCGGCCGGGATTGCGGGCGCCACCGAGGATCCCGGCAAGGCGGCAGCACCGCGCCTGGAGTTCGTGCCCCCGACCGCGGGCAGCTACCGGCTGGAGAAGATTCAGCGGGTCGTAGATGCCGTCTTGCTCGATAGTGCCGGACGCTCCGCGCGCCTCGCGCCACTCACGCAGGGCAAGATCACTCTGCTGACATTCTTCTATACCTATTGCGTGGATCCCTTGGGCTGCCCATTTGCGCACACCACCATGGCCGCGCTGCGCGATCGAGTCAGAGGCGATCGCTCGCTCACGGGACGCGTGCGCTTCGTCAGCATCAGCCTTGATCCCAGCCATGACACGCCTGCGGCCATCACGAGCTACGCCAGGGAATTCACCGTCGATCCGAAATTCGAATGGCGTTTCTTGACCGCGCGCCGGGTGCCGGAACTGCTGCCCGTGCTCGATGATTTTGGGCAGGACGTCAGTGTGGAGTTGGATGAAAACGGCCGGGCGACACGCACCATGCATCACATGCTCAAGATGTTTCTAATCGATACCGGCGGCGAGGTGCGCGAGATCTACACCCTGGCATTCATACAACCGCAGGTGATTTTCAACGACATCAAGACGCTGGCGATGGAGGGCGGCTGAACGGAGCGGCGACGCCGGCATCGGCATCGGCGTTGACAATCCTAATGCACCGAGGTGCCGCCCTCGCCCGCAACACCCACGTTGAACAGTCGCGCGACATCCACTGCGTCGAACGTATAGGCACGGTTGCAAAAATCGCAGCGCACCTCGACTTCACCGCGCTCCGCGAGAACGGAACGCGTTTCCGCCTCGCCCAGGCCCTGCAGCATGCCGCCTACCCTTTCGCGCGAGCAGCGGCAACGAAAATACACCGGCGATGGATCGAATAAGCGCACATCGTCTTCATTGAACAGACGATGAAGTATCTGCGCGTCGGCCAGGGTGCTCAATTCCTCCGGCGTCAGAGTCTCGCCGATCAGCTGCACCCGACGCCACGCGTCATCGACCGCCGCGACGTCCACCCCCGGCTTGACGTCCGAAGTAGGCAGCTTCTGCATCAGCATCCCGGACACCCCGGCCGCATCCGCATGCAGCCAGAGCCGTGTCGGCAATTGCTCGGAATTCTCGAAATAGCCCTGCAGCGATTCGGCCAAGCGCTGACCTGCGATGGGCACTATTCCCTGGTAGCGCTGCGAACCGTCGTCGGTTTCCAAGGTTACGGTGAGATTGCCCGTGCCGATCAGGTCCGCAATCCGGCCCACGTAAGTAGATTCACCCTCGCGATAGCGCGCCAGCCCGCGCACTCCGAGACCGCTGGTGCATTGCGCCAGCATGAGGTGCATCGGTCCGTCGCCCTGCAATTGCAGCGACAGAACTCCTTCGAACTTGATGGTTGCCGCCAGCAGCAGCGAGGCCGCCACGGCTTCCCCCAGGGTATCGCGGATGGCCGCCGGGTATTCGCGATGCTCTATCAGGGCGCGCCAGGCAGCATCCAGGTGCACCAGGTGTCCGCGAATTGGGTACTGCTCGAAAATGAAGCGATGCAGGCAGTCGCGGTCATGCATCTCAGGAACCGCCGTGCATCTTAGGAACTACCGCCCAGCTTGGCCTTGAGCAATTCATTGAGCTGCGCAGGGTTTGCCTTGCCTCCGGTCTCTTTCATCACTTGGCCGACGAAGAAGCCGAATAATTTGTCCTTGCCGGAACGGTAGTCAGCGAGCTGTTTCGGGTTGGCGGCCATCACCGAGTCGATCACGCCTTCGATGGCGCCCGAGTCGGTGATCTGCTTGAGGCCCTTGGCCTCGATGACGGCATCGGCGGTCTGGCCCTCGGACCACATGGCCTCGAAAACCTCTTTGGCGATCTTGCCGGAGATGGTTGCATCGACGATGCGCAGCAACAGGCCGGCCAAATGCACCGGAGAAACTCTTGAGAACACTATGTCGACGCTGTCGCGATTCAGTGCACTCGACAATTCGCCCATCACCCAATTCGCGGCCAGTTTGGCGTGCACGGCGCCCAGGGTCGAAACCACCCCCTCGAAATACGCGCCGAGTTCGCGGCTGGTGGAAAGCACGCCGGCGTCATAAGCAGACAAGCCGAAGTCCAAGGCGAAGCGCGCAGCCTTCTCGTCGGGCAGCTCCGGCAGGGTGGCCCGCACCGCCTCGATGAACGCCTCATCGATGTGCACCGGCAAGAGATCAGGGTCCGGGAAGTAGCGGTAGTCGTTCGCCTCCTCCTTGGAGCGCATCGAGCGGGTTTCGTCCTTGTCCGAATCGTACAGCCGCGTCTCCTGCAGCACGCTGCCGCCGCTCTCGAGCAAGTCGACTTGACGCGCAACTTCGTAATGGATGGCCTTCTCGACAAAGCGAAAGGAATTCAAATTCTTGATCTCGGCACGGGTGCCGAATTTTTTGCGCCCGCGCGGCCGCACCGACACATTGGCGTCGCAGCGAAACGATCCTTCCTGCATATTGCCGTCGCAGATCTCGAGATAGCGCACCAGGGTGTGGATCTTCTTCATATACGCCACAGCCTCCTTGGCGGAGCGCATGTCGGGCTCGGAGACGATCTCCAACAGCGGCGTGCCGGCACGATTCAAGTCGATGCCGCTGGCGTTGGCCAATCCCTCGTGCAGAGACTTGCCGGCATCCTCCTCCAGATGTGCCCGGGTCACGCCGATGGTCTTGACGCTGCCGTCATCGAGCACGACCGCAAGCTTTCCCCGCTTGACCACCGGCAACTCGTACTGACTGATTTGATAGCCCTTGGGCAGATCCGGATAGAAGTAGTTCTTGCGAGCGAATACCGAGCGGCGCGCCACTTCGGCGCCGATGCTGAGCCCAAACTTCACGGCCATGCGCACCGCTTCGCCGTTCAGCACGGGCAGTACGCCGGGATACGCCAGGTCGACGAGATCGGCCTGGGCGTTGGGAGGTGCGCCATATGCCGTCGCCGATCCGGAGAAGATCTTCGATTTGGTGGCGAGCTGTGCGTGTATCTCCAGCCCGATGACTACTTCCCAGTCGGTCATCATTCGAACCCGCGCGGCGATTGTTTGTGCCATTCGGTGGACTGCTGAAACAAATGCGCCGCGTTCAGCAGCTTGGCTTCGGCAAAATGCGGTCCGATCAACTGCAAGCCCATGGGCAAACCATCGATGAGTCCGCAAGGCAGCGACAGTCCGGGCAGCCCCGCCAAATTGGCGCCGATGGTGTAGATGTCGTTCAAATACATGGTGACCGGATCGTCGATCTTGGCGCCGATGGCGAAGGCCGGCGTCGGCGTGGTGGGTCCGATCAATAGATCCACCTGTGCGAATGCTGCGCGGAAATCGTCGGTAATCAAGCGGCGCACCTTCTGGGCCTGCAAATAATAGGCGTCGAAATACCCGGCCGACAGCACATAGGTGCCCGTCATGATGCGGCGCTTCACTTCGGCACCGAAACCCTCGCCACGGGATCGTTTGTACAGATCCAACAGGTCCTTGGGCGCCTCGCAGCGATAGCCGAACCGCACACCGTCGAAGCGCGAGAGATTCGAGGAGCACTCCGCCGGTGCAACCACGTAATAAGTGGGCACCGACAACGGCAGGTGCGGCAAGCTGACCTCCATCGTCTGCGCGCCGAGGTCCGTGTACACCTTCAATGCGTCATGAATCAACGCCGCATTGCGGGCTTCCAGACCCTCGAAAAACTCGCGTAAAAGGCCTATTTTTAGACCCTTGAGCGGCGCATTCAAGGCGGCTGGATAGTCGGGCACCGGGGTGTCGATACTGGTGGAATCTCGCGCATCGAAGCCGGCCATTGCCTTTAAGACAATCGCCGCGTCCTCGGCGCTGTGCGCAAACACCCCCGCCTGATCGAGGCTGGAGGCGAAGGCGACCATGCCGAAGCGCGAAACACGTCCATAGGTCGGCTTGACACCCGTCACGCCGGTCAACGCGGCCGGCTGGCGAATCGAGCCCCCGGTATCCGTTCCCGTGGCAAATGGCGCCAGACGCGCGGCCGTCGCCGCCGCCGAGCCGCCAGATGACCCTCCGGGAACTTTGGTCGTATCCCAGGGATTCTTGACCGGCCCGTAGTAGCTGGTCTCGTTGGACGAGCCCATGGCAAATTCGTCCATATTGGCCTTGCCGAGCATGACCGCGCCCGCAGACTTGAGGCGGCTCACCACCGTCGCATCGTAAGGGGCTATGAAATTATCCAGCATGCGCGAGCCGCAGCTGGTGCGCACCCCGTCCGTGCAGAAAATATCTTTATGAATGAGGGGGATGCCGAGCAGAGGGCCCGATTCGCCGCCGGCAGCGCGCCGGCCATCGGCAAGCGCCGCCGCCGCCAGTGCCTGTTCAGCAGTCAGTGTAATGAGCGTGTTCAAAGCGGGGTTCAGTCGCTCGATCCGCGCCAAGAAGTGCCGTGTGAGCTCCACGCTCGATATCTGGCCCGAATTCAAACGACGGCTGAGTTCGCCGATGGAAAGGTTGTGCAGCATCGTCACTTTAGAATAGCAGGCCGGCGGCCCCTACTCGATCACTCGCGGCACGACGTACAAGCCGGCTTGCACCGCCGGCGCATTGGCCTGGAATTTCTTATGATGATCACCTTCCGTCACCTCATCGACACGCAGGCGCTGATGCTGCCCATCGAGGGGATGCGCCATGGGCAGCACGTCACCGGTCTGCACTCGCGATAGCTCGTCGACGAAATTGACGATGCTCGACAAGCTGGTCACGTAGACCGGCATCTCTTGTTCGGTGATCGACAGGCGCGCGAGGTGCGCGATTTTCTCGACGTCTTGACGGGTTAAGCTCATAGATTTGCCCAAAAGTGCGTGTCATTTCACGCAAAATAAGCACCACGAATGATACACGTTGCCTTGCTGAATGTCGTGTCGGTTGTTACATTAGCGCAAAT
>JBDUBO010000080.1:0-19066 GCA_040004115.1 Gammaproteobacteria bacterium | reverse complement strand
CCCAACGCACCTGCGCGCCCAGCGCGTTCAAGGTCTCGATCAGCACCGCGGTTTGGATGGTCATGTGCAAGGAGCCGGTGATGCGCGCGCCGCGCAGCGGCTGTTGCGCCGCGAATTCATGGCGGATGGCCATCAGGCCGGGCATCTCCGTTTCGGCGATGCGGATTTCCTTGCGGCCCCACTCCGCGAGGCTCAAATCCTTGACCAAGAAATCTTCAGATTGCTTCATTGCTGCGTTCATTTAATCTTCCTCTTACAAACCTTTTCGGACGGGGTCGCGGCGCTTAGCGCGACCCCCTAAATTCGGCGCGAAGCGCCTGGAAACCCTGAATATCTCATGCGGCGCGCGTAGCCTTGAATTCGGCCGCAAGCGTGCTCGCCTTGTCGGTGCGCTCCCAGGTGAACTCCGGTTCCTTGCGGCCGAAGTGCCCATAGGAGGCGGTTTTCTGATAAATGGGTCGCTGCAGGTCCAGCATTTCGCGCAGCCCAAACGGCGTCAGATCGAAATGTCCGCGTACCAGCTGGGTCAGTCGCGCGTCGGGCAATTTACCCGTGCCGAAAGTCTCCACCATGATGGAGGTGGGTTCGGCCACTCCGATGGCGTAGGACACTTGAACTTCGCAGCGATCCGCAAGGCCTGCCGCCACTATATTCTTCGCCACATAGCGCGCCGCATAGGCGGCCGAACGATCCACCTTGGAGGGATCCTTACCCGAGAAGGCGCCACCGCCGTGGCGCGCAAAGCCGCCATAGGTGTCGACGATGATTTTGCGCCCCGTCAGGCCGCAGTCGCCGACCGGGCCGCCGATGACGAAGCGCCCCGTGGGATTGATGTGGTACTTGGTGTGCTTGTCGATCCACTTGGCGGGCAGCACGGGCTTGAGGATTTCCTCGATGACGGCCTCGCGCAATTGCTTGGTGCTGATGCTGTCCTCGTGCTGGGTCGACAGCACCACCGCTTCGAGCCCCACCGGCTTGTCGTTCTCGTAGCGCAGCGTGACCTGGCTCTTGGCATCCGGCCGCAGCCAGGGCAGTTTGCCGCTTTTGCGTACCTGCGCCTGGCGCTTAACCAGCCGATGCGCGAGGGTGATGGGCGCGGGCATGAGCACATCGGTTTCATTGGTGGCGTAGCCGAACATCAAACCCTGATCGCCGGCGCCCTGCTTGCGCTCGTCCTTGCGGTCGACGCCCTGCGCGATATCGGGGGACTGCTTGCCGATGATGTTGAGCACGCCGCAACTGGCGCCGTCAAAGCCCATCTCGGAGGTGTCATAGCCGATGTCGAGCACGGTCTTGCGCACGATGGCTTCCACGTCCACCCAGGCGCTGGTGGTGACTTCGCCCGCCACGATGACCACACCGGTCTTCACCAAGGTTTCGCAGGCCACGCGGCCCTTCGGGTCCGCGGCCAGGATGGCATCGAGCACGGCGTCCGAAATCTGGTCGGCGACCTTGTCCGGGTGGCCCTCAGAGACCGATTCGGAGGTGAAGGAGAAACTGCTGCTCATAGGTCGACTTCCTTGCAAATTAGCCAAAATTGTCCCGATATCGACGTTCGAATTCGGTCTCGGTGAAGCGGTGATTCTGCGGCCCGCGCGAGCCAATCTTGATGGCCCCCATGAGAGACGCCACCCGGCCGGTGGTTTCCCAGTCAAGGCCGCGCAACAGGCCGTGAATTAAACCAGCGCGGAAGGCATCCCCGCAACCCGTGGGATCGACGATGGCGGTGGGCTTCGCGCAGGGAATGGTATAGGTCCGCTCCTTGGTATGTATTACCGAGCCTTTCGCGCCCACGGTCACCACCAAGGCCTCGACCTGGGCGGTGATATCGGCGACCGAGAAGCCGGTCTTTTGCTGCAGCATGCCCCATTCGTAGTCGTTGACCGCGACCCAGCGGGCCTGGGCAATGAAGGTTTTAAGCTCCCCGGCGCCGAACATGGGCAATCCCTGGCCGGGATCGAAAATAAACGGAATCTTATCAGCGGCAAACTGCGCCGCGTGCTCGATCATGGCCTGCCGTCCGTCCGGTGCGACGATGCCGAGCGCGATGCCCGCGCCCGCGTCCGACACGCGGTTCAAATGGGCTTGCTGCATTGCTCCGGGGTGGAAGGCCGTAATCTGATTGTCATCGAGATCGGTGGTGATGAAAGCCTGCGCGGTAAAGGTCCCGTCCACCACCTTGATGTGATCGACAGGTATGCCCTGCGCCGCCATTCGCTCGCGGTAGGGCGAAAAATCATCCCCAGCGGTCGCCATGGGTATGCCCCGATCGCCCAGCAGCTTCAGGCTATAGGCGATGTTCGCGGCGCAGCCGCCGAACTCGCGGCGCATGTCCGGGACCAGGAACGACACATTCAAAATATGAATCTTGTCGGGGAGAATGTGCGATTTGAAGCGGTCCGGGAACTGCAAAATCGTGTCGTAAGCCACCGAGCCGCAGATCAATGCGGCGTTGCCAATCAATCGGTCCTGCGCCATCCGCCCGTCCGTTTAGTAAAGCGCCATTCTACAAGTAAACGCATGACAGCTGAGCTTTTTGCCTGCCACACTCTGGGCGGTATTTAAGCGAGGCGATGTGCTTCGACCGGAAACCAGTTCGGCCATCCGCAGCAGGCCACGCGGGATTCAGACTGCTCCGCGCCATGCCAAGCTAATTATCCTTTATGAGCTCACTGCGCTTATAAATGATTCAATTTAATCTTTATTATAATCAATAATTTATAGACGTTTCACGATGTCATTTATAAGCATTGAGTCGGTGAAGGCGACCATCCACCCCTATCGCTACGGCAATGGTCTCGATTGCGGAAGATCTCCTGGAACCTCAAGCGCCGGTGCTTTTTAGGGCCACCAGTCGGAGGCTCGCCGCAGCTGCAATAACTGCCACAATGCCCCGGTCTTATCGGGCATCAGCTTTCTATTAATTCAACCACAAGGAAATCATCGATGAATAAGACCAGCGCAACCGTCACCGCCATCAGCAGCTTGTTGAGTTTGGGCGCCGCCGCCTTCGCGACACCGGCCTTTGCGGCCGACAAGGTGGAGATGGAGAAGTGCTACGGAGTAGTGAAGGCCGGCAAGAATGATTGCGCCGGTCCCGCGCATGCTTGTGCCGGGCAGGCCAAAGTGGATTCTGGCGGCAAGGAATTCGTGGAACTCCCCAAGGGCACCTGCGCCAGGCTCACCGGCGGCAGCCCCACCGCCAAATAAACGTGCACGCTGCCACGGACAGCCCCGCACGCAGTCTTACCAGCAGTTCGATGCCGGCCCGCGCCGGCATCGGCCTGCGGGCGACGCATCATCTGCGGGTGCTGGCCGAATCTCCCGCCGCCGGCTGGTTCGAAGCACACACTGAGAACTATTTCGCGGACGGCGGCGCGCATGTCGAGGCGCTGTCGCGAATTCGCGAACGCTATCCCCTGTCGCTGCACGGCGTCGGATTATCCTTGGGGTCAACCGATGAGATCGACCCCGCGCATTTGCAGCGCGTACGCCGCGCGCTGCTGCGTTTCGAACCCACGCTCGTATCCGAGCATTTGTCCTGGAGCTCCGTCGGCGGACGCTTTGCCAACGATCTCTTGCCGCTGCCCTACACCGAGGAGGCACTGCGCCATGTCAGCGCGCACATCGCCCAGACGCAGGATTTTCTCGGCCGGCAGATTTTGCTCGAGAACGTCTCGAGCTACCTGCAGTTCGACTGTTCGCGGATGTCCGAATGGGAATTCTTGAACGGCGTCGCCGCAGAATCGGGCTGCGGAATCCTGCTCGACTTGAACAATATCTACGTCGCCGCGCGGAATTTCGATTTCGAGCCGCAGCGTTATCTGAATGCCATCGCGCCCGACACGGTCAAGGAAATTCACCTGGCCGGCCACAACAGCGTGAACTTCGACGGACGGGAACTGCTCATCGACACTCACGGCACACCGGTGTGCGACGCGGTGTGGGATCTGTACGGCGCGGCTCTGCGCCGTTTCGGCGAGGTACCGACCTTGATCGAGTGGGATACGGACATACCCGCTCTCGAGGTGCTGCTGGCCGAAGCCGCCAAGGCCGACACCGTACGGGCGGACGCGCATGCACTCGCTGCGTGAACTGCAGCTTGACGTCATGCAGGCGGTGCTCGACGCCAGGCCGGAGCTCGCGGCGCCCTACATAGCCGATCGAGGTATCGCCGCCCGGCTCACCTTGGACGTTTACGCCAATACGGCTCGCAGCAACTTCACCGACAGCCTGATCGCTAGTTTCCCGGTGGTGCGTCGCCTGGTCGGCGAGGATTATTTTCGTCAGTTGGCGCGCGGCTGCCACGCACGCCATCCCTCAATCTCGGGCGACTTGCAGTTCGCGGGTGCGGAATTCGCGCAGTTTCTGGCGCAGGCGCACGGCGCCGGCGAGTACCTCTACCTGGGGGACGTGGCACACCTCGAGTGGCTGATCCAAGAGACGCTGCTAGCCGCCGAGCACGCGCCCTTCGATCCGGCAAAGCTGCAGACGGTCCCGCCCAACGATTACGATGCACTGGTGTTTCGCCTGCACCCCTCGGTGCGCTTGTTCACGTCGGAATTTCCCTGCGTGGCAATCTGGCAAGCCAATGCCGGCGATGCGGAACCGCCGCTCATAGACTTGGGCAGCGGCCCGGATCGGGTGCTCACTATCCGCGTTCGCGGCCAATTGGAATTTCACCGTTTATCGCTAAGCGAGCAGGCGTTTCTCGAAGCACTGCGCGCAGAAGAATCTTTCGCGGCCGCCATTGCACGGGGCGTAGAAGGCGGCGGCGAATTCGACGCCGCGGCCGCACTGCGGCGCTTCGTCCTGGCGGGCGCCATCGTCGATTTTCACTGAGCCATCGGCATCTATTCATCGACTCTAAAAAGAAGGATCTCCCATGTCCCTACTGCAAAAAATTGAAGCCCCCGATGTACTGGCGGCGCGGCTTTTGAATCCCCTGCAATCGCTGTTTGCGCTCGGCGCGCGCTGCTATGTGAGCTGGCAATTCCTCAAATCGGGTTACCTCAAGGTGACCACGTGGGACAGCACGCTGTCTTTGTTCGAGAACGAATACCACACGCCGCTGCTGTCGCCGCATACGGCGGCGGTGGCCGGCGCCTTCGGCGAATTGTTTTTCCCCACGCTGCTGGTACTGGGCTTCGTGGGTCGCTTGAGCGCCATCGGCTTGTTTGCAGTGAACGCGATGGCGGTGATTTCGTATCGCCAGGTGCTGTTGGCGGAAGGCTTCGAGGCCGCGCTCGGCCAGCATATCTTGTGGGGCACGCTGCTCACGTTCTTGATCATTTACGGACCCGGCAAATACTCGCTCGATTATTTGCTGAACCGGTCGCGTTTCTGAGCCTGGGCCGCGACATCTGCGGGCGTTGGGAGAGCGCCAGCCGCTACGAGTGGCTGGTCACCAACGGGCTTGGCGGTTATGCCTGCGGCACGGTCGCTGGCGCCAATACGCGCCGCTACCATGGATTTCTCATGGCCAGTCTGCGGCCGCCGGTGGAGCGCACGCTGCTGGTGGCCAAGGTCGAGCTCAGCGCGCACTACTTAGGCGTCGAAACGGACCTGTCTGCCAATGAATTCGAGGACGGCACCGTCAGCGGCCAGGGCTTTATGCACTTGGAATCCTTCGCCGTGCCGGACGGCATTCCGACCTGGCGCTACGCGGTCGCGGACTCGTTGCTGGAACAGCAAGTATTCATGGCACCGGAAGCCAATACGTCGTATTTGCGCTTACAGCTCGAGCGCGCCTCTGCACCCCTGCGCGTCACGCTCAAGCCCTTGATCGCGTATCGCGACTATCACAGCCAGAATCGCGGCGCCAAAGACTTCACGCTCGACGCCGATGCCCGCGAGTGCCGCATCCAGGCCGGCGCCGACGCCCGGCCGTTTCGAATATCCGTCAGCGACGGGCGCTTCACGGCGGCGACGCAGTGGTATTGGAATTTCTGGCATCGGGTGGAAGCAGAGCGAGGCCTCGACGCGCTGGAAGATTTATTGACCCCCGGATATTTTGAGGTGGACCTTGTGCCCGGGGTGCCGGTGTTCCTGGTCGCCACCGCCGAGACTGAGCCGCCGGCGCCGGCCGACGAGGTGCTCGACGCCCTCAAGGAGCGCTCGCGGCACTTGCTGGCGCCGCTGCCGAAGAGCGCGCCCACCTGGATCCGCACCCTGGCTCAGGCATCGGATCAATTCATTGTGCGGCGTGGAGCGGCCGGCGCCGGCAGCAGCATCATTGCCGGCTACCCCTGGTTCACCGACTGGGGACGCGACACCATGATATCCCTGCCTGGCCTCGCCACCTCACTCGGCCGCTACGACGTTGCCGCCGGAATCTTGCGCACCTATGCCGGCTTCGTCGATGGCGGCATGCTGCCGAACTGCTTTCCCGACCGCGGCGAGGCGCCGCAGTACAACACCGCCGACGCCACGTTGTGGATGTTCCTAGCGCTCGACGACTACTTGCAGGCCCGACGCGATCCCGACCTCGCGCGTGACATGTTTCCGGTGTTGATGAGCATCGTTCACGCGCATGAGGACGGCACGCGCTTTGGGATCCGCGTCGACCCCGCCGACGGCCTGTTGCGGGCGGGCGCGCCGGGAACCCAGCTGACCTGGATGGATGCCAAGCACGGTGAGCAGGTGTTCACGCCGCGCATCGGCAAGCCGGTGGAAATCAACGCGCTGTGGCTGAACGCCCTGGATGTCGCCGCGCGCCTCGCCGCACGGCTGCGCCGCGCGGACGAGAAGAAATTCTGCCAATCCCTGCTGGACCGTGCGACCTTGAATTTCGGCCGCTTTTGGAATGAGCAGCGCTCCTGTTTGTACGACGTCATCGACGTCGACGGCGGCGGCGACCTCGATGCGCGTATCCGGCCGAACCAAATCCTGGCGGTATCTCTGCCCCACTGCACCTTGAACACCGGGCAGATGCGTGCCGTGGTCGACACTTGCGCCCGGGAACTCGTTACCAGCTATGGGCTGCGCAGCTTGAGTCCTCAAGAATCGGGATACCTCGGCCGCTACCAAGGGGATGCCGGTCAGCGCGATGCCGCATACCACATGGGCACCGCCTGGGGCTGGCTGCTCGGGCCGTTCTCAAGGGCCCACTATCGAGTGCATGGCGATGCGCGGCTGGCGCTATCGTTTTTAAGTCCCATGGCAGAGCACTTGGAGAGTGCCTGTGTGGGGACTTTAGGCGAGATATTTGATGGTGACGCACCTCACAGTGCGCGAGGCTGTTTCGCGCAGGCCTGGAGCGTGGCTGAGATACTGCGTTCCTGGCTCTACCTCGAGCGCCGCCTCAGAGCGACGGTATAAGGATCAAGATGACTATCGAGCGCGAGCGTCTGCTCGCCAACGTGCAGGGTCCCGATGGCTGGCAGCATTGGGGACCCTATTTGAGCGAGCGCCAATGGGGCACGGTGCGCGAGGATTACAGTGCGGGCGGCACGGCCTGGGAATACCTTCCGCATGATCACGCGCGCAGCCGCGCCTATCGCTGGGGCGAAGATGGCATTGCCGGCATCTCCGATGCCGAGCAAACGGTGTGCCTGTCGCTGGCGCTGTGGAACGGCGCCGATGCGATTTTGAAGGAACGTCTGTTCGGCCTCACCAATGCCCAAGGCAATCACGGCGAGGACGTCAAAGAACATTATTTTTATCTGGATGCGACACCGACGCACTCCTACTTGAAGATGCTCTACAAGTATCCGCAGCACGCCTTTCCGTACGCGGATTTAGTCGCCGAGAATGCGCGCCGCGGCACGGACTTGCCGGAATACGAGCTCCTCGACACCGGTGTGTTCGCCGAGAATCGCTACTTCGATGTCTTCGTCGAGTATGCGCAGGTCGAGCCCGGCGATCTTCTGATGAAAATCACGGCGTGGAATCGCAGCGGCGAGCCTGCGCTGCTGCACCTGATTCCGCAATTGGTGTTGCGCAATACCTGGACCTGGGAACCGGGATCCGACAAGCCACTGCTTCGGGCCTTGGGTGACGGCAGCATCGGCATTGAGCCTGCGGCCATGGGCATGAGCCGCCTGTATGTCGATGGCAATGCAGAGTTGCTGTTCACGGAAAACGAGACCAACGCGCCGCGACTGTGGAATCTACCGGGTTCCGGCTACTTCAAAGACGGCTTTCACGATCGAATCGTCGACGGGCAGCGCGACAAGGTGAATCCCGCCAAGCAGGGCACCAAGGCCGGCGTGTGGCTCAGAACCACCCTCGATGGCGGCGCCTGTCAGGAATTTCGACTTCGTCTGTCGCGCCGCGAGGTCGATCAACCCTTCGCCCTATTCGAGCACTACCTGACTGCGCGGCGTAGCGAAGCCGATCTGTTCTACGCCGAACTGCAGAAGGACATGGTCTCGGCCGATGAGCGGGTGGTGCAGAGGCAGGCCTTCGCCGGATTGATCTGGAGCAAGCAATTCTACTACTTGGATATTCCGCGTTGGCTTAAAGGTGATCCGGGACAGCCGACGCCCCCGGAATCGCGCCAGCACGGCCGCGACATCGAATGGCGCAATCTCAATAATGCCGACATCATCTCCATGCCGGACAAGTGGGAATATCCCTGGTACGCCTCCTGGGACCTTGCATTTCACTGCATCCCGTTCGCATTGATCGACGCCGAGTTCGCCAAGCATCAGCTGGTGCTGCTGACCCGCGAATGGTACATGCATCCGAACGGCCAGATTCCCGCCTATGAATGGGCCTTCAGCGACGTCAATCCGCCGGTGCATGCCTGGGCCGCCTGGCGCGTCTATCAAATCGACCGCAAGCAGAACGGCGGCAATGGGGATCTCGAGTTCCTGGAACGCGTGTTTCACAAGCTGATGATTAATTTCACTTGGTGGGTCAACCGCAAAGACAACTTGGGCAGAAACATTTTCCAAGGCGGATTCTTAGGCTTGGACAATATCGGCGTGTTCGATCGCAGCGCGCAGCTGCCCACCGGCGGCTACATCAATCAGTCGGACGGCACCAGCTGGATGGCCATGTATTCGCTGAATCTGATGACCATCGCGCTGGAACTCGCGCAGCACAATCATGTGTACGAGGACATCGCCAGCAAGTTCTTCGAGCATTTTTTGAATATCGCCGAGGCCATGAGCTGCATGTACAGCGCCGACGTCGGCCTGTGGGACGAGCAGGATCAATTCTTCTACGACGTGCTGAATCTGCCGAACGACGAAAAGGTGCGGCTCAGGATTCGCTCCATGGTGGGCTTGATTCCACTGTTCGCGGTCGAAACCTTGGAACCGGAAATGCTGGACCAGCTGCCGGGATTCCGTAAACGTCTGGAATGGTTCTTGAGCCACCGGCCCGATCTCGCCAAGCTGGTGTCGCATTGGCAGGACCCGGGACGCGGCCAGCGGCGCCTACTGTCGCTGCTGCGCGGCCATCGCATGAAGAAGCTGCTGCAGCGCATGCTGGATGAATCCGAGTTCCTGTCCGACTACGGGATTCGCGCCCTGTCCCGCGCCCACCTCGCCCATCCTTTCGTGCTCAAAGTCGGCGACGTCGATCAGTCGGTGCATTACTCGCCCGCCGAATCCGAATCCAGGCAGTTCGGCGGCAACTCCAACTGGCGCGGGCCCATCTGGTTCCCCTTAAATTTCCTCATCGTCGAGTCGCTGCAGAAATTCCATCACTACTACGGCGATGACTTCAAAGTGGAATGCCCGACCGGCTCTGGAAAATACCTGACCCTCGAAGAAGTGGCCGCCGAACTGTCGCATCGTCTGTCGCGCATATTCTTGAAAGACGCCAAGGGTGAGCGGGCCGTGCTGCGCCATCAGCCGCAGCTGCAATCGGATCCGAACTACCAGGATTGCATTCCCTTCTACGAGTACTTTCACGGCGATACCGGCCGCGGCGCCGGCGCCTCGCATCAGTCGGGATGGACCTCGCTGATCGCGAAACTGCTCATGCCGAGGGCGCACCGCTAGCGACGCAGATTATTGCCATGCGCGGTGGCGATGGCGCTGAGCTAGACTGGAGCGGCATCGGCGTGACCTAAGCGCTCACTTCAATAGGGGAAAATCAGCGTGACCACCACAAGAACAATGGCTGCGGCAGCTTTCGCGCTCGGCATACTGGCGTTGTCGGGGCTCAGCCCGTTGCACGCGCAGGAAATGCCCAAGACCGTGGCCGAGGCTCGGGCAATGGAACAAGCCGACCGCCTGCCGCTCACGGATTTCTATGCAACTCCCGCGAATCTGAAGACCACCAAGCCCGGCGCACTGCTGCGCAAGGAGAGCTTTGGCGGGTACTCGCTGCCGAAAGGCGCGACCGCTGTTCGGATTCTTTATCACTCTCTGGATGCCACCGGGCGCGATGTCGCGACCTCGGGCGTAGTGCTGATTCCTGCGGGAACGCCGCCGCCGCAGGGCTGGCCGGTGATCGCCTGGGCGCATGGCACGAGCGGCGTCGCCCGGCTGTGTGCGCCCTCCGCCATGCGGGACGTGTACTACGGCGCGGAAGGTTTGATGCCCATGGTGGCCGCCGGATTCGCGGTGGTAGCCACGGACTACCATGGACTGGGTACCGAGGGGCTGCATCAGTACGTCAACAAAGTGGCGCAAGCGCACGACGTGGTGTATTCGATTCCGGCAGCGCATGCCGCAGTCCCCCATCTGGACCCGAGATGGGTGGTGGATGGACATTCGCAGGGCGGGCTCGCCGCCTGGGGCGTGGCCGAAGCCGAGCACGGCATCAAGGATCCGAATTACCTGGGCGCGGTCTCAGTGGCCGGCGTCGCGCGCGAGGCGGATTTCTTTAGTCACTTGGGCAGTACCCCCGGCGTGGGGTTTTATCTCGCCTTCATGGCCGCCGGCATTCATGCGCGCTATCCGGACTTTAAGCCCCGCGATCTGCTGTCGGATGCGGTGCTCGAGCACTACGCCGATGTCACGACTAAGGGTTGCTTTTACTACGGCTATGCAACCTACGCTGCACTGCCGAGCGGCAGCCTGCTGCGGCCGCAGTGGGAGAAGGTCGCTGCGATTCATCAGTTCTTTGATGGCAATTCACAGGGCAACACTCCCATCGGCGGCCCGATGTTGGTGATCGCCGGCGAAGCCGATCAAACCGTGCCTATCGACGCGGTGCGTGCGGCGGTCAAGCTCATGTGCGCCAAGAAGCAGCCGGTCAGATTTCACAGCTATCCCGGCCTCGATCACGATCCGACCATGGAAACCTCGACGCCGGAACAACTGGAGTGGATCAGAGATCGATTTGCGGGGAAAGCGGCGGAGTCGAATTGCGCGGGTAACGGCACTTAAGCGCTTCCAGCTAAACGACGCGTCATTGCTCGATGCTTACGGGCGAAATGACCTGAATTTGCCCGACGTAGGCGTGTTACCAAACGCAAGTATACTTTCGTTTGGTCATACTATATGCAACCCTGGTTGCATGTGGCCCGCTACCCCAAAGCCGAGCATATCGTGGTCGCCAGCGACGTGGAGCGCGCCTACTCAAAGAGGTTCGGCACTCTCAACGTTACTTTCACGGGGTTCGACGGAATGGTCGATCGGCTGGCAAAACTCGCGTAGCGGCTAGGCATTCGCGGATCGCGCGTGGCCTTATATGTGAAACGGATTCTCGACGGTCACCGTTCCGAATTTCTGGCCATCCTGTAGGTCCTCGCTGTTCAATAGTCGACAACCCGCATCGATAGCGGCGGCGACAATCAGCGCGTCATAGAACGAAAGACTGTGATCACGAGCGAGGACAACTGCTTGGGCATGAATAGCGCCAGTCAGAGGGCGTGCTGGCCCCAACAAGTCTTCGATTACCTTAATGGCACGTTCAATATCGCTCCACCGCCATCGCAACTTACGTCGCGTGACATTAGTGAACTCGTTGAGGACTTGGACTCCGATAACGCCACCGGCCGCAATCAACGCCTCGGCCTGGGAGCCGCGGGGTTCATCCTTCGCGAATGCATAGATCAGAATATTCGTATCGAAGAATCGCTCAGCGGGCATTGGCCTCGTCTCGATCGAATCGGAATCCTTCGGGGAGGGGTTTCTTGAGGGCTCGGAGTCGATCCATCGCCCGATCGCGGCTCCGGCCGCGCCCAATTTCGAATCGACGCTCACCACTTACGACAATTTCGATCTCATCCCCAGTCTTGAGCGCGAGGGCCCTCACTACGGCGTCCGGCAGCCGTACGGCAAGACTGTTTCCCCACTTGGCAACGCGCATATCTGACCTCATGATCTACATTACTAATGTATATCATAGCCACGCACGTTCGTCTAGCGAAGGGCTATTCGACCCGCCCCGCAGGCGGATACGAAAACTAAGTTCCCTTGTGCTCCGACTTCCATTTCTCGACGGCGGCCATGGTATTGCCGACATGTTTGCCCGGATCCAACGCTGTGTATTCATAAATGATCTTGCCGTTGGGGGCAATGACATACGACGTGCGATTGGCATATTCGGGCTTGACCGCCAGCACGGCGTCATAGGCCTTGGTGATCTTCTGGTCGCCATCCGAGGCCACCGCAAACTTATTGCGGCACTCGCTCACCGAGAACTTGTTGAGCGTCTCGATGGGGTCGTGCGACACACCGATGACCGTGGCGCCCAGCGCCTTGAATTTATCCGTGGCTTCGGCGAACTCATGGGCCTCGACGGTGCAGCCCGGCGTGAACGCCGCAGGGTAGAAATACAGGACTACCGGTCCCGTCTTCAGCGCATCCGCCAGGGAAAACTTGAATGGCTTGCCGGCAAGCGTGGCCTGAGTGGTGAAGTCCGGGGCCTGTACGCCGGTCTTCAATGCCGCATACAGCGGCGCAGCCAGCACCGCGCTGCCCAGGGCGAGAATCATTAAACGCTTCATGTTTGGGGTTCCTTTGGAGAGCTGAAATCGGCAGAACGGCAGTCTGCGCCTTCCTATTTTTGCTCGCAAGGCGGTAAGGCTGCGGCACACAGGTTGCGTTCCGTGCGCGTCATCACTCCGCCGTTAGCCGGACCTTGCCGACTCGTCCCAGATCCACATGCTGTTTGGCGCGCCAAAGGTCGTATTGATATTGCATGGCGAGCCAGCTTTCCGGGGTTCGTCCCAGCGCCTTAGAAAGGCGTAACGCCATCTCGGGGCTAACCGCACTGCTGCCTTTCAATACGCGGCTCAACGTGGAGGTTGCAACACCCAGCTTGGTAGCCAGCTCGCGACCGCTGATGTCATTGGGCTCAAGATACACCGCGTTGATGAACTCGCCCGGGTGTGGAGGGTTGTGCATTGCCATCAGTGGTAATCCTCGTAATCAAGGGACTGAGCGTGCCCATCCCGAAATTCAAACGCCAGCCGCCAGTTTCCATTGACCCAAAGCGACCAACGGCCCTTCTCTTCGCCCTTGAGAGAATGCAATCGAAAGCCAGCGATGTTCATATCATCGATGATCTGCGCTGTGTCGAGCGCCACTAACTGCATTCGAAGCCGCTTGGCGTGATGCGGCTGTATGCCGGCCTGGCTCCCAGATTCATAGAACCGGCGTAATCCCTTGTGCCGAAACGATTGAATCATGAGCAAGTATAGCGCGTTGCGCATCGCGCAACAAGCGGCGCCCCATAACGCGCCTCGGCACGGCCGGCTCTCTCTAGACGACCTCAGTTATACGGTTTTTCCGCGCCCGATTAATCGAGGGTCGAACGAAAATGGCAGCGGGTCTCCGAACTGCAACCGCACGAAGTCTGGGTGCTGCGGATTGAGCAGGTAGTTGAACTCTCCCTCGACGACGATGCTGGGCACGCGCAGAGCGACCGAGCGTGCTTCCAGGATCCATCGATTGCCAAATTCGCGCGTGGATTGAGGGGCGGGCAACTGATGCCAGTCGGCAGCCAGCTGCTGGGCGGCTTCCACTAGTTTGTCATCGATATCGACGGGAATCATGACCCACCGCATGGCGGCGAGTACGTGGGTATCTTCCGTATCTTCCGTGTGCACGAGCACTCCGAGTGAGGCCAAAGAGCGGCTTTGGGCGGTATAGACGACTGCAACCCCCGCTGCATTCCAGCGTCCGGGATTGGCGGCGGCGCCGCGACCATCGAAAGCTGTCGATAGGCGGGATTGTTTGACTATTCGCCAGGTAGTGATCAGGCGAAGATGCCGTTTTCTAAACGCCCGAGAACTCTTTCGACTTCTCGCGCACCGGGTTCGGTGGCCGTCAATTGCAGTGGAGACTGGCCGCCGAGTTCCTGCAATGGGCGTTTGAGCCAGCGCCGCGCGTTGTCCTCACTCTCGAGGACGGATGTGGCCAACGAGACTACCCGCATGAGGCGCGCGATGCGTTCCGATTCATCGGGTTTTAATCGGGCACCGCTTTTCAATCGGCGCTCCAGGGTCTTTTCACTAATATTGACGATCAGCCCCACTTTCGCCGCCCTCAAGCCGAGAAATACGCCCAATCGCTTCAGCACTGCGACAGGCAAGCCGGCGAGAATGAGCGCGGCCATTTCCAGATCGTTTTCCAGCGGGTAGGCCTTGAAAATTGCTATAGACATTTGTCTATGCTATTCGGACAATTGTCCGACTTCAAGAATTGTCGGGTGGCGTTCAGGGCGGCGGCAATATGGCGAACGGAGTCGTTCATTAGCTACCATCGTAATATGGGAGCAGTAAATGTCGCTGCTTCAACTCGATACGTTCATCGAATGCGCGGAGTTGAAGCA
Organism: Gammaproteobacteria bacterium; assembly: GCA_040004115.1. Classification (GTDB taxonomy): domain Bacteria; phylum Pseudomonadota; class Gammaproteobacteria; order Steroidobacterales; family Steroidobacteraceae; genus Bog-1198. Next base: position 4,381 of record JBDUBO010000080.1, on the reverse strand, counting down.
AGCGTCAACGCGCCAGGAGTTTAGGTCATGACCACGATTGAGATTGAACTGCCGGAGGCCACTGCACAAGCCGCTCGCGACGCAGGGCTGCTAACGCCGCAAGCCATGGCGCGCCTGCTGGATGCGGCTATCAAGCGACAGAAGGCCGCTGTTGCGCTGATGTCCATTGCAGGCCGCGTCGAGGAGGCCGGTATTCCATCCATGTCGTTGGATGAGATTAATGCCGAAGTGAAGGCAGTGCGCGCTGAGCGGCGTGCGCGTCAGGCCAAAGATGACCATTCGAGCCGTTCTTGATACGAACCCGCTTGGGTGATTATTTCAACACCCCTCGCAATTCCCGGCACACCCGCCCCACATCCTCATCGCTCATCGCCGGAAACAGCGGCAAGGTCACGGTCTCGCGCCCCACTCGCGCTGCCACCGGCGTGTCCTCGTCCCGATACCCCAGCTCCCGGTAGTACTTGAGGCTGGGAATGCTCGGATAGTGCACGCCGACACCGATGCCGCGATCGTGCATGATTTTCTGGAACGCCGGCCGCGTCATGCCGCGGGCCCGGAAATCGATCAGCACCTGGAACATATGCCAGCTATGGCCTGTGTCGCCGCGCGCCGGCAGCACCACGCCCGAATAGCCGTCGAGTTCTTGGAAATAGAGCTCCGCCAGCCGCAAGCGCCGCGCATTGAATCCGTCCAAACGGCGCAGCTGATCGATGCCGATCTGCGCCGCGACGTCGGTGAGATTGCTCTTGGCTCCGGGGAACATGACATCGATTTCACCGGCGGCATTGCGCTTGATGCCGTGGAAGCGATACTGCTCGAACAGCGCAGCAGCACCGGCATCGCTCGTGGAGATGGCGCCGCCTTCGATGCTGGTCATATTCTTGTTCGGATGAAAGCTGAACACCGTCAAGTCGCCGAAGCTGCCGATGAGCTTATCCCCATAGCGCGAGCCGATGGCATGCGCGGCGTCTTCGATGACTCGCAGCCCGCGCTCCTTGGCCAAGCCAAGAATGCCGTCCATGTCCACGGGCAGACCGGAAAAATGCACCGGCATGATGGCGCGGGTCTTGGCCGTCAAGGCCGCGGGGATTTGATCGACGTTGATGTTGTGGGAGTACAGGTCGATGTCGACGAATACCGGTTTGGCACGCAGCCGTGCCACCACGTTGGCGCTGGCCGCGAAACTCATGGCCGGAACGATGACTTCATCCCCCGGACCGATGCCGGCGACTTCGAGCGCCATCTCCAAGCCGGCCGTGGCCGAGGTCATGACCCGCACCAGACGCTTGCCGCCGAGGTAAGCCTCGAGCGCGGCCTCGAACGCCAGAACCTTGGGACCGCTCGCCAATTGACCGGAGCGAAACACATCGGCCACCGCCGCAATGCTCTCGGCATCGATGGACGGGCGCGTGAAAGGCAGAAAGGGTTGCTTCAAGCAGAACTCCTGGAAACGAGAATCACACCGGCACAGATCAGAGCGATGCCGAGCACCTTCGGCAGGGTCATGCTTTCGCCCAGCCATATCGTGGATATGGCCGCGACCACCACATAGCCCAAGGACAGCATGGGATAGGCGGTGCTCACCGGCGCCTTGGACAGCGCCCCCAGCCACACGCAGACACTCGCGGCATAGCACACCATGCCGACCCAAAACGGCGGGCTCTTCGCTAAGATCAGGACTGCGTTACCCAACGTAGCGGCGCTGAAATCCGAGAAATGCGCCAGCGGCCGGGTCGCCACCTTGAGCACCAATTGCGCGGTGGCATTCAAACCCACGCCCGCCAGGATCATCGCCCAGGTGACCCAGCTCATGGCCGCCCCACCAACACCCGGCTGGCGGTGGCCGCGATCAGGCGCATGGGCACGCCGCGGCGTTTGAAATCTTCGAACATGCTCTTCTCCAACACGGCGAAGGCCTTGGGCTGCGTCGGCCAGAGGCGAAGAAATTCCGCCACATCGGCGATGTCTGCGCCCGGCGCTCTGCCCAATCCATAGTCTAGTTCTCCACGATACCCCACCAGCGTCAGCGTGCGACCCAAGTAAAAGGTCAGGGACTGATCGTAGGTCCCGACGCTGTAGATTGGCGCATTGCGGTCCGCGGCCGGCAGCGCGACCGCCAGGCTCACGCCCGAGTAAATGGGCGCAAGCAGAGCGGCGGCGCGAACCAACAGCAGCCAGGCCAGGCACCAGCCCACGCCGAGAAAAATGCCGGCACGGTTCACGTCCCGCGCCCGCACCAGCACGAAGGCGGCGGACACGATGAGCAGCAGCGCGATTTCTCCCAAGGGCTTGGCCAGCGGCAGAAAATACCCGCTGCGATTCGACGAGGCGATCGCGTCGCTCCAATGCAAGCTGGCAACTCCCAAGCTCACGCCGGCCACCAGGGTCAGTATGGCAGTGACGAAAAAATCACGCTTCAGGGTCTGCGCCGGCCTGGCCGCGATGAGCAGCGCCAACGCCGGCATCAGCGGCAGTATGTAGGGCATGAGCTTGGAGTCGGACAGCGAGAAAAACACGCCGATGAACACCACCCAAATCCACAGGAACAGCTTGGGATCGAAGTCCTGGGCCGACGCCGCGCGCCGCCATCCCATAGCCAACACGTGCAACGCCGGCCAGACCCAAGGCATGGTGCCGGCCAAGAACACCCAGCCGAAAAACCACCACGGCTCCTGGCGATCGGCAATGGGCGTCAGGTAGCGCGCGAAATGCTCGTGCACGAAGAAGAATTGCAGAAAGTCACCGAGGCGTCGCTCCGCCAGCCAATGCCAGGGCACGGTGATGGCAAGAAACAGTGGCAAGCCCCACGCCACGTACAACCGGCGCCAGGGCGAGAAGTCGCGCGAATAGGCGCTGTACAGAATCAACACCGCCACCGGGATGGCCGCCGCGACCAGTCCCTTGGTGAGCACGCCCAATGCCGCCGCCGCCCACGCCAGCAGCATCCAAGCGCGGGGTCGTGCCGCGGTCTGCGCCAACAGGAAGCCGACCAGGCTCAAGGTCATGTAAAACGTCAGGCTCATATCCAGGGACAGGAGCTGCCCCAACACCACGAACATCAGCATGCCGGACAACACCGCCCCCGCCCGCCAGGCCGCCGCCCTGCCCCACAGCCGGCCTGACGCCAGCCATACCAGGTAAAGGGTCCCCAACGCCGTCAGCGCCGAATACAGGCGCGCGGCGAATTCGCTGGCACCGAACAGCCGGTAGCTCAAGGCGGTAGCCCAGTACTGCAGCGGCGGCTTTTCGATGTAGGCCAAGCCGTTCAAGTGCGGCACCACCCAATCGCCGCCGCTCAACATCTCGCGGGGAATTACCGCATAGCGTCCCTCGTCGGGATTGAACAGCGGCCTTGCGGCCAATGTCGCCAGCCACAGCGCGGCCAGCAGCGCGGCTAAGGCCGCGTACATCCATCGTTCCCGCGGCAGCGGCGCGCCGGCCTCGATCACGTGGCCGCGCTCGGCGCCTGCACCGCCAGCAACCCCGAGCGCCCCGCCACTTCGCCCATGACCACCGCCCGCGACGGCAGCGGCCGGCGCACCGCGAGTTCGTGAATCTTGGCCATGCGCACGATCGAGGCTCCCGCCTCGCGCCAGCGGCGCAGTAGTTCGTCGAAGGCATCGAGCAGCAGCATGCCCTCGAGCTCCGCGTGCAGGGTAAACACCTGGATGTTGTCCGCCGACGGATCCTGCGACGCGGCCCCGGACGCGGCCTGGGAGAGGCGAAAAACCGCCTGCGCAATGTTCGATTCATCCACCCCATCGACGCCCAACACCTCATCGAAGGTGGGTAAGGTGGTGGGCAGCTGCGGACAGGTACTGACGCCCGCGGCCAGCAGCGGCAGGAAGGGCGGACCGCCGCGGGTGTCGCTGGCATAGCGCAGCCCATACTCGCGCTCGAGGTCAAGGCCATGCGCATTGATCTGCCAGCCGGCGGCGGCATGCGACTGCGGCGCGAAGCCAAACACGCGCTCAAAGGCGGCGAGCCCGCGCTCGAACTCCACCCGGGTCCAGCCGGCCGTGGCCTTGGCCACATAGTCCTGCCAACGGACATGATCGTAGGTGTGCAACCCCACTTCGAAACTCGCCTCGTGCACGCGGCGCATCACATCGCCGGCGCTGCGCCCGATATCGGGTCCCGGCAGCAACACGCCGTACAGCAGCGTTTTCAATCCGTAGTGCTTGAGCACCGAGGTACGCGCCACCTTCTGTGCGAAGCCCTTGCGAAACACCCGTCGCAGTGCGCGACCGGTGTGGTCGGGGCCCACGGAAAAATAAAATGTGGCATCGACGCCGTGCTTCTTCAGCAGCGCCATGAGCCGCGGCACGCCTTCGCGCGTGCCTCGCAGGGTGTCCACATCGACCTTCAGGCCGATGTGCGA
>JBDUBO010000013.1:0-53140 GCA_040004115.1 Gammaproteobacteria bacterium | reverse complement strand
GACAAGGGTTTTAGAACATGCGGCATAGAAACAGCGGGCGCCAGCTATCGCGCAATTCCTCACATCGCCATGCAATGCTGCGCAATATGGCGACCTCGCTGCTGCGTCATGAGACCATCCGCACCACCGTGCCGAAGGCCAAGGAACTGCGGCGCGTGGTGGAACCCTTGATTACCCTAGCCAAGGTGGATTCCCTGGCCAAGCGGCGTCTGGCTTACTCCCGTTTGCGTGACGAGACCGTGGTGGAGAAGCTGTTTGCTGACTTAGGTCCTCGCTTCAAGGCACGAGCCGGCGGCTACACGCGTATCCTGAAGATGGAACCGCGCCCAGGTGATTCTGCGGATATGGCGTTGATGCAGTTGGTGGAATCGGCCGCGGCACCCGTTGCAAAGACCGACGACAAGGCCGCCAAGGCCGCCAAGGCGCCGAAGAAGTCCAAGAAGGCCGCTGCCGCAGACGGCGAGGCCGAGGCGCCTGCAGCGGCTCCTAAGCGGCGCAAGGCGAAGGCAGCTTAGCGCTTTTGACAGGCAGCGATTGCCGCCCAACTAGCCAATATCCTGTGTGTCAGGTAATCCGGGCGAAGGCATCGCGGGTCATGTTCTCTGGTTTCGACGCTGTCGTGACCACATTGTCTTCGATGCGCACACCGCCGAAGGGCTTTAGCTCTTCGACGACCGTCCAGTCAATATGGGCGCGGCGCTGATCGGCATGGGCCGCGGCGAGCAAGGAATCGATCAGGTAGATACCCGGTTCCACCGTCACCACCACCCCGGGCTCCAGAATGCGGGTAAGGCGTAGGTACGGATGCCCCTCGGGCCGCTTTCGCTCATGCCCCAATGAGTCACCCAATACGCCGCCGACGTCGTGCACTTGCAGTCCTAGTAAGTGGCCGATGCCATGCGGGAAGAACACACTCGTGACCCCCGCTTCGAGCGCCGCCTGACCGGGCAGTCTGGTGAGGCCAATGCGCTGCATCACGTCGCCTAGTAGACGGTGTGCGGTCAGATGCACATCGCGATAATCGCGCCCCGCAATCACCTCATCGCACAGCAGCTGTTGTGCCGCATCTATCGCCTCCACAAGATCGGCAAATCGGCCCGGACCTGTGGCATGGGTGCGGGTAATATCGGAGGCGTAACCGCGATATTGAGCGCCTGCGTCGATCAGAAAGGAGCGCAGATACTTCGGGGCGGAACGTTCCAGATGCTGATAGTGCAACACCGCTGAGTTCTCGTTGTACGCCACGATGTTGTTGTATGGCATCTCCTCTTCACGTTGCGCGCAGGCCTCCAAGTAGCGCATATGCGCTTCATATTCGGAGTTTCCGCGGCGGAATGCGGCCAATGCCGCGCGATGGCCGCGCGCGCCCAACTCGTTCGCGCGGCGCATACACTCGAGCTCGTAGGCTGACTTGACGGCCCGGTCGTAGTGCAGACGGGTCAGCAGATCCGGTGGATTCACGCTCACAGGATCGATCCCGTCGGCGAAGCCCTGCGGGCCGATGAAGGCAACTCGGCCGAGTTTGGCCCAGAGATGGCCGCCCTTGGACGGGTCATCCATGGCGATCAAATCGACCGACGCGGTCCATGGCGCCTGCGGCAAGCCGGCTGGCTTGTGCCAATAGTCGCTGGGTTGAGGGAACAGCACCTTGGGCCGCGAGCCGGGCGCAAATACAAGAATACACCGGGGATTATCGACAATCGGCACCCAGGCCTTGAAATGGGGATTGACTTTGAACGGGTAGTCTTGATCGTCCAAGAACTGGATCGGTGGAGCGCCGGCTTGAATCACCAATGCGTCGAATCCACTGAGCTCAAGCGACTTCGCTGTGTGCTGCATAAGCCTCTGCAAGTGCGGCTCATACAGCTGATCGAGACTTTTCTGACTCACATCCGCTCCCTATCGGCCCGCTCAGATTATGCGCCAGACGCCGGCACAGCTGCAGCTCCCTTAACCCCAATCCCGAATCCGAAGCGTTAAAGGCGCTGCGGGAATCGCGAAAGAGATATGAAATTGGGGCGAAACACTCTAAAATCCCAGCGGACATTTGGGTCAAGACCCAACAACAGGCTCGGCCTTAAAATTTAATTCTTAATATTTCTGGGGTATCGATAGATGAAGACCAAACTTGCTTTAAGCGCTTTTGTCGCAGCATTCGTGCTGAGTGCCTGCGGCAGCAAGACCGAGGCTCCTGCCCCGGCTGCTGATACGACTCCTCCGGCCGCTGCGCCGGCTGCGGAAGCTGCCGCCTCGTCCGCCGCCGAATCGGCTGATGCTGCTGCGAGCGCTGCTGCCGATGCAGCCTCGAGCGCAGCATCCGCTGCGAAGCAGTAATTCGCTTCGATAGCTGATCCCACATGCCCGGGCGGGCGGCCGTTAGGCTCTCCCACCCGGGCTGTGTTTTTTTGTATGTTGGGGAAGCGAATTCGTTGCTAGTCACTATTCGCGACTGCAGGCATTTGAAGAAGGATCGCCAGTGGATCCAAGGCGTCTACGCCGAATATATGGAGTCCCTGGCCGATCTGAATACGGGGCTATTCCCGGTACTCGGCGCGGGTAATCCGCACGAAGACGAGATCTTCGCCAACTGGTTCGCCAACGATCACTCGCACCCTCTGCTTATTCTGAAAGGAACTGAACCTGTGGGTTTCGCCTTGGTGGCACGCCCGCGGATCCCCGCCGCCGGCGAACCGGCTGCCGACTATAGAATGTCTGAGTTCTTCGTACGCAAGCAGCATCGGCGGGTGGGCATGGGCCGCGACGCGGCAACCCTGATATTCGACCGGTTCGCCGGGGACTGGGAAATCGTCGAATATTTACGCAATCCGGGTGCGGTGGCGTTCTGGCGCCGGGTGGTCGCCGTCTATAGCGGCGGCCGCTATTCGGAACGTTCACGGCACGGCGAAGTTCAGCAACGCTTCAAGAGCGGCAATTCGACCATGCGTTGACCGGGCCCGGGACGGGTTCGAGGAACCCGGCAGCGGCCCGGACAGCGATGCCAGCGACGCGGTCACCTTTTCGCCAGGCGAATCTCGCAACTTTAGGCGCAATACCCCTCAAGTCTTGCCGCTGCCGGTCGATTTACTAAAGAATCGGGCCGGCGCTTCGGCGCGAACGCGGCACGTGGCAAGTGAGCGCGAATTTGACGAATACATCTTTACAGGCCGAGACCAACGTCGCCTTCGATTTCGTCCGCACCATGGCGGCCGAGTTGTCGCGCGGCAACGTGGACCTTCCCTCGTTTCCCGAGATCGCAATCCGGGTCAGAAAGATTCTTTCCGACCCAAAATCGTCGGTAGACCAGGTGGTCCGGGTGGTGGGATCCGAGCCGGCGCTGGCCGCACGACTGCTGCGTATCTCGAATTCCGCGTCGCTCAATCGCAGTGGCCGCAAGGTCACCGACCTGCGAACGGCGATCAACCGGATCGGCTACAACATGGTGCGCAGCGCCTCGATCTCCTTCTCGATGGCGCAGATTCGCAACCACAACAAGCTCAAGGGCCTGGAGCTCCATCTCAACGATCTGTGGCAAAGCAGCACTTCGGCCGCCGCGCTCGCTTACGTGCTCGCGAGAACCTGCACCAAGGTCAATCCCGACGAGGCCATGCTGGCCGGCATGATGCACGGTATCGGCAAACTGTATGTGTTGACCCGGGCCATCGATCACCCGGCCCTGTTCGCGAGCGACGCGCTGCTGGGTGAAATCATCGATGAATGGCATGCATCCATCGGCAAAGCAATCCTGGAGAATTGGAATTTCCCCGAGGCGATGGCGCACGCGGTCGGCGAACAGGGAAATGTCGACCGACTGGAAGATGGGCCTGCCGATTTAAGCGACGTGGTTGCCGTCGCGGTACTCATGGCGGCGCGCGGCACAGATGTGGCATTGCATGAGTTGGGAGCGGCCAAGCGTCTCGGATTGGATTCGGAGACAACCCAATTGGTGATGCGCGAATCCGCCGCCGAAGTCAACGCGTTGAGCCAGGCGCTCGGCGGCTAAGCCAAGCCCTCGGCGGCAGCCAAGGCCCTCGGCGGCTAAGCCAAGCCCTCGGCGGCAGCCAAGGCCCTCGGCGGCTAATCCAGCCGCTCGGCGGCAATCGCCTCAGCGACATAGGCAGCATTGTGCGGCATGATGCCGGCGAGATTCATGCGGCTGTCCGGTGTCATGTAGATGTGGTGCCGATCTCGCAGCCGCTCCACCGCGTGGGGCGACACACCCAGCAGTGAAAACATGCCGTGCTGCATGCCGATGAAGTCAAACGTGCCGTCGCCGATCACCTCTTTTAGCTGCCGCGACAACAGTCCGCGCATGTCGGCGATGCGCGTGCGCATGGCGGCCAGTTCTTCGAGCCATTCCTGCTTGAGCGTCGTGCTTGCAAATATTCGCGCCGCGATCGCGGCGCCGTGATCGGGCGGCATGGAATAAATGCTGCGCGCGATTTGCAGCATGTGACTCATGACCGCATCGGCGCGAGCCGTGTTCTCGCTGATCGCGATCAACGCACCCACTCGTTCGCGATACAGCCCCAGATTCTTGGAGAACGACGACGCGATCAGCGCTTCGGGGACCATTTCGGCGACCAGACGTACGCCGGCGGCGTCGGCGTCAAGGTCGACGGCAAAGCCCTGATAGGCCATGTCCAGAAACGGGAACAGGCGTCGTCGTTGCAGCAGCCGGGCCAGAGTCTGCCACTGCGCCGGATCGAGATCGGCGCCGGTCGGATTGTGGCAACAGGCATGAATCAGCACCACGTCGCCTGCGGCGGCGCGCTCGAGGTGCTCGAGCATGGCGTCGAAGCGCAGCCGGTGTGCCGCGGCATCGTAGTACGGGTAGCGCTCCAGCCTCAGGCCCGAACTGCCCAACAGGGGCGTGTGATTGCCCCAGGTCGGATCGCTGACATGAACGGTCACGCCCGGGGCGGACGCTCGCAGCAACTCCGCTCCCACCCGCAAGGCGCCGCAGCCGCCGGGTGTCTGCATGGTCCTCGCGCGACGGTCTTGCCGTACGGCGTGCGCGGGCCCAAGAACCAATTCCTCCACGGCACTGTTGAACTCCTCGCGCCCCGCGGCGGCCACGTAGGATTTCGTCGTCTGCGCCGACAGTATTTCCTGTTCGGCGCGGCGCACGCTGGCGAGCACCGGCGTATTGCCGGAGAGGTCGCGGAACACGCCGACGCCGAGATCGACCTTCGAGGCCGAGGCGTCGGCGCGAAACTTGGCCATGACTCCGAGGATGACATCCGGGGGCAGTTGCTTGAGTTCTTGAAACAAAGGTAATTCCCATTTGAGGTTTGATCGCATTATAGTCCATGAGCACATGACCATCCGGGCGCTTGGAATTTGTACTTGAGGCTCACTCTCTGCTGCGGTGCTGCTGCAATGCTCGCCGTACTCTTGGGGGTTGCGCGGATGCGCGTTGCGCATGCGGCCGAAGCGCCGCTGCGAATCATCAGCTTGAGTCCGCATATCACGGAATTGTTGTTCGCGGCCGGCGCCGGCGGCCAAATTGTCGGGGTTGACGATTCCAGCGACTATCCCGCGGCTGCCGCAGGGATTCCTCGCGTCGGTGAGCCGGCGTCTCTCGATGTCGAAGGGCTGTTGAAGCTCAAGCCTACGTTGATCGTGCTTTGGGACTCGGGCACGCCCGCGAGCCGCAAGGCCGAGTTGCAGCGCCTTCACCTGCGCTTGTATGTCACCGATGAACATCGATTGGATGATATCGGGGCGACTCTGCTCAAATTCGGCAGGCTCGCCGGCACCGAAGCCGTGGCCGCGGCCGCTGCCGGTCGTTACCAAGCAGATCTGGCAGGGCTGCGCTCGCAATACGCAGGGCGCCCACGGCTAAAGGTCTTCTACCAGGTGTGGGACAGGCCCCTGTACACCTTGTCGGGCGGGCAAGTGGTCAGTGAAGTCATGTCCCTATGCGGCGGAGACAATGCGTTCGCGGAACTATCGGCACTGGCACCCGCCGTCGACAAGGAGGCGGTTCTGGCGCGCGATCCCGATGTAATACTCATCGCCGCCACAGGCGCCGAGGGCGAGCGGCAGACGCGCCAATGGGAGCAATTTCCGAACCTTCGCGCCGTGCGCCGGCATCACATTTATACCGTTGACCCCTCGCTCACCGGCCGCATGGCGCCGCGCATTTTGCAGGGAGTACGGCAGGTCTGCGCACTGCTCGATAAGGCCCGGGCAGCGCATTAGGTGATCGCGGCAGGCGCGTTTAAGGGGCCAGCCGAGGGTCCCGTCTCCAATATCAGACAGTGGTCCGATGACATTCCGGAGGGTTAGCGTGTAGGCTTTAGATACCTTATCAGCGGGAGAGTTAACACATGGCGCTTTGGAACGAAAAACCTACGCCCGCCACTGCGGGTCCAGTTGTCCCCCCGACGGCGGCCCCCCCGGAGCGCATCTCTCCGGACCGCCATGTAAGTGACCCCGCCTTGGCCGTTTCGCCGCGCCGGCCCACCCCTAAGACCTCCTCCGAGGGGGGCGAATCCGTGATTGCCGCGAATTTGACCATCGAGGGCAAAATCGAAGGTTCCGGCAATGTGCGCATGGCGGGCCGCTTCAAGGGTGATGTCCGCATCGACGGCAATTTCAGCATCGAATCCGGCGCCCATTTGACCGGACAGGTCCTGGCCGGCATCGTCGTCGTGGGCGGCGAGCTTCAGGGCAACATCGAGTCCGCCAAGCGGGTGGATGTGCAGGAAGGTGGTGTCATCGTCGGCGACGTGAAGGCCGGATCGATTACCGTCGCGGCCGGATCGCGCATGCGCGGGCATGTGGAATTCGGTTGGGACGACGAGAAGGCGAAGCTCAAGCCGGGCTTGGTGGGCGGCGGCAGCTAAATGAGCGTTGCTCGGGCAGGGACCTTGGGTGCGACACGCGTATGTCCACACTGCAAGGCGGTGGTACTGCAAAGCGCGAATATCTGTCCGGGCTGTCAGCACCATTTGCGCTTCAATTCCGCCAATGCGGAGCCGCAAGCCGAAGCGGTGTCGGCCATGCGCATCGAGGGCTCGATTCGACACGCGGCGCACGATGAGAGCTGCGAGTACTGCGTGGTGGTCTCCATCACCAATGAGCGCGGTGAGAAGATCGCGCGCCAAGTGGTGGGCGTCGGGGCGCTGCAGCCCGGCGAGAAGCACAAATATAGCTTCTCTGTCGACTTGATGCCGGTTCGCGCCGCTCCCCACACCAAGCGCAACTGATCAGCGCTGAGTACGTCCCTCGATATCGATGAATCGCAGGAACTCCGCCCGCGTGGCGGCGTCGGCGCGAAACGTCCCGAGCATCTTACTGGTGATCATCGAGACGCCGCGCTTGTGGACGCCGCGCGTCGTCATGCACTGATGAACCGCATCGATCACGACTCCTACGCCGCGCGGCTTGAGCACTTCGTTGATGCAGCCGGCAATTTGAGCGGTGAGCTTCTCCTGTACCTGAAAGCGCCGCGCATAACCATCGACCACTCGTGCCAGCTTGCTGATGCCCACGACTCTGTCGGTGGGCAGGTAGCCGACGTGCGCCCGTCCGATGATGGGCGCCATGTGATGCTCGCAAAATGACTCGAAACTGATATCGCGCAGGACCACCATTTCATCGTAGCCCTCGACTTCCTCGAACGTGCGGCGCAAGTAAGCGCCAGGATCGATGGCATATCCTGAGAACCAATCTCGATAGGCGTTGACCACGCGCTTCGGGGTATCCCGCAGGCCCTCGCGCAGCGGTTCGTCGCCGGCCCAGCGCAGCAAGGTTTTGACGGCGGCCTCTGCATCGCCACGAGTCACCTTGCTGATTTTCTTCTTAGCCATGACCTGTCTCCTCGGGGGCAAAGCGCTGCACGGCGTTGGAGGATAGCATCGTTAAGGCAGGCTCGAATCGCCCGCGAGCCGGTCGTACACGACCCGGCCGTGCAGCAATGTCATGGAGCATTTCAAATTGCGCAGCTCGTGCGACGGCATGGTGTACGGATCGCGGTCCCAGACGGCGATATCCGCCTCCTTGCCGATTTCGAGCGAGCCGATGCGATCTTCGAGAAACAACTGCCTCGCGTTCCATGCGGTATAGGAGCGCAGGGCGGCGTGAATATCGACGGCCTCGGCCGTGCCGAACGGATGCGCGCCGTATGTGCCCTTCAGTGTTTCACGCTCTACCGACGCCCATAAACCATAGCGCGCGGCGATGGGCGTGACCGGATAATCGGAGCCGCCGCCCCAGTGAACGCCGCTCTTCAGGAAGGTATTGAGCGGCACCAGCCGCAGCGAGCGCTCCGGCCCGAAATTGCCGGCATAGGTGTCGCCGATCCACCAGATGAAGGGAGCCTGCACCTCGGGGTACGCCGCGTCGTAGCGCTTCTGGAGTGCGGCCATGGAGGCAATGGCGTGGTCGCTCGGGATATTGGCGTGGATGATGCTGTGTCTGAGACCGGTGGTCGGTGTTTCGTGCAGGACCTCGGCATAAGTGTCCACCACCCAATCGATCGCCCGGTCGCCGATCGCGTGTGTGCCGACATTCACACCGGCCTGATGGAACAGCTTGACCATCTGGCGATAAACTTCAGGGTCGGTCGACGGATAGCCGAAATTGCCATGATCGATGTCGGTGGAATTCTTGTGCCATTCCTGAGTCATCCAGGCGGTGCGCGCTCCGCCGCTGCCGTCCATGAATATCTTCGCGCCGCAGGACAGCAGGAGCCCGTCGCCGAGCGATTGCGGCGGCTTGGGTTGCGCCTGGATCAACGCCAGCGCCGCACGTGCCGTGGCCAGCGTGGTGCCCGCAGCCCACAGCACACACACGTGTTCCGCCAATTTATCTTCGCGCAGCAGCTCTCGATACGCATCCCAGACGGGCCGGCCGATTGCCGGATCCTTGACGGCGGTGATGCCTTCGCGATGCAGGTCGTCGATGCTCTGCAAGATTCCCGCGCGCTGCTGCTGCGCGGTCGGCGGAGGTATGAGATCCAGAATCGCATCCATGGCCGATTCCTTCAATACGCCGGTGGGCGCGCCTTGGGCATTGTGGTCGATGGTGCCGGCGGCCGGATTCTTGGTCGCCGCCGTGATCTTCGCCAGCCGCAGTGCCGCGGAATTGGCGACGCCGTAATGCCCGGTGGTGTGAATGAGCCATACCGGATTGGCGGGAGAGACCCGATCCAAATCGGCGGCCGTGATGTAGCGGCGCTCGGCGAGCTTGCCCTCGTCCCAGCCGGCTCCCTGCAGCCATTCGCCGGGCTTCAAGCCTGCGATTCCCGCCTGGACGCGTTTCACCACTTCGGCGATGGTTGCGGCATCGCTGAGTTTGACGTGGTACAGCTCATCCACTCCGGCCTCGGCGATATGGGCGTGGCTGTCGATGAGTCCGGGAGTCGCGGTGCGACCCTTAAGGTCGATACGCCGAGTGGCGTGGTTGCCGAGCCGCAGAATCTCCTGATCGGTGCCGACGGCGATGATCTTCCCGTCGCGAATCGCCAACGCCTGCGCAATCGAGTCACGCGAATCCACGGTTAGAACGCGGCCGTGGAACAGAATCAGCTGCGCAGGCAGCGGCTCCGCGCTGGCGGTGCCGGCGAAGCCTGCAGTGCCGGTGAACCCCGCGGCCGAGCCGGCGAGCAGTAAGACCGCGCGCCGCAGGCACGCCCTTGGAATGACTCGAATTGGCATAAACTACATCCCTATTCGCTGGTGTTCTATACGGAGACTACTTCTTGAAATATCGTACTTACCTCAATCCGACGATTGCCCTCATCTGTGCCCTCGGAACACACGCTGCCGGGGCCGCCGCCCTGCAGAGCGATGCAGTCACCCGTGAGACGGCGCATGACATCTTCAAGCAATTGATCGAAATCAATACCACGGATTCTATCGGAAGTACCACGGTGGCTGCCCAGGCGATGGCGAAGCGCCTGCTCGACGCTGGATTCCCCGCGGCGGATGTGGTGGTCATAGGTCCCAACGACCGCAAGGGCAACATGGTTGCGCGCTATCGGGGCAGGACCGGCTCGAAGTTGCGGCCGGTTCTGATCATCGGGCATCTGGACGTGGTGGAAGCGCGGCGTGAGGACTGGAGCACCGATCCGTTCAAGTTCGTCGAGCAGGGCGGCTACTATTATGGGCGCGGCACCCAGGACATGAAGGAAGCCGACGCCATCGCCGTTACGGATTTCATCCGGCTGAAGAAGGAGGGGTTCGTTCCGAACCGCGACATCATCCTTGCTCTCACCGCGGACGAAGAGGGCGGAAAATCCAACGGTGTCGATTGGCTGCTGCAAAATCATCGGAATTTGATCGACGCCGAGTTCGTGCTCAATCCGGACTCGGGCGGCGTCAGCACCGATCATGGAAAGCCGCAGGCGGTCGAATTCGAGGCCACCGAGAAGTTATATGCCGATTACCAGGTGTTCGCCACCAACCCCGGCGGGCACAGTTCGCTGCCGAAGCCGGACAACGCAATCTATCATGTCGCCGATGCTTTGGGCGTACTCGAGAAATCGCCGTTCCCCTTCGAATTGAACGCAGTCACGCGCGAGTTTTTCGCACAAATGGCCAAGATCGAGACGGGCCAAGTGGCGGCGGACATGCGTGCAATTTTGGCGACCCCGCCCGATCCAGCCGCCGCCCAGCGGTTGTCCACTGATGCGCGGTACAACTCCACTATGCGCACCACTTGCGTGGCGACCATGTTAAGCGGCGGACACGCACCAAATGCCCTGCCGCAGCGCGCAGAAGCCAACGTCAACTGCCGTATCTTCCCCGGGCATTCGCAGGAAGAGATTCGGCTGCAGCTGATACGGCTGTTCAATGATACGGCGCTCACCGTGCGCTACCGGAACGATGCCGGCGAAGTGGCGGAGCACGGCTCGGACCGCAAGGCCATGGTGCCGCCGCCGTTGCGCGCCGACGTCATGGATTCATTGCGCGCGGTTGCGGCAAAATTGTGGCCGGGTGCGCCGGTGATCCCGACGATGGTCACCGGATCATCGGACAGTATTTACACCATGTATGCCGGCATTCCGAGCTACGGGATCAGCGGCATCGCGATCGATCGGGACGATGTGCGCATGCACGGCAAAGACGAACGCCTCAAGGTCGATTCGTACTACACCGGGGTCGAGTTCTACTACGAGTTCCTCAAGGCGTTGACGAGATGACAAACCTACAGTTGCTCGATTCACACCAGCGTGACCTCGGCGGATTTGTGGTGCGGCGCGTGCTGCCTGCCGAAAGACGGCAGATGGTGGGGCCGTTCATCTTCTTCGATCATTTGGGGCCCACAAAATTCGCTCCGGGAACCGGAGTGGATGTAAGGCCGCACCCGCATATTGCGCTGGCCACGGTCACCTATTTGTTCGCCGGGTCATTGGAGCATCGCGACAGCTTGGGCTCGGTGCGCCAAATCCATCCCGGCGATGTGAATTGGATGTCGGCCGGCAGCGGCATTGCACATTCGGAGCGCACTCCGCAGGCGGCGCGCGTATCGGGTGAGTACGTTCATGCCATCCAGAGTTGGGTGGCGCTGCCCGACGGGCACGAGGATGGAGAGCCGACCTTTGTGCACTACCCGGCAGCGACTCTGCCAACGCGGGTCGCCGACGGGATTGCTCTCACGGTCATTGCCGGGGAGGTGTTCGGAATGCGCTCTCCGGTGCTCACACTATGGCCGACAGTTTACGCGGACGTGCAATTTGCAAGCGGCGCCACGCTCGAGGCGCCGCCCGGCAACGCCGATCTTGCGGTGTATGTGGTGCAGGGCAACCTTGCGGTCGGCGATGTGCCGGTCGCTGCCGGTCAACTCGCGGTGCTCGAGCCCGGCCAGAAATTCACGCTGCACGCGCTCCGAGAATCTCGAGCGATGCTGCTCGGCGGCCAAAGATTTCCGACGCCACGCCATATCTGGTGGAATTTCGTCTCCTCGTCCACGGAACGTATCGAACTCGCCAAGAATCGCTGGGAACAGCGGCAGTTTCCTCCCGTGCCAGGGGAAACTGAGCTCATGCCACTCCCTAGTTACTGAATCAGGAGCAAAAATGACCGACAAGACCGCAAGTGTTCACTGGGAAGGCCGGGGTAAGCAGGGTGTCGGCAAGATCAGCACCCAAACGGATGCCTTAAAATCTTATCCTTACGGTTACGGCAGTCGCTTCGAGGATGATCGCCGCGGAACCAACCCCGAGGAATTGTTGGCGGCCGCTCACGCCGCTTGTTTCACCATGGCCTTTTCGTTTGCCTGCGATGCAGCGGGATTTGCGACCGGCACCGTCGACACACAGGCTGCGGTGCGATTGGTGATGAAGGACGGCGGGTTTCTCATCGACCGCATCAACTTGCGCCTCGAAGCCTCTGTGCCGGGAATCGACGAGGCCACGTTTCAGAAGCTAGCCGCCGGCGCGAAGCAAAATTGTCCGCTGTCGAAGGCCCTGGCCCACGTTCCCGAGATAGGATTGACGGCGATCCTGCGCGGCTAGGCTGCGCAGCTGTCGCGGGCGAGCAGGCACCGATTTCACGTGGCCCGCCAGAGCACCGGGAACAACGAGTGATGCATGGGAGCCCCCTCAGGGAGTTCGTCGCGCAGACCGGGAAATTCCGGCGATGTCCGCCAGCGGCGCGGCGCGTGCGTGATGTCGTCGCCGAGAAAGCGCACGGAAAATACGCGGCGGCGGTGCGGGCCGGTGACGCCGCCGGTCGCGTGCAACGTGAGCATGTGAAAGCACACCGCGTCGCCCGGCTGCAATTCCCAGCCGAGAATGGGAAACGTCGAGCGCGCCGCTTCGATATTCGGCAAATCGGCCAGCGTGCCCTCCGGAAACCACTTGGCTTGCGCGTCCATGAAGGAGCGCGGCATCAGCCAGGGTCCAAGGTGCGAGCCGGCGACAAACTCCAACGTCGAGTCGCGACTCACCGGATCGATAGGAATCCAGAAGCTGACGTTCTGGCGTCCTTCGATGTTGTAGTACGGCTGATCCTGATGCCAGGGCGTCGCGGCCCGGGTACCCGGCTCCTTGGTGAGCATATGGTCGTGGTACAGCCTGGCGGTTCTGCTCCGCATGAGCCGGCCTGCGGTTTCGGGCAAGGCCGAATCGAAGACGAAACGCCGATAGTCCGCGTTCTCCTGCCAGTTGCAGAAGTCTTCGACGAATCGGCCCGGATCATCCGCGCCGCTCGCCACTTTGGCGCGAGGACTCAAGTGCGCAAGATTTTCATCGATGCCGGCGCGCAATACCGCCATTTCCTCAGGCCGAAACAATTGCCGGATGCAGACGGCGCCGTCGCGTTGAAAGCGTGCGATCATTTCGTCGTCAATCATGGGGATACTGCCTCGATGATTTCTTCAAGCAGCGCCGGCCCACGGTAAGCGAAACCCGTGTAGACCTGGATGAGGTTTGCTCCCGCACGCAGTGTCGCCAGAGCATGGTCGGCGCTCACGATGCCGCCAACGCCGATAATGGGGAAGTTGATTCCCAATTCGGCACGCAGTTGCGAGATCACCTGCACCGACAGCGGATGCAGCGGCGCGCCGCTCAAGCCCCCCTGCTCCTTGGCGACAGGCGAATTGCCCAGCGCACTGCGGCCGATTGACGTATTCGTCGCAATCACGCCGTCGATCTGCAGCGCGCGTAAATCCCGCGCCAACAGCGACACCTGTTCGGCGCTCAAATCCGGGGCGACTTTAACCAGCAGCGGCACGCGTTTACCGTAGCGGACCTGCAGCTTGGCGCGCTCCTCGAGCAAGGCGCCGAGAATTCTCTCCAGCCCATCGCGCCCCTGCAATTCGCGCAAGCGCACGGTGTTCGGCGAGGAGATGTTCACGGCGATGTAGCCGGCGGCAACATACACTTTGCGCAGACAAGTCACATAGTCGTCTTGAGCATTCTCGTGCGGCGTGTCGAAGTTCTTGCCGATGCTGATGCCGCGCACCCCCGAGTAGCGGCTGCGGGAAAGCTGCGCGAGCAGGTGATCGACGCCCTTGTTGTTGAATCCCATCCGATTGATGAGCGCGTGGCTCCGTGGAATTCTGAACATGCGCGGCTTCTGGTTTCCCGGCTGCGGCCGCGGCGTTATGGTCCCCAGTTCGACATGACTGAATCCCAGGGCGCCCAAGCCATCCAGGCAATCGCCGTTTTTGTCGAATCCGGCTGCGAGACCGAGCGGATGCGGGAAGTTGAGCCCGCAGCAGCGCACCGCCAAACCGGCCGCGAACTTCTGCACAGGCAGCAGTGGCCGCAGCTGTCCTAGCGCCGCCAGCCCGATGTCGTGCGCGAGCTCCGGGTCGAGACGCGTGAGAATTGGCAGCCCGACGCGCGCGATGACCGAAATTGCGCGCGCCTTCATGTCGCGGCGGCCGACAGTGTGCCCGTCAATCCGGCGATGAGCGCGGCGCTACTTGGGCGCCTGTGCGGGGGCATAATGTACATGCGTAATTTTCCACGCACCCGCTGCCTTGAACCATACATCGGTCTCCTGAAAAATCTCGCTTTTCACCTTCTTGTCCGCTTCCTGAGTCTTGAGGTGCAACAGGTAACTGGCGATGGCGGTATCGCCCTGCGGGCTGAAACGTATTTGCAAGTCTGAGATTGTTGCCGCCTGAATCTTCGCGCCGGTCTTAAGGTACGCGGTCCATTCATTCTTGTAGCTCGGAATGTCGGTTCGGCCTTCCGGAAACCACAGAACGGCATCGTCTGCATAGAAACCGAAATACTTGTCCAGGTCATTGGCAGCGTAGGCCGCATTGAAGTCCATTTCGAGCTGGTGAATGTCGGCCTTGGGGCCGGCATTGGCGAGCGCAGGCAATGCAAAGAGGAACAGAGCAAAAGTATAGACGGCGGACATCTTCATAATAGTGGCTCGCGTGAATGGTTGTTATGGCCTTCGCCGATTATAAGCGAGAAATGATGCCGCGCGATCCAGGGCTCAGGGAGAGGCGAGCGATTTCATCTGCGCGAAGCCGCCGCTTATTGGCATTGACCGCCCGTATGGCGGCCAGGTCCAATATAGTTATTCGGCCCCTGGCAGGCGTCCGAACCGCCCCCATGACGTTGGCCGAATGCAGCTCGATGATGGTTGAGCCGAAGTTGATGCCTTGACATCAATTAAAATGATGCGATGATGCGTACAACTTAATTTGCGGCCCAGTTCAATGAGAACCACGATTACGCTTGACGATGACGTTTTGCAAAAAGCAAAAGCCGTCGCCGCGAAATCTCGCCTGCCATTCCGCCAGGTGATCAATGAGGCGCTGCGCGCGGGTCTGCGCGTCACCGCGACGCCGTCGGACACCGTGCCGTACCGGACCAAGCCTCATAAAATGGGGCTGAAGGCGGGGCGGAGCTTGGACAATATTCAGGAGCTTCTGGCGCAGGCGGAGGGTGAGGATTTTCGGTGATTTTGGTTGATGCCAATATTCTCCTGTATGCCGAAGATAGCCTGAGCGCGCATCACGACGTCGCTCGAGAATGGTGGGACGCGCAGTTGTCCGGCACCTCGCCCGTGTGCCTTTGTTGGACCGTCATCAGCGCCTTCATTCGAATCGGCACCAATCCTCGCATCTTTGAAAATCCTCTACCGCTCAAGGCGGCGATAGCGCGCGTGCAAAGCTGGCTCGACCAGCCTCCGGTTCGGCTGATTTACGCGACCGAACGGCACTGGTCGGTCTATCAGGATCTCCTCGTCGAGGGCCAAGCCCTTGGCAATCTCGTCACCGACGCGCACCTCGCTGCGCTCGCTCTGCAGCACGGTTGCGAGCTCATGTCCACCGATGCGGACTTTTCGCGATTCGGCAAACTGCGCTGGACGAACCCCTTGAACACCAACAGGCCGGCACGACGCAAGTAGCACTACCCGTACGCCCAGGCCGCGAGCGCGCCCAGATAGAAGCACACCTCGGTCACCTGCCGCGTCATGTCGAGTTCCTTGCCGGCGTCGGACGGACGGCTGCGCCGCAGGTAGGCGACGGCGACGAAGCGCGCGGCGATGGCCGCGACCAAGCCGATCAATCCGGGTATGCCGATCAACACCGCAGGTGCAAAGCCGATGGCCAGTGCAATGGCAAGATCGGCATGCGAAACCGGAGCGGAGCGTGAAGATTCCTTCGAGTACGCCGGCGCTGCTAGGAGCGAAACGAGCAGGGCGCGGCTCGCCGCGTATCCGGCAATCATGATCACGCCCAGCGCAAGGTTCGCCGGCATTGCAAACGGCAGACTGGCGGCCGAGAGGGCCATCAGCGTGTTGTACTTGACCAGGATGGCAAACACCATTCCCAGCAGCTCGCGCACGGGGACTGAGATCTCGCGCGCGGGGATTTGTGCAGCATGTTCGGCCGCGGCCGCGGCATCCATGCGCGCGGCGGTCAGATTGGCCGCCAGCATGGACAGGATCACCGCGACGCTGGTCGGCCAAAATTGCGCGCCGATCCAGTAGACAGCAGCGCCCACGGCACCGATGAACACACCCCACAGGGGCATGAATCGCGGCGCGGTGATCAGTGCGCGCCGCCGAGCGTTCATGCGCGTTTGCGCAGGGCGGCCGAAGCCACAGGGGATTTTAAGGTCAACGTGGCTTTTAGGTAATGCCCGGTGTAGGACGCCTTGTTGGCGGCGATCTGCTCCGGAGTGCCGACGGCGATGATCCTTCCGCCGCCATCGCCGCCTTCCGGCCCCAGGTCCACCACCCAGTCCGCCGTCTTGATCACGTCGAGATTGTGTTCGATCACGATGACCGTATTGCCTTCATCGCGCAGACGCTGCAGCACGACCAGCAGCTGCGCTATGTCCGCGAAATGCAGTCCAGTGGTCGGCTCATCGAGGATGTACAGCGTACGCCCGGTCGCCCTTTTCGAGAGTTCTTTAGCCAACTTGACCCGCTGCGCCTCGCCCCCCGACAGCGTGGTCGCGCTCTGGCCCAGGCGGACATAGGACAGGCCCACATCGTGCAAAGTCTGCAGTTTCGACTGAACCGTCGGCACGGCGGAAAAGAACGGCAGCGCATCCTCGACCGTCATGTCGAGAATTTCCTGAATGTTCTTGCCCTTGAAACGGATTTCCAACGTCTCGCGGTTGTAGCGCTTGCTCTTGCACACATCGCAGGGTACGTAGACATCCGCGAGAAAGTGCATTTCGACTTTGATGACACCATCGCCCTGACAGGCCTCGCAGCGGCCGCCCTTGACGTTGAAGCTGAACCGTCCCGCTTCATAGCCGCGGGCGCGCGACTCCGGAACGGCGGCGAAGATTTCGCGAATCGGCGCGAACAGCCCGGTGTAGGTGGCCGGATTGGAACGGGGCGTACGGCCGATCGGACTTTGGTCGATCTCTATGACCCGGTCGATGTACTCGAGGCCTTCGATGCGATCGAAGTGCGCGGTGCCGGCCGAGGCATGATTCATCTGGGTCGCGACTGCGCGAAACAGAGTGTCATTGACCAGAGTGGACTTGCCGGAACCGGACACTCCCGTGACGCAGGTCATCAATCCCAGCGGAAATTCCGCGGTGACCTTTTTCAGGTTATTGGCCGTGGCTCCGATGACCCGTAGCATGCGCTTCGGATCGGGCGCTCGCCGCTTCGCCGGAATCTCGATGCGGCGCCGGCCGCTCAAGTACTGCCCGGTGATCGAATCCGCATTTGCGGCGACTTCGGCGGCGGTGCCCTGCGCCACGATACTGCCGCCATGCACGCCGGCGCCGGGACCCAAGTCCACCACATGATCGGCCTGGCGGATGGCGTCTTCATCGTGCTCGACCACGATGACGGTATTGCCGAGATCGCGCAGATTGACCAGTGTGTCGAGCAGGCGCTGGTTGTCGCGCTGGTGCAGACCGATCGACGGCTCATCGAGAATGTACATGACACCGACCAGACCGGAGCCGATTTGGCTCGCGAGCCGGATGCGCTGGGCCTCGCCCCCGGACAGAGTATCGGCGCTGCGATTTAGAGTGAGATAACCCAAGCCCACATTGCCGAGAAAGCCGAGCCGATCGCCGATTTCCTTGACGATTTTGACCGCGATTTCACCGCGCCAACCCTTGAGCTTGAGCTGACCGAAGAATTGCAACGCGCGCTCCACGGACAGCGCGGATACTTCGGCGATGCTCTTGCCGTCAACGAAAACGTTTCTCGCTGCTAGATTGAGCCGGGTGCCCTGGCATTCGGGGCAGGGACGCGAGGAACGATACTTGGCCAGTTCCTCGCGTACGGTGGCGGATTCGGTTTCGCGATAGCGGCGCCCCAGATTATTGACGATGCCTTCGAACGTATGCCGGCGCTTGACGGTGCCGCCCTTGCCGTCGAGGTACTTGAACTCGATTTCGACATCATCGCTGCCGAACAGCACCAAATCCTTGATCTTTTGCGGCAGGCTGTCGAACGGCGCCTCGATGTCGAATTTGGTATGCCGTGCCAGCGATTGGATCAGCTGGAAATAATAGGCATTACGGCGATCCCAGCCGCGCACCGCGCCGCCGGCAAGCGATAAATGCGGATTGGCGACGATCTTTTCGGGATCGAAGAAGTCCTGGGTACCGAGACCGTCGCAGGCCGGACAGGCGCCGCTCGGACTGTTGAAGGAGAACAGCCGCGGCTCGAGCTCGCTCAAGGAGTAGTTGCAGATCGGGCAGGCGAACTTGTTGGAGAACACAAGTTCGGCGCGCTCAGGCGTATCCATGTAGGCGACGCGCGCCACGCCCTGACCCAGTCGCAGCGCGGTCTCAAAGGATTCGGCGAGCCGCTGACTCAAATCCGGGCGCACTTTGAAACGATCGACGATAGCTTCGACGGTGTGCTTGCGGCGCACATCGAGTTTGGGTGCCTGATCGAGTTCCACTACTTTGCCGTCGATGCGCGCGCGCACGAATCCGCCCGCCTGCAGCTCCTCGATCAGTTCGGCATGCTCGCCCTTGCGCTCGGCAATGGCGGGCGCGAGCAACATCAAAGGAGTGCCCTCGGGCTGCTGCAGCACGGTGTCTACCATTTGGCTGACGGTCTGCGCGGCAAGGTCGATATGATGATCCGGGCAGCGCGGCGTGCCGGCCCGCGCATACAGCAACCTCAAGTAGTCGTAGATCTCGGTCACCGTACCCACCGTGGAGCGCGGATTGTGCGAGGTCGACTTCTGCTCGATGGAGATTGCCGGCGACAGACCTTCGATGGTGTCGATGTCCGGCTTTTCCATCATCGACAGGAACTGGCGGGCGTACGTGGATAGAGACTCCACGTAGCGCCGCTGACCTTCGGCATAAATGGTGTCGAAGGCGAGCGAAGACTTGCCCGAGCCCGACAGACCGGTGAACACGATCAATCGATCCCGCGGCAGATCGAGATCGATATTCTTCAAGTTGTGGGTGCGGGCGCCCCGGATTCGGATATTTTGCATGTAACCAACTACTATACCCGCGGCGTCAAGAGCGGGTGAATGGCCCCCACGGCCGAGCAACGGCGGGGCGGAAAATCGGCCGCCCTGACGGCGGATTTCGGCACGAACGCACCGCTCAAGCCCCCTATTGGGGCGCGCCCCTGCGTGTACAATGCCCGGCATTCAATTGTTTGCGGGGGTATGACATGGCACGGGGTGTAAATAAGGTCATTTTGGTCGGTAATCTCGGCGCCGACCCGGAATCCCGTTCCATGCCGAGCGGCATGACGGTGACGAATATCAGGATCGCCACCAGCGAGTCCTGGAAAGACAAGTCATCCGGCGCACAACAGGAGCGCACCGAGTGGCACAACATCGCCCTGTTCGGCCGGCTGGGTGAGATTGCCGCTGAATACCTGCGCAAGGGCTCTCAGGTGTTCGTCGAAGGCAAATTGCGAACGCGCAAGTGGCAGGACAAGACCGGCAACGATCGGTTCACCACCGAGATCATTGCCGATAACATGCAAATGCTCGGCGCCCGCGCCGGCGGAGCGGGTGGCGGTGGCGCCAGCGGCGCAGACCGCGGCGCCGGCGGCAGTGCACCGCCTCGTGACGAATACGACCAGTCATCGGCGCCTGCGCCGGCGGGTGGCAAAGAGGATTTCGACGACGATATTCCATTTTAGCACTGGCCTTTCGGCTGAGACTATCCTCCGGCGGTGCCGAGCGAACTTTCCAACTCGCTGACCAGTGCTATCAGGCGCGGCCGCACTTTCGGCAGCAGGGACTCCTTCGACAACATGTAGGCCGGTGCGCCGCAATTGATGGCCATCGGCGGTAAACCGGAACCGGGCCTCACGGGCACGGCAATGGCATTGACGTCTTTCTGGCATTCGCCGAAGGAGCAGCACACGCCCAATTCGTGAATGTCGCGCAGCGCCTGCGCGACGCCCCGCTGCAAGTCCGGCCAGCGGTCGACGTCGGCCAGCTTCCGCACCTGTTCCATGATGTCGTTGCGTTCCTCTTCCGGCACTGCTGTCAGGTAGGCGCGGCCCATGGCCGAAGTGGCAATCTGAATGCGGGTGCCGCTGTTCATACTCAATGTGACTGCCGACGAACCGCGAACGGCATCGAGGTAAAATCATCGACAGCCGATCGCGGCCGCCGAGGCTCACATGCACTGACCGTACTCAGCCAGTTGCTGCATCAGGGGATGCGCGATCTTTCTCGCCATGACCAAAGCAGGCAAGTACTTCGAGACCGCGCGCCAGTGCAGTGACGAAATGCCGATCCGCTTTGACGTGCGGCTTGACAGCGGCTGCCTTGAGCCGCGCCTTCGCCCGCTTGAGCAATTGTACTTTGCGAAGTTTATTCATTGACAAGCTCTGACACGCGTCCTCATAATTTTGCACTATTTTGGAATTAAATTCCGTAGTGCAGAACACGAGATTTTAAAGATTTATCCCTAGGCGGTAGCCATGCGGCTTGAATTTACGGATGAGGAACAGGCATTCAGGAAAGAAGTGCGGGATTTCCTCCGCACACAGCTGTCACCCGATATCAGCGAGAAAGTGCTCAACGGCTACGAGCTAGGCCGCGAGGAACACTTGTGGTGGCAGCGCCGCCTGCATGAGCGCGGCTGGGGCGGCATGGGCTGGCCCGTGGAATTCGGCGGCCCGGGCTGGAATTCGCTGCAGCAGTACATCTTTGAAGAAGAGTCCGCGCTCGCCGGCGCTCCGCGCCTCATCCCCTTCGGCACCAAAATGGTGGCGCCGGTCATCATGGCTTTCGGCACGGCCGCGCAGCAACAGAGATTTCTGCCGAATATCAGCGCCGGCGCGGAATGGTGGTGCCAGGGATATTCAGAACCCGGCGCGGGTTCTGACTTGGCGTCGCTGAAAACGCGTGCGGTGCGCGATGGGGATTGCTATATCGTCGACGGCCAGAAAACTTGGAACACGCTTGGTCAGTACGCCGATTGGATTTTTTGCCTGGTGCGCACCGACAGTCAGGCCAAACAGCAGTCGGGCATCACTTTCCTGCTGATCGATATGAAGAGCCCGGGCATCACAGTGCGTCCCATCATGTTGTTGGACGGCGGCCACGAGGTCAACGAGGTATGGTTCGAGAATGTACGTGTGCCGGTCGAGAACCGCATCGGTGAGGAGAACCGCGGCTGGACTTATGCCAAATTTCTGCTTGGCCATGAGCGCACCAACATTGCCGGCATCGGCATCGCCAAGCGGGAGCTCGCCCGGCTCAAGCGTATTGCGGCGAGCGAACTTAAGCATGGCCGGCCGCTGCTGGAGGATCCCTTGTTCGCCGCGCAGATCGCTCAGGTCGAAATCGATCTATGGGCATTGGAGATTACCAATCTGCGGGTGCTGTCTGCCGAGCGGCGCTCTCCCGCCGCCGGTCCCGAGGCCTCGATTCTCAAGATCCGAGGCACGGAGATTCATCAAAGCATTTCCGAGCTGCTGATGCGCGCCGCGGGTCCGTACGCGCTGCCGTTTCGCCGCGAGGCCATGGAAGCCGGTTGGCAGTTCGATCCGACGCGCGAATCGCCCGGACCCCGGTACGCAGCGACGCTGGCGGCCGCGTATTTCAATCAGCGCAAGCTGTCCATTTTCGGCGGCACCAACGAAATTCAGAAGAACATCATCTCCAAGATGATCGGCCTCTAGGAGATAGTCTTGAACTTTGAATTCAGCGACGAACAGCGGCAATTGCACGAGGCGGTCGAACGCTATTTGAGCGAGCAATACGGCTTCGATCGCTATCAATCGATCAATCGGTCAGCCGCGGGGTGGGAGCCCTCGATATGGCGCGGCTTG
This sequence comes from Gammaproteobacteria bacterium, assembly GCA_040004115.1. Lineage (GTDB taxonomy): Bacteria > Pseudomonadota > Gammaproteobacteria > Steroidobacterales > Steroidobacteraceae > Bog-1198. The sequence continues at coordinate 30,965 of JBDUBO010000013.1, read as the reverse complement.
GCGGACTTAGGAGTGCTTGGCATCACCGTGCCGGCGGAGCACGGGGGGCTTGGATTTGGGCCATTGGAGACGCTGGCCATGATGGGCGACTGCGGCCGAAGCCTTGTGCTCGAGCCCGTGCTGAGCAGCGCCATCATCGCCACCGCCGTGTTGAGTGCATTCGCGGCTGGGCCCGCGGCCGGAAAGTTGCTAAGCAGCATGGCCGGCGGAGAGAAAATCGCCGTCCTGGCGCACTTTGAAAGCAATTCGCGCTACGAGAGCCAGTGGGTGACCACGCGCGCACCTCGTAGCGGCGACACATATCGGCTGGAGGGGCACAAGGGTGTGGTGATGCACGCCGGCGCGGCCGATTTTCTGCTGATCTCGGCGCGCACCACAGGAGCGGCGGCAGAAGCGGAAGGTGTGTCGCTGTTTCTGGTGCCACGCGCGGCGTCCGGCGTGACGCTGGATGCCTATCCCACGGTGGATGGCCAGCGCGCCGCCGATGTGTATCTCAACGGCGTGGAGCTGCCCGTCGCCGCCCGGCTTGGAGCTGAAGGGGGTGCGCTCGGCGCCATCGAAGCGGCTCTCGACATCGGACTTGCGGCCTTGTGCGCGGAGGCGGTGGGAGTCATGCAGGCACTGCTTGATGCCACCGTCGACTACGTGCGCGAACGCCAGCAATTCGGCCAGCCCATCGGCCGGTTCCAGGTGCTGCAGCATCGCATCGCCGACATGCTCATCCATCTCGAGTCGGCACGCTCCATGAGTTATCTCGCGGCGCTGCGTTGCACGTCTGCGGATGTCGGTGAACGGCGCCGCGCCTTGTCGGCGGCCAAAGCGGTGATTGGCCAGGCCGGGCGGTTCATTGGCCAGCAGGCTGTGCAGCTGCACGGCGGCATGGGCATGACAGACGAACTAAAAGTCAGTCACCTGTTCAAGCGGCTCACCGCCGCAACGCTGATATTCGGCGATAGCGACACTCACCTACAGCGTTACGCCGCGCTAAGCCGCGCGTGAGTCGACGAACCAAAGCGGTGGTGGCGCGCGAAATCGGCAAGCCGCCGGCAGTCGAGGAGATCGAGGTCGAGGCGCCGCGGCACGGTGAAGTGACCTTTCGACTGGCGGCATGCGGCGTGTGCCACAGCGACCTGTCGGCGACCAACGGCACGATAGCCTATCCCCTGCCGCTGGTACTCGGGCACGAAGGTGCCGGGGTGGTGACGGATGTCGGCGAGGGAGTCAGCCGTTATGCGGTCGGCGACCATGTGGTCAGCTCCTTCGTCAGCATGTGCGGACGCTGTCACTACTGTCAGACCGGCCGCCCGCAGCTGTGCGTGCAATCGCTGCAGGCCTTGTACACGCTGCCGGACGGCAGCGTGCGCACGCGCGATTCCACCGGTGCCGCACTCAATGTGTTTTGCGGCTGCGGGGTCATGGCCGAATTCGCCACCGTGCACAGCGATAACGTGGTCAAGATCGACAAGCAAATGCCGTTGGATCGCGCGGCACTGATCAGCTGCGGAGTCATGACGGGGGTAGGCGCGGTGGTCAACACCGCGCGAGTCGAAGCGGGCTCTGTGGCAGTGGTGTTCGGTTGCGGCGGGGTCGGGCTCAACGCCATTCAGGGCTGCGCCATCGCGGGAGCCAGCATGATAGTGGCGGTCGACACCAGCGAGAGGACGCTCGAGCTGGCGAAGAAATTCGGCGCGACCCACGCCTTCAACGTCACCGGCCAGGAGAACGTCGGCAAGGCGCTGTACAACCTCACCGGCGGCGGTGCGGATTATGCCTTCGACTGCGTTGGCATGGGCAAAATCTCCGAGCAAGCATGGGGAGTCCTGCGCCGCGGCGGAACCGCAGTGATCGTGGGGATCGCCGGCCCCAAGGACCAGATCACTCTGAGTGCACAACAGGTCGCGCTCAGCGAAAAGACCTTGACCGGCAGCTACTATGGATCTGCGCGGCCGGCGCAGGATTTTCCGCGCCTGATCGGGCTGTACCGCGGCGGCCGGCTGAAACTCGACGAATTGATCACGCGCACCTATTCAATCGACGAGGCGCCGCAGGCCTTTGCCGATCTCGCCGCCGGCCGCGAGGGCCGGGGCGTGATTATTTTCAGCACTTAGGCGTCGCTCTGACGGCTTGGCTCCCAGCCACTAGGCTTTTCGATTTTGACGACGATACACAGTTCGTGTATGGTCTGTGTATGGCAACCAAGACTATTTCCATCGAAACTGATGCCTACACGCTGCTTGCTCGGGAGAAGAAGGATCATACCGAGTCGTTTTCAAGGGTGATTCGACGCTTGTTTGCTGAACGGCCTGCGCTCACCGCAGGGGAATTGCATGATGTGATGCAGGAATTCAAAGGAAAGGGTGCGGGACCGCGGCGTAAACGGTACTGAGGATGCTGCTGCTCGATACCAGCTTCCTGATCGAGTTCGAGGATGAGCTGGCGAAAGCGCGACCAGGTCCGGCGTCGGCGCTGCTTATGGCCCGCCGCGCGATGCCGGCAGCGATCAGTATCGTAACGCTCGGAGAATTTGCCGAGGGTTTTCTCGATCCGGTGGCCCTCAACGCCTTTGTAAGTCCATTTCGCGTTGTACAACTGTCCCGCATGATCGCTTGGCGGACTGCGCTTTTGCAGACCTCTCTAACACGTCGCCTTGGAGAGAACGACGCTTGGATCGCAGGCACGGCGATTGCCTACGAGGCGACGCTGGTCGGGCGCGAGCGCGCCTTCTCGCGTGTCCCGCGATTGGACTATCTGACGTTCTAATGCCGGTGGCGTGCGGGATGTGCTACGCGGAGCCGGCTTTGGAGAACGGCAGCACATAGTTGCGCTTGCCTGTGGCGGCGAAGATGGCGTTGGCGACGGCGGGGCCTAATGGCGCGACCCCCGGCTCTCCCACACCGGTGGGCGCTTCTGCCGACGGCACGATGTGCACTTCCACCCGCGGCATTTCATTCATGCGCAGCACACGGTAGCCATTGAAATTGTCCTGTTCGACCTGGCCTTCCTTCAATGTAATCGCCCCATAGAGAGCCGCCCCGAGACCGAAACCGATGCCGCCTTCCATTTGAGCGGCGATGATGTCCGGGTTGATCGGCGTGCCGCAATCGACCGCGCACACCACCCGATCCACTTTGACTTGGCCGTTCTTGTCGACACTGACTTCCGCGACTTGGGCGACAAAGGTTTTGAATGCTTCGGTCACGGCGATGCCGCGCCCCTTGCCGGGCGGCAGCGGCGTGCCCCAGGCCGCCTTGTCGGCCGCGAGTTCCAGCACCGCCTTCATCCGCGGCTGGTGCTCGAGGAGTTTGCGCCGGAAGGCAAAGGGGTCCTGCCCCGCTGCATGCGCCACCTCGTCGATGAATGTCTCGACGGCATAGACGGTGTGCGAACTGCCGACCACACGCCACCACAGCACCGGCACGCCGGTCTTGGTCGTCGCGAGGTCGACTGAGATGTTCGGTATGGCATAGGCGATGGTGGAAGCGCCTTCCACGGAGGTGGGGTCGACGCCGTCCTTGATCATCCCCGCAAACGCTCCGCCGGCCATGATGGACTGGCCGACGATGACGTGACGCCAGCCGTTGAGCTGACCTTTGTCGTCCAGGCTGGCTTCCATCTTGTGGAAGTACATGGGCCGGTACAAGCCGCCGCGGATGTCGTCTTCGCGCGTCCATTGCAACTTGATCGGAGTGCCGTCGGCGCCGTACGCCTTGGCAATCGATACGGCCTCGACGATGTAATCGGAACCCACGTTGGCGCGCCGGCCGAAGCTGCCGCCGGCATACAGGGTGTGAATGCTAACCTGCTGCGGATCCAATCCCGCAGTGTGCGCAGCGTTAGCTTGGTCGATGGTCTGGAATTGATCTCCCGCCCAGATTTCACAGCTGTTGGCGGTGAGCTTCACAACTGCATCGAGCGGCTCCATGGGGGCGTGCGCCAGGTACGGAAACTCATAGGTGGCGGATAATTTGTGCGCGCCGTTCTTGATGGCCTGCGCCGCATCACCCTCCTTGCGTGCAGAAGCGGCGGGCTGATCGGCCAGGCGCCGGTATTCGTCCAGCAGTTCGGCGCTGCTGCGCTTCTCGGCCTTGGAGTCGTCCCACTGAATGACGAGGGCGTCGCGACCCTGCTTGGCCGCCCAGAAATTCTTCGCAACCACGGCGATGCCGCCCTGGACCTGAAGCACCTTGACCACGCCCGGCACTGCGGCGGCGGGCGCCGCGTCGAAAGATTTCACGGTGGCGCCGAACAGGGGCGGACGCTGCAACAGTGCGACCAGCATGCCGGGCAGGGCAACATCAATGGTGAATTGCGCGGTGCCGTCGGATTTCGCCGCTGCATCGACTCGCGGTGCGTGGCGACCGATCAACTTGAAGTCTTTGGGGTCCTTGAGCTGCACGGTGTCCGGAACGGGCAGGGTCGCCGCCGTCGCGATCAATGCGCCGAAGGCGGCTTGGCGTTTCTTGGCGGCGTGGAACACCGTGCCTTGCTCCACCGTCAGTTCGGCCACGGGTACCTTCCATTCCTTGGCCGCCGCGGCCAGCAGCATGGCGCGAGCTTTGGCGCCCGCTTCGCGCAGCTGACTCCAGGAATTGGCCATGGCAGAGCTGCCGCCCGTTCCCTGGATGGTCCCGAAGGCCAGATTGGCGTAGCGCTTCGCGTCGGCGGGTGCGCTTTCAATCCGGATTCGCGCCCAATCGGCATCGAGTTCTTCGGCGACCACCGTGGCGATGCCGGTGTAGGCGCCCTGACCCATCTCGACGTGTTTGGCGATGACGGTGACACTATTGTCCGCACCGATGCGGAGGAAGGCATTCGGGGTAAAGGTGGCGCCGACGCCGGGAGAAACGGGAGCCGCCAGAGAACGGCGCGCGGAGCCCGCCCATTCGAATCCGATGGTGAATGCGATGGCACCGACGGTACCCGCGCTCTTAAGGAAATCGCGGCGAGTCGGCAATGCGTCAAGAGATTTGGCAGTCATGGCTTATACCTTGATCGAGTCGGCGGCCGCGTGGATGGCGGCGCGAATGCGGTTGTACGTGGCACAGCGGCAGATGTTGCCGCTCATGGCGCTGTCGATATCGGCGTCGCTGGGCGCTGGATTCGCTTCCAGCAGCGCCGTGGCAGACATGATCTGCCCCGATTGACAGTAGCCGCACTGGGGTACCTGAAGCTTGACCCAGGCCGCTTGCACGGCCTTCGCGGGTGTCGTCACCAGTCCCTCGATGGTCGTGATCTTGCGGCCGGCGGCGGTCGACAGCGGGGTAACGCAGGAGCGGATGGCTTTGCCGTCCATGTGTACCGTGCACGCGCCGCACAGCGCCATGCCGCAGCCGAATTTGGTTCCGGGCAGGCCGGCCACCTCGCGAATGGCCCACAACAAGGGCATGTTGGGATCGGCGTCCAAAGTGGTTGGATTGCCGTTGAGGACAAATGATGTGGGCATGGTGACTCCGTGTGATTGCCGATTGGCATCCCAACCATTCTACATTGCGACGGATAGCAATTGTTTTACGGTAGTGTCAGCACGACTTTCACAGACGAATCGGCGGCAGACTTCTCGATGTATCCGATGCCATTGGGATTGGACGCGACAAATTTCTTCACCTCGGCTGAGGTACCCAGGGCCTTGGGCGGTGTGTTCCTTCCCGAGAACAGCAAACGTGTCCAGACAGCCTTGACCTGTGCGCTCGATTTACCGGTGGCCTTCTGATAGAAGGCATCCCGTGTGGGCGAACCGTTCGCGAGGTCCACGGCGCTGGCATACCCGCCTGCAGGTAGCGTTGTGGTCTTGCCCAAATATATCTCCTGCACCTGATCGACCGTCATGCTGGTAGTCGTATTCGTCGGGTTAACGATCACCACCACTTCCGCCGCCGCCGCCAACGTGGATCCAATTCCAAGAGCCAAGGCGACAAACATCTGATGTAAGCGCGTCATGGGTGGACCTTAAAACACGAAGTCGACGACAAAGCTGAACACGTTCCCAACATTACCGAATGTGGCACTTTGATTTTCGAATGGGGTACCGCCTTGATAGGCTGCGGCATGCTCTATTTGCACCTTGAAATCGACGTTTCTAAATGCGTCGAGACGTGCGCCGCCGGTTACAACGTGCATGCTCGCAAACGGTACGGTGCCGTTGCCGCCGCCGAGCGTTTCTCCACGGGAATACATGACATAGGGCGTCCATTTCCCGAGATGATAGCCGCCCAACAAATACATGCCGTTGACGTTTATCGAGGGGTTGCTGGTGCGTCTTTCGATGAATTCGCTCTGGAGTACGATATTGCGCCGGTCGTAAATCACGCCGACGCTGTCGAAAGACCAACTCAGTGCAGGGTAGGTGATACCGTACTCTTCGTGCGTGCGATCGGTGGTGATACGACTGACCCGAATAGTGATGCCGTTCAGATCCAGGGTGGCGTTGTAACCGAGCAGTTTGTGCCCGATGATTCGACGCTGCACGCCGGGGGCCAGTGCGGTTTCGCTTACCGAGGTTCCGGCGAGTACATTGAAAGACACTGGGTAAGGGCCAACGTCGTGCTGGTAAGTCACGTCGTAACCATTGTAAACGTCGAAAATCGGTTGCCCGTACACCTCGTCGGGGGCACGCAACCAGAGATTCGCATAGCCTACATTCCGGGTATCTGATATCAAGAACGTGGGGAGTTCCATTCTTCCAGCGCGCACGCTCAGATCGGGCAACGGCTTCACTTTCACAAAGGCCCATTCGAATTGCGTGGACATTCCGGGCCCGTACCGTTCCTCGGTGAGCACCTGCGCTGTTCCGGAGAGCCATTGCGCCGGAGCTATTGTGCCTTGCACGGCCAATTTGCTGTCCGTCCTGTAATCGAAGTTTTTATTCGTGGCTCCGAAGGTTTGTATATTTTGTACCCAGACCGCCTGTTCGGTGTCGCTTCGCGCAAGTCCCACTGTGCCGAATCCACTGTAGCTCAACATATCCGCGAAATTACCGTCGGCTATTGCTGGGGCGGCCGCCATGGACGAAACCAATGCTAGAGCGGCGAGCCCCAAAGGAGTTGTCATTCGCGAGCCCTGAAGCGTATGCATTTAGAAAGTGCCCGGCTGAAAGCCCGGTTACACGTTTATCTCTGTGCCCACGGAGTCGGCGCTCAGGCGACTATGGTCGAATGGCACTTTAAGGTGGACATTCTTCACAAAGTCCCAGTGCTTACCTATTGAAATTGTCCTATGAGTGGCGATAGATCTCAGAATGCCATTGAGTGCGGCATTGAGGCCCGCAGCAGCGGCGCCAACTGAGGGCAAACCAATTGCCGGCAGCGCGGCAACGAGCCCTGTGGTGAAAACCCTTAACGAATGAAAGATCGACATTGACTATTCATCCACATCCGCGCCACTTAAGTCTGTGCGTTACTCCCCAATGCTCAACATCACTCAAATCCGACGTCACGAGTGCGCGTAAGCTGCTTCTCGATGACCGCATTGACCAATTCCTTCGAGGACACCACCGCGATGCATGCACGGGTGGCGCGGCGCAGCGCGGGCGCCATGGTTCTGGCCGCGCTTGCCCACGTCACCGAGCCGGTGGTGCTATTTCCCCTCATAGCGCTCTTGATAATGAGCGCGCTCTGGAGTGGGACGATTCGTCTTATCAACGTCGAGCGTGCCGATGCGCAAAACGCAGTGATCGCCTCCGCGCGCGAGCTGCTCGGGACCTATGAATCACAGGTCCTGCGCGCGCTTCACGAAATCGACCAGACCCTCAAAGTCGTGCAATACGCAGCGCAGATCAGGGGCGGCGGACGAGCACTGGCCGATCTGGGGGAACGGGCGCTGCTTCCCTCGACTCTTGTGTTCGTCGTGACCCTCGTCGACGCCCGTGGCGCTGTTGTCGCGACCACCGGCGCAGCTCAACCGGGCAGCGTGACCGATCAAGCGTACTTTGCGACCTTGCGCGATCATCCGCCGGATGACAATCACGGGATTTGGGTCGATCGATCGCGCCGTGACCCGCAATCGGGCGATTGGATCTTGCGATTCAGCCGCCGCCTGAACGCTCAAGATGGTTCCTTCAACGGCATTGTGACCGTAGCCGTCGACGCGGCATACTTTGTGAGCACCTATGACCCCTCGAAACTGGGCAAACACGGCGTGCTGGGCCTGCTCGGTACGGATGGCCGGTTTCGTGTAAGGCGCTCAGGGGATGCGGTCAGCGCGGGGGACGCTGTTGTTTACGCCTCGGTGGTGCTGCCCAGCACGGGGGATGAGGATGCGGTGGTGTCACTCACGATGAATCCCTGGGATCACGCGCGTCGCTACACAAGCGCCCGGGAACTCTATGAATTTCCCCTGGCAGTGGTGGTCGGACTCTCCGCCGAAGAGCAACTCGCCACCGTTTCTCACCGCGCACAAGTTTATTTAGAGCGCGCTGGCATCGCGAGCGCGGTGGTTGTCTTGCTGGCCGGGCTTCTCGGGCGCTTAAGTTGGCAACTATTACAGAGCCGGCGGCGGGAAGGCGCCGCGACTATAGCCCATGCCGAGCGGGTGGAATACTTGGCCTATCACGACGGTTTAAGCAGCTTACCGAACCGCAGTTTGTTTAGTAAGCTTCTCATGCGCGCCATTAAGTCGGCGCATCGGCACCAGCGACACCTCGCCGTGTTGTTCCTCGACCTTGATCGTTTCAAACAGATCAACGATACCTTGGGCCACGAGGCGGGCGACATTTTACTGCAAGAGGTCGCACGGCGGCTGCTGAACTGTGTGCGGGACAGCGACACCGTCGCGCGCTTAGGGGGCGACGAATTCGTGGTGCTGCTGCCGGAATTGGAAACGGGCCAGCACTCAGAAATCGTCGCACAGAAAATCCTGACGGCGCTGGCGCAGCCATGTGTGCTGAGGGGGCAGGAATTTAGGGTCACGGCGAGCATCGGGATCTGCACCTATCCTGAGGACGGAGAGGATGAACAGACGCTCACCAAACACGCCGACATTGCAATGTATCAGGCGAAAGAAGAAGGCAAGAATAACTACCAATTTTACTCCGAGAAGCTAAACGCCAATTCCTTAGAGCGTCTTACCTTGGAATCCAGCCTGCGGCACGCGCTCGAACGGCAGGAATTTCTGCTCTACTACCAGGCCAAGCGGGATATAGCGAGCGGGCGCATCACCGGCATGGAAGCACTGCTGCGCTGGCAGCACCCGGATTTAGGTATGGTCGCGCCGATGCAGTTCATACCCATCGCGGAGGAAACGGGGCTCATTGTGCCCATCGGGAAATGGGTGCTGAAGACCGCCTGTCTTCAGAATGTGGCTTGGGCTGCCCAAGGAATTCCCGCATTGAGCATGGCGGTGAATCTCACGGCGCGCCAGTTCTCCGACGACAATCTGCTCAAGGACATTGCCGACATTCTGCGCGACACGCATATGCCCCCACAGTTACTTGAACTGGAAATCACCGAGAGTCTGTTGATCCAGAACGTCGACAAAACTTTGCATATCATGGCGGGACTTAAAGCCATCGGAATCAAGATTGCGGTGGATGACTTCGGAACTTGCTATTCCTCGCTTTCTACCCTGCGTCGGTTTCCCCTCGACAGCATCAAGATCGATCGTTCCTTTATCCGCGATGTGGCCGCGGATGCGTCCGCTGATCCAAACGCCGGGAAGCACGATCTAGCAGATGCCATTATCGCAATGGGCCGAAGCTTAAGCTTGACCGTTGTCGCCCAGGGCGTGGAAACGAAAGACCAGGCCGACTACTTGCGATTGCACGCGTGCGATGAAGTACAAGGGTTCTATTTCAACAAGCCCTTACCGACCGAGCAAGTCACCGAGCTGCTCCGGAGCCAGCCATAGTTGATTCCGCGCCCTAGATACCTGCCTTTATGAGATCGGTGTTCACGAAACGCGCCGCAGCAGCGCGCGTTCACCGCTCGAGGCGAGAGCCTTGGGTTCCTGGGTTTTGATTGCCACATAATTTTCCTAAACGTTGTCTTCCTTTCCTTAAGGGTTTTCCTGATGTTCTCCTGCATCTTCGCAATTCGTGACTCAGCACACCACTATGTTTTCTTCGATGCTCGTTAATTGTCACGATGGAGTCGCCGACAACGTGAGTAGTGGCGGATCAGGCGTCAAATGACGTTGCGAGTGTGCGATATGGGTTCGACGATGATCAGAGACGATGCTGTAGCCGGCCACGCGGGGGCGGCGCTGATTTTTATGACCGCCTTGGCCGACAGTGCGCCGGTGGCCATTTACCACGCGGACGAAACCGGGCGCTTGACTTACGCCAACCCCGCGTATCGCGCCCTGTTTGAATTGGCGCCGCATCAAAGTCTCGATGAGTGGACACACGCGGTACATCCGGACGATCGGAAGCGCATGCAGGCGGCCTGGGCGGACTTTTGCTGCCGGCCGCGGGCGCTCCAGTTCCAGTGGCGTGCGAGATCCCCGACGAGCGCCATCCGAATTCTTACCGAGTCCGTGGTGCCGATCGTGGCCCCGGGCGTCGAGGGGTTCGTCGGCGTCATTACCGATGTCACGGCGCTCAAGGAGGCTCAGGCTGAAGTTGAGAAGCTGCAACAGACCATGAAGCGCACGACTCACGCGAAGTCGCCGCTCGAGAAGTCGTTGCGTGAGGCGCTTCTCTTGGGGCAGCTCGAGCTGCACTATCAACCGAAAGTCGACATGGCGAGCGGGAGAATCCACAGCGCGGAGGCGTTGATTCGTTGGCGACATCCGGAGCGCGGTCTCATACCTCCTGCAGAATTCATCCCTTTCGCCGAAGAATCCGGACTCATTGGCGAGATTGGGGAATGGGTGGTGCGCGAGGCCTGTCGACAGACCCGCGCCTGGCAAATCGAGGGTCTCGCGCCGATACGAGTGGCAGTTAACCTATCCCCGACGCAGTTCCGACACGGGGACCTCTTGGCCACCATCCGCGAGGCGCTCGACGCCGTGGCGCTCGATCCGCGGTTCCTTGAGGTAGAACTGACCGAGAGCACCGTCATGAGCGACGCGGAAGGCTCGGTCGTAATCCTCGAGAAGTTGAGTCAGATGGGGGTGCTCGTGTCGGTGGACGATTTTGGGACCGGGTATTCGAGCATGAGTTACTTGCGCCGCTTTCCTGTCGATAAGCTCAAAATAGATCGCAGCTTCATCAGTGAAATTCTCTCTCATCCCGATGATGCCTGCATCGTGCGCGCGATCATCTCCCTTGCGCACAGCTTGCGGCTCAAAGTGGTCGCCGAGGGGGTCGAGACCCAGGGGCAGCTTGAACTATTAAAAAGCCTGGGGTGTGATCAATATCAGGGCTACTACTTCAGCCCGGCGTTACCGCCGGCAGAATTTGCCGCCCTGCTGCGCCGCTCGAACGAGTCGCAGGAGGCCTTTATGGGCAATGTGGCGGCGTACACGCACAGCAAATTGGCCGTCTACCGGCGCCAACAGCTCCTTGGCGGCTAGTCAATCGTCCTGGAAATCCTCGCCGGGAAACAGGGCGTCGTTGAAGCCGAACTGGGTCAAATCTCGAATTCGTCGCGGATACAGAATGCCATCGAGGTGATCGACTTCATGCTGTACGACACGCGCATGAAAGCCGCTCACCGTGCGGTCAAGGGCCACCCCGGCTGCATCTCGCCCGGTGTAGCGCAGGGTGCGATAGCGAGGCACCAATCCACGCATCCCGGGCACAGACAGGCACCCCTCCCAATCCTCATCCTGTTCATCGCCTAGCGGGGTGAGAACCGGGTTAATCAGGACGGTAAAGGGGACGGAATCGGCCTCCGGGTAGCGCGGGTTGCTTTCGAAGCCGAAAATCACCACACGCCGGCCCGCCCCGATTTGCGGTGCAGCGAGCCCCGCCCCATTGAGATTACGCATGGTGTCCCGCATATCGGTGAGCAGGTTTTCGAGCTCGGGAGTGCCAAATCCGCTCACCGGAGCTGCGATTGCCAGCAGGCGCGGATCGCCCATTTTGAGAACTTCGCGTATTGCCATGGTTCCTAGTATCTTAACGGCCTTTGCCCAGGGAGCCTACGACGAGAGAATGCCCGGTCTTTTATACATAAAAACCTTCGGCTGTCAGATGAATGAGTACGATTCCGGCAAGATGCGGGATGTGCTCGAGACTGCCCATGGCATGACCCGTACAGATGACCCCGCCGAGGCGGATGTATTGCTGGTCAACACCTGTTCGGTGCGCGAGAAGGCTCAGGAAAAGGTATTTTCCCTGCTGGGCGAATGGCGGCAGTTCAAGCAGCAGCGCCCGCATGTGGTGATCGGCGTCGGTGGCTGCGTCGCGAGCCAGGAGGGCGAGGGCATCACGGCGCGGGCGCCGTTCGTTGACCTGGTGTTCGGACCGCAAACCCTGCACCGCCTGCCGGCGATGATTCAAGGGTTGAAGGACTCCGGCCGCTCGCAAATCGACGTCAGCTTTCCGGAAATAGAAAAATTCGACAACCTGCCGCAGGCCCGTGCGAGCGGTGCGACGGCCTTTGTTTCCATCATGGAAGGTTGCAGCAAGTATTGCACCTTCTGTGTCGTACCCTACACCCGAGGCGAGGAAATCAGCCGCCCCTTCGAACAGGTGCTCGAGGAGGTGCAGCAGTTGGCGGCACGTGGCGTGCGCGAGATCACGCTGCTCGGCCAAAATGTGAATGCCTATGCCGGACCTACGGCCGACGGCACGATTACGGATTTGGCGACGCTGATTCATTTTGTGGCCGGGGTCGACGGGGTTGAGCGCATTCGCTTTACGACGTCGCATCCGCTTGATTTCAACGACAGCCTGGTCGAGGCTTACGCCAACGTACCGCAGCTCAACAATTTCTTGCATCTGCCGGTGCAGAGCGGCTCGGATCGAATTCTCGCTGCAATGAAACGCGGGCATACTGTGCTCGAGTACAAGCAGAAGCTGCGCAGGCTGCGTGCGGTGCGGCCCGACATCTGCATTTCGACCGATCTCATCGTCGGTTTTCCCGGCGAGACGGACGAGGATTTCATCGCGACCATGAATCTGGTGGCCGAGGTGGGTTTTGACCAGTCGTTCAGCTTTATCTACAGCCGCAGGCCCGGCACGCCGGCCGCGGCGCTGCCGGACGAAGTGCCGCACGAACTCAAGCAGCAGCGGCTTGAGCTCTTGCAACAGCGCTTGAACAGCCAAGCTCGCGCCATTTCCGGGACCATGGTCGGCAGCCGGCAGCGCGTGCTGGTCGAACGGCCGGCCAAACGCAACCCCCAGCAACTTGCGGGGCGAACCGACAATAATCGCTGGGTGAATTTCGATGGCCCGGCGGCCCAACCCATGTCACTCATCAACAGTTTTGCGGATGTCATTATTACTGAGGCCATGCCGAACTCTTTGCGCGGGCGCTTGGCCACCGACGGGGTTTCGTGAGTTCGGCACCGATGACCCGCGACGTGCTGCTCGCCCCTGCGGACAACATCCGATTGGTGGAACTGTGCGGTCCCCTTGACGGCCACTTGCATCAGATCGAGGCCAGGCTCGGCGTGGAAGTCAGGCGGCGCGGCAATCGATTCCAAATCATCGGCCTGCCCGCCGCCACCCAGCGCGCGGAGACGGTGCTGCTGGGACTTTATACCCGGGCGCAGCGCGAACCCGTGGATTCCGAGCGCGTGCACATTGCTCTACAAGAACTGGATATGGACAGCAACAACGCTGCGGATACGGTCAAGGATTCGGATGAGATCAAGGTTCACACCGCGCGCGGTAGCGTGCGCGCCCGCGGCGCCAATCAGACCGAATACTTGAACAATGTCCGCGGCCACGATCTGACATTCGGCATCGGTCCTGCGGGCACAGGCAAGACCTACCTTGCCGTGGCCTGTGCGGTGGAGGCACTGCAATCGGAGAAAGTCAGGCGCATCGTGCTGGTGCGCCCGGCAGTGGAAGCGGGCGAGCGTCTGGGGTTTCTGCCGGGCGATTTGTCGCAGAAGGTCGATCCCTACCTGCGTCCCATGTACGACGCGCTGTACGAGATGATGGGCTTCGAGAGGGTCGCCAAGCTGATCGAGCGCAATGTCATCGAAGTGGCGCCTCTGGCATTCATGCGCGGCCGATCGCTCAACGATTCATTCGTGATATTGGATGAGGCGCAAAATACAACCAATGAGCAAATGAAGATGTTCCTGACTCGGATCGGCTTCGGCTCCAAGGCCGTGGTCACCGGCGATATCACGCAAGTCGACTTGCCGAGTTCCAAACAATCCGGCCTGCGCACGGTGATCAACATATTGCGAGGTGTGCGCGGCATCGCGTTCACCATGTTCAGCTCGCGGGACGTGGTGCGCCATCCGTTGGTGCAGAGAATCGTTCAGGCGTACGAAGCGAACACCCCCGACGACGGTGCCTGATGCCTGCGGTGCGCCTAGAATTCGACGTGAGCTTTGCGGCGCGCAAGCCCTGGGTGCCGAGCGCGCGGCTATTGGCCCGCTGGGCAACGGCGGTGCTGGTGGCGGCGGTCAAGGTTCCCGCGGGACTTAAACACAGGCCGCGCTCCTTGGTGCTATCCGTTCGGGTCGTAGGTCTGGCTCGCAGCCGCCGCTTGAACGCGCGCTACCGGCGCAAGGACCGCGCGACCAATGTTCTGTCGTTCGGCGGCGTCGGCGCGGCGCCCGACGGCCGATATTTTCTCGGCGAACTCGTCATCTGCGCGCCGGTCGTGGCTCGCGAGGCGCTGGCGCAGGGAAAAAACCTGCGGTCGCATTGGGCGCACATGACCGTTCACGGTGCGCTGCACCTGCTGGGATTCGACCACGAGCGTCCCGCAGAGGCCGCTGAAATGGAGGCACGAGAGACTCAAATCCTTGATCAGCTTGGGTTTTCTGACCCGTATCGCTGATCGAGTATCCTAAAGCCCGCATGTCAGAGCAACCCCAAGGCGGCAGCACAGGCCGCTGGTTAAAGCGCATTACCCAATCCATGACGGGTGAGCCGCGCGATCTCGCCGAACTCATCGAGGACTTGCGCGAAGCCAGCGAGCGCGGCCTGTTCGACGGTGACGCCTTGGTCATGCTCGAGGGCGTGCTGGCGGTGGCGGACATGCAGGTGCGCGACATTATGGTGCCGCGCTCGCAAATGGTGTTCGTCGAGCGCGACGAGTCACCCGAGAAGCTCGTTGCGCTCGTAGTCGAATCCGGACATTCGCGCTTTCCGGTGATCGGCGAAGATCGCGATCAAATTCTCGGCATCCTGCTGGCGAAAGATTTACTGCGTCTGCAGGCCGCGGGCGATGAGAGTTTCGAAATTCGCGAATACATGCGTCCGGTGGTGTTCGTCCCAGAGAGCAAACGTCTGAACGTCCTGCTCAAGGAATTTCGCCGCAGCCATAATCATATCGCCATGGTGGTCGATGAGTATGGCGGGGTGTGCGGACTGGTCACCATCGAGGACGTCATCGAGCAAATCGTCGGCGAGATCGACGACGAACACGATGTCGAGGATGATCAGACGATACGCAAGGAAGGTGCCAGGGAATTCACCGTGCGCGCGCTCACGCCGATCGCCGACTTCAATCACTACTTTGGCACCGCGTTCTCAGACGAGGAATACGACACCATCGGCGGCCTGCTGATGCAGGAGTTCGGGCGGTTGCCGCGCCGCGGAGAAACCATTCAAGTCGGTGCACTGGAGTTTAGAGTCCTGCGCGCCGATCGCCGCCGCATCGATGTGCTGCGCGTCATCACGCCAACCGAGTTCGAGCCGCCCGTCTCCGACGAGTTCACTCCTTGAACCCCGATACGCGCGGCCCTTCCGCCGCGCAGCAGAAACAGGCCCTGTGGCGGCTGGCGGCGGCGTTCGCCGTAGGTTCCGCGCTTAATCTTGCCTTCGCGCCGTTCGGCGTCTGGTCGATCGCCATACTGGCACCGGCCGCGCTGATCGCCTTGATCCGCGGGCTGCCGCCGCGCCGCGCGGGTTGGACCGGCGCCGCGTTCGGCGTCGGCCTGTTCGCATTCGGCACGTATTGGCTGTACACCTGCCTGCACGTCATCGGCTTGGTACCGATTTGGTTGACCCTGTTTTTGCAGGCTGCACTGGTCGCGTTGATGGCGGTGTACTCGGCGGCGCTGTGTTATTTGGCCAATCGCTACTGGCTCAAAGCCGGTGCAACGCGAGCTTGGCTGGTGTTGCCGGTGCTCTGGGTGCTGCTCGAATGGCTGCGCGGCTGGGCGTTGAGCGGCTTTCCGTGGCTGTCCTTAGGCTATGCGATGACCGATTCGCCTCTCAAAGGGTGGGCGCCGCTGTTCGGTGTGTACGGTGTGACGTGGGCCGCGGTCGCCATCGCGGTCGCGCTCAATGTGATGTTCCTGCCGAGTATCACTGCGCTACGTCGTTTCGCCGCGCTCGCGGCCGTGGTCGTGTTGTTCGGCGGTGGCGCGCTGCTCGCGCGTCACAATTGGACCCACGCTGCCGGCGCCCCGCTGTCGATAGCCGCCGTGCAAGGCGCCGTACCACAGGATCAGAAGTGGCTGGCGAAGAACCTGGAAGAGACCATGACACGGTATTCGCAACTCACGGCCGACGCGTGGGGCGCAAAACTCATCGTCTGGCCGGAGTCGGCGATACCGGAGCCCGCCGGCGAAATCACCGATTACCTGCGGCGCTTGCAGGAACTCGGACGCATGCACGGCAGCGAATTTGCCATTGGATTGGTGAACTACGAGCCGTCAACCAACCAATACTACAACGGGCTATTGGTATTGAGCGATTCCGGCAGCGGCTGGTACTACAAGCGCCACTTGGTGCCTTTCGGCGAGTACTTCCCGGTGCCGGCGTTCGTCCGTTCCTGGATGCGGCTGATGAGCCTTCCATATACGGACTTCACACCAGGGGACAAGCGCCAGCCCATCTTGAGCGCCGCCGGGCAGAAACTCGGCGTGACGATTTGCTACGAGGACGCGTTCGGCAGTCAGCAACTGCGGGTATTGCGCGAGGCGACTCTGCTGATTAACGTCACCAACAACGCCTGGTTCGGCAATTCCACCGCCACACCGCAACATTTACAGATCGCTCGCATGCGCGCGCTCGAGGCCGGACGCTACATGGTAGTTGCCGCGAACGATGGCATCACCGCCGCCATCGGGCCGCATGGCCAGATCACCGCGCGCCTGCCGCAGTTCCAACAGGGCGTCCTACGAGCGGACGTGCAGCCGATGACAGGCCTCACTCCGTATGCGCGGCTCGGTAATTATCCGGTTGTGATTGGCGCCGGATTGTTGCTGGGCGTGGCCGTGTGGCGGCGGCGGCGGTGCGCTTGAGAAATCCGACCATCAGTGCGTTAGCATATATCAATAATAGAGAGCCTCTCAATCGCCATGTCCGTGTTAGCACCGACGCTAGGCGAACCAAATACAATTGCGGGATCGGCAACTCGCGTAAAGATCGAAACCTGGACCTACAATGTTGGACCCGACCGGCTCATGGAGCGCATCCATTTTGTCGACGGACGAGTTACTGAAATCGAGGATCTAGGATACGGATACTAATGCCGTGGAGAATAGCCGCTCGTGGGGTCTCGCTAAGAGCGCGGCCTTCGAGGCAGCAGTGCCGCTTCGGCAGCCTTGCGAGCTCGGGCGGCTTTCCATACCTGCGGTTTCCACCATCGCGGAAGATGCCGGCTGACCTCTGGCCGCAAATATCTTTCATCGATCAAGTAGAGCGTTCCCCGGTCGGAGGTGGAACGTATCACGCGCCCGGCTGCCTGCGTCACTTTCTGCAGCCCCGGATAGAGGTAGGTATATTCGTAACCGACTCCGAAATTCTGCTGCAACGAATCGGAAATCGCCTCATTGATCGCATTAACCTGCGGCAGGCCCAGAGTGGCAATGAATGCACCGATGAGCCGGTCGCCGGTCAGATCGATTCCCTCGGCGAAGGCGCCGCCTAATACCGCGAAGCCGATCCCGGAGCCATCGGGTGTAAATCGAGAAATGTACTCGCAACGATCGGTTTCACTCATGGAGCGATGCTGCCGCCAGGCAGGAATTAATGGGTAGCAACCGGAGAATTCTGTGAAGACGTCCTGTAGATACTCGAAACTGCTTAAGAAAACCAGGTAGTTCCCGGGCTGTGCCGTGTATTGCGCGGCCACCAATGTCGCAATGGGTAACAATGATGCACGCCGGTTGTTCCAGCGGGTTGAAATATCGCCGACGACTCGCACGGAGAGTTGTTCAGAATTGAAAGGGGAGGGTACGTCGAGAAAAACTGTGTCGTCGGGAAGACCGAGCAAATCGCAATAGAAAGTAGGCGGATTTAAGCTGCCGGAAAACAAAATACAGGCGTGGGCTATCGCGAAACGCCTTTTGAGAAACGGTGCCGGAATGACATTGCGAATGCAGATCCTGGTATCCGCAATATCCATGATCGAGTGCTCGGCAAACTCGTCCGCGAGTTGGCAGAAACGCAGCGCATCGAAATAGAATCGCTCCAGCTCCTCGCCCAGCAATTCAATCTGATCGGCGGCAAACTCACTCAAGCTCATGACGGCTTGCTTAAGGGCCGTCAAGAACGGGGCGGGCAATTTGTCGAGCACGCAATAATCGGCTGTTTGCGCATCGCAGAGGTCCGTCCAGCGACGCGCCAACTGCATCAGAGCGCGCTTGATTGGTGCGGGCGCCTTACTCATAGCCGCCCTCAAGTCAGATTCCTCGAGTGTTACGGTATGCATGGCCCGCGCGCGCTCTATCAGGTTATGCGCCTCATCCACCAGCAGGCCCACGCGCCAGTCATTTTCGGTTGCGAGTCCGAAGAGAAGCCCGCCCGCATCAAAATAATAATTGTAGTCGCCGATCACCACATCCGCCCAGCGCACCAGTTCCTGGCTTAAGTAATAGGGGCAGACCTGGTGCGTGGCGGCGACGTTACGAAGCGCGGCTTGGTCCATGTGCCCTACGGTCACGGCGGCGGTGCGCGCGGCGTCCAGACGATCGTAAAAGCCTCTGGCCAGCGGACATGATTCGCCATGGCAGGACCGCTCGGGGTTGACGCAGGCTTTCTCGCGCGCCACGAGCTCGAGCACGCGCAGCGTCAAGCCGGGCTTCGAGGCTTTAAGCAACTGCGTCGCCTCAAGCGCCGTCTGTCGCCCGGTAGACTTCGCGGCGAGATAGAAAATCTTGTCGAGTTTACCCTGCGCCATGGCTTTGAGCATGGGGAAGAGCGTGCCCACCGTCTTGCCGATTCCGGTGGGTGCCTGCGCCAAAACACATTGCTTGCGCAACGCCGCTTTGTAGACCGCCTCCGCCAGCAGTCGTTGGCCGGCGTGAAAATTGGCATGCGGAAATTGAAGGCCAAGCAAGGCGGCATTTCGTGCGACCTGATGAGCCGTCTCGTGATGTGCCCACGTCGAGAATTGCGCACAGGCTTCGGCAAAGCGAGCATCGAGAACTTCGGCCTCGATGCGTTCCGTCAGGACCGTTTCTTCCTGAGAATCGATGTCGAAATACACCAGCGCCAAATCGAGATGAGTCAGTTCGTCACGCCGGCAAAGTAGAGCGCCATAGGTTTTAAGCTGTGCCCAATGAAGAGCGCGGTGATTCCCCTTCATACGCGCAAGGTCGCCGCGAAAAGTCTTGAACTCATCGATGCGCCGCAGGGCCGCATCGTAGCCGTCGGCTCGCCCACGAACGGTAAGGGATGCTTCGGTGCCACTCAAAGCCACCTCGGTGTCGTAAGTCGCTCCGCGTCGCGCGGCCGCTTGCGCATGGCCCCAGACGCCCTCCTGGGCACTGGGTGCCGGCGTAAATCGCCGGTCCAGATCGCCCTTCTTCGCCGTGAAATGACACAGCGCTTTCACCGAGACCGGAAAACTCACAGCGATTCTGCCCAGCGCACATGGCAGACAGCCACCGAGATGTGACGACGCGAACAGAACTCCATCCACCGCAACTGATTGTCCTGCAGACGATCGCCCGGTCCTTTGACCTCGACCATCCGATAGCGTCGCTCAGCCGGCCACAATTGCACGAGGTCAGGCAGCCCACTGCGATTTTCCGCAAAATTGTCCAACAGACGCTCAAAAAACCCACGTAAGTCGACGGCCGGAATGCAAGTCAGGGCGTGCTCCAGCAATTCATCGTTGAGCAGGCCCCACGTGACGAACGGCGACTGCGTGCCGTTTTTTGCAATGAAGGTTTGCCTGATACGCGCCGCGTAGGTGTTTGCTTCCAAAGCCTCGAAGCATGCTTCAAATGCGGGGGCTCGACGAACGCGAAAGGTCGGGCTGAATAAATCCATAGGCCCGAATTGGAACGGATGAAAAAAGGCGCCGCTGACAGGGGCAAAGATCGCCTCCCAGCACAGCAGCCCAAAAAGCGAATTGATCAAGCCGTTTTCGACGTAGTACACGGGCCCATCACTTCGGGCCAAATGCTTACCCGCGACCTGCTCGACGGATTCTCCGCTTGAGGGTGGAGGCACGATCAAATCGATACGTTCGGGGCGAGCCACGACCCGGCGGGATGTCCCCGGCATACCCACCTTTCGCTCGAGGCGTTTCCCGACGCGTTCGAGTTTTTGCGCCTCTGCGCCGCTTTCAGGGCGTTCTCGCGCCCGGGTTGCTAGCTCAAACGCCGCACGGTGCCGGCCCGCGACTTCGAGGCTCCGAATGGCGCGCAGCCGGGCGCCGGGATAACGGCAATCCATATAGATTGTCAGCGCAGCTTCCCTGTCGCCGTTACGCTCGATCTTTCGGGCGATCTGAAATAGCAATTTCGCCCGGCGGCCTTCCAGCCACTCGTGTTGCAGGGGAACTTTAGGCACATGTGCCAAAACCCCTTGCAGCGGCTCCTCCTCATATAGGCGCCGCCGGCAGTCATATAGGGCATAAAAATCTTCGATATCACGTCGCGTGCGGAAGGCCCGGGAGTCCTTCGAGAAGGGTACGACCTCATATTTGAAGATGCCTAAATCCGCCAGCACAAACTCCGACCATTCCTGGCGAAAGTTACCAAAGAACAATATTCGTAACTGTGCGCAGAGCGGCGATATGGCCACCCAGTACACGCGTTCGTTCACGTTGCCGCGCCATTCCTCGAACGAACGCGCCTCGGTATGGTTCTCCCGCAGCAGCGCGTGCACTTGTGGTTTCGTGAGGCTCGCCGGCAGATCGCTGAAGAGCTCCGCGATCTCCGCGCGGGTGATCAACTTCAGCAGGTCATCGATCGACAGCAACGGATTCGGGTCCACCCAGTTAAGATCGATCAATGCACTGAAAGCTGCGTCGATAGGCCCAACCTCTGGATATCGTATCTTCGTCGCCCGAAATCGCTGACCGCGGCGCATGATCAAGCGCACCAACAATGCCTGTGAAGCACGCGGCAGGCTAAAAAACTCCGCGATGAATTCGCTTTCCGTGCGCGATAACAGATCTCCGTAGCGTTCCTTAAGGCACAACAACGCGGTGTGAAAGTGATCAAGGTAGTAAAACTGTGCCGGAAGGCGATCAGTCGGCAGTGGAGTCGGAACACTCATGAGGGCGCTTACGGTTTGTGCGAACGTCGCCCAATACTACACGCGGATTTATCAGCATCGCGAGCCTTTAAGCACCTGCATTGCCCTCTTTTCACTTCATACAGTAGTGATAGATTTCAAACACTGTATGAACTGAAAGGGAGCCATTTGCGCTATGACACCGTGAACGACGGATCTTCGATTCAATTATCTGCCTGGGAGACTAGGGCGCATTGCAGGGTTTACCCTAGAAGATTGTCACATCCCAGACAATCGCGACACGCTGGTTGGGGGGGAAGATTCTGGGCCGCTGTTCCCGGAAATTGACCGCGCGGCCTCGTATAGTCAAGATACCTGGATACGAAAATTCGCATTGTCGACGTTACTTGAAGCAACCAACCAGCCAACCCTCGAATCAGCCTGACCTTACGATAGCCGGTCGGATTCACGCAGCGCAGATCATCTGTTTCATCTGCGTTGGCGCAATCGCGGGCACCGTCCTCTGCGGCTGGCTGTCTCCGGGCATCGCATCGATCCTCCCGCACGGCTGGGCCCTCATGAAGGCCAATTCGGCGGTCGGATTTCTATTTGGCACGGCGGGCTTTCTTGTCAGCCAATCGAGGGAGACGCGTGATCGCCTCATCGCAGCGAGGATATGCGCCGCATCCATGATGATGCTCGCGGCTTCCGCGCTGTTTGCTCACCCGACGGGCGGCTCGAGCGGTCTCGAAACCTTGTTAGCAGCTGATAGCGGCTCACCGCTCCCGGGGCTCATGTCGGTTCAAACGGCGGCGTACCTCGAGCTCGTCGGTGTAATTCTAATCTTGGACCGAACGCGCCACGCCGTGCTTGTGCACGTCATCGACGCATTGAGCATGGTACTGGTGCTGCTGGTTTTGAGTGTCGCCGCCGGCTATACCTTCGACGCGGCTAATTTCTTCGGTCAAACCGCCTACACGCGCGTCTCGCCGCAGACACTGACTTGTATGGTGCTGTTGGGATGCGCGGTCATCGGTCGTAGAACTCGCAACGGATTCTTTGCGGTCCTCGTGGGCGAGGAGATCGGGAGCCAATCGGCGAGACTCGCCCTGCCTCTCGCGCCCCTTTTGCCGTTCCTGATCGTGGGCGGCAGCGCCTACGCCACCCATGCTCAATGGCTTTCGACCCCCTATGCTGCTGCGCTAGCCGCATCGATGTGTTCAGTATTCGTCTTCATATTTGTGGTGCTGATGGCACGCCGTATCAACAATCTCGAGCGCGAACTTCGCGACGTGTCACTCACCGACGAATTGACCAAGATTCATAATCGCCGAGCCTTCTATGTGCTGGGCGAACATGCTCTGCGCGAAGCGACGCGAAGGCGTCGGCGCCTCACTGTGCTGTACTTCGATTTGAACGGGCTCAAGAAAGTCAACGACTCGCTCGGTCACCACGTCGGATCGCAGCTGTTGATCCAAGCGGCCAACCTGCTGCGTGCAAATTTTCGAAGCAGTGACATTGTAGCGCGCGTAGGAGGCGACGAGTTTGCCGTCGTCGCGGGCGAAGGAGGGAACGATCTGGTGGCTGCTCTCACTCGCCTGGACCAAGCCACTGCCGCTGCGAACCTGTCAGGGGTGAGTCCCTATCGCATCAGCTATAGCATGGGCGCAGCGATCGCCGAGCCGGGGAGCAAACAAACCTTTGTCGAACTCGTGGATCTCGCTGATGCAGAGATGTACGGCCGAAAGCGCGGTAGAAACGCCGCGCGTGACCTCGCCCGACAGCCGGCCCTTTCGGATGGCGCTGTCGACACAGCAGCGTTCGATCACATGGCCACCGGCGTCGTGGCTGCGTATGTTTCGAGGAAAAATCGGCGTTAAGGGATCCTTACCCCACGGAATACAGTGGTGAGAGGTTTCAGACACCGTATGACCTGAAGGGCAGTCCTTTGCCTACACGTAATAGGTCTGTTTGTGAGTATCGCGAGCGGTCAGCTTGGCGCACTCTCTCAAAACCATGACTGTCCAAGACAAGGTCCCTGACGAAGAAATAGGCCGGCCCGGTCCATGGGGAGAAGGTCGATATCAGAGGAAGGGACAACCTGTCGACCAATCTGTACTCACACCGGCTGGAAGCACCCCGACCAAGGCGTCCCCGGTGTCCACACCTGTGACGCGCAGGGATTACGAATCGCCCGGCACTGAAGCACAACGCGAGACATCCGAACCGCCGGGAGGCGATGGCGGTTAGTAAGGGATGCACAATGAAACGCCATCTGCGCTTCGCCAATCAGCGCGGATGCACATCGTCGCAGCCGCACAAGAATGCGTCTCGAGCGCAAGGAAATGGCGAAGGTGACCAAGGATCTGGTCGGTTACTACGCCGATTTTTGTATCCTAGACGAGCTGTGGCCAGATTATGAACGCCGCCCCCAGACAATTCCTACACCGTGTTGCGGGTGACAGGAATATTTCTACGGTAACTATAAATCTACAGTGTCGCCCGAGGGCCGGACAGAAGCTCTCCCGACAGCATTTCGCTTGGGGGATATCGTGAAAATCCAGTTTGGTTATTATAGGTGACGTCTATTTCTGTCGCCGGAGTTCTGCAGAACTCATCACGTGCGATCAATCCATCAGATCATCAGCCGCCAATGTGCTGACTGACGGGTGATCAGGTGAGCACGGTTGTGAAAGAAATCCCCGCGGAGACTCCCGCGCAGCATCGCGCACCCGTGGTAAAGCCCAGGGCGCAGCCGCCCACACTCACACAGCAAGTGCCGCTGACGAGGCGCGCCCCATCGGCAAGGGCGCCCGCGACGTCGGTGAAGGCTCCGGCGCCGATTGCAAGTGTCCGCTGGCTGCACTGGCCTCTGGTATGGACCGTCGTCGTCGGCGGATTGATTGCGTGGGGTAGTCACGCGCAGCTTGAACGCTACATCACGCCGCAGCGCGGGCTCGGCTACGCGCTCGGAATCGCAGGCGGCTCGATGATGCTGCTATTGCTGATGTATTCGGCGCGTAAGCGCGTGGGATGGTTGCGTTGGCTTGGCGGAATCCCTGCCTGGTTCGACTTCCATATGGTGCTTGGCGTCTTCGGACCCGTTCTCGTGCTGTTTCATTCCAATTTCAGCCTCGGCGCCACCAATAGCAATGTGGCCCTGATCAGCATGTTGTTGGTCGCCGGTAGTGGCGTCGTTGGCCGGTATATATACACGCGCTTGCACGCGCGCCTGGAAAGCCACGAGGATACGCTGGAGCAATTGAAGGCATTCGGTGGGCGGCTTCGCTCTCGAGACTCGACTATTACAATCCTTCCCGGTGTGTTGGATGAAATCGAGCGAGTGGAGCGAAAGTTGATCAATCCTCTTAAAGGAAGTCTCGCGCGATTCCTGCATTTGAGCTGCGGCGCGCTGCGAATTGTATTGGCGCGCTGGCTCGTGCATCGCGCAATCAACGACGCGGTGCAAAAGGCGCGCCACCACGAATCGATGCTGCGGGCGCGGCACGCACGGCGCCTCGGCGCGGTGGCGCGCCGATACGCCTATCGACGCTTGGATGCCGGCCGACGAACGACTGAATTCAAAGCCTACTCCCGCCTCTTCTCGTTCTGGCACGTCCTGCATATTCCGCTTTTCTTCATGTTGTTGATCGCCGGAATCGTTCACGTCATTGCGATCAACGTGTACTGATGAGGCAGCGGCAGCCGGGAGAATCGATCAAGCCGCTCCGGCTATTTCTTCGAGGTACCAATCCACAAAACGTGCGGCGTAGGTTTCCTGCAGGGAATAAGGACCCGGCACAAAGAACCGCGAGTTCACCCCGGCTTGATTCATCTCGACGATTTTCTTGTCCTGCGCGCTGGTAGTCTTCCACAGCCAAGTCAAGCGTTCCACATCGTAGTCCACGCCTTCAACGGCGTCCTGGTGTACGAGCCACAGCACTTCCATTTCGGTGTGGTCGGCGGCTCTTGGGATAAATCGGTAGATGACACCGTGATCGGGATAGGCGAGGAAGTCGCTGATGGGACCGATGTCGAAATAAGTCGAGTTGCCGTCGGGCGCCGAGAATGCACCCATGAGTCGGGCCACCGAACGGCCGTCGTCCGTGGCGCTCGCGACACCGTCGTGCAGTGCGCTGCGCATGACGGCCACAGATTCCCGGCCTAAGCCGGCGGCGCAGCCGTATTGGTCGATGTCCGGCACCACGATGCCAAGCGCCTGTGCCCGTGTTCGACCTGCGCGCTCGAGTTCCATGGCTTGCTCGGCCGGGCGCGCGTACACATGGCGCTTGGCGAACTCCGGGTGCGCGGGCGTGCAGTGATAGCACTCCATGTAGTTTTCCACAGCCAACTTCCAATTGGCCTTGATCGAATACATCTCACGATGCGCGACTTTGGCGGTCGCCCAGCCGTGCACGCCGGCCGAGCGGGCTAATGCCTCCGCGGCGGCGCCGAGGTCCAGCGGCTCCTTTGCGAGCGTCGTAAAAATCAAACCCTGCATGATGCGCACCGGAAACGACTTGAGTGCCGCATCGGTGGGCTGAAAGGATTCCGGCATCTGCCGCGCCACCATGAGATTGCCGTCCAAGTCGTAGGACCAGGCGTGATAGGGACAGGTTAGGCGCGCCGATTGAGCCTTGCCGCAGCGGGCCATAATGAGGCGCGAACCGCGGTGGCGGCAAACGTTGAGCAACGCGCGGACGTCCCCGGCGGGCGTTCTAACAATGATGATGGATTCGGACCCTAAATCCACCACCAAGTAATCGCCGGGGCGGGGAATGCTGCTGATATGTCCAACGCAAAACCAATGCCGCAGCAGCATGCGTTGCATGTCGTATTCGAAAATCGCCGGGTCGGTGTAGAACTCACGCGTCAGCGCGTGGCCTTGCCGGTGATTATGAATACGGGCGGCTAGATCGATTGATTCCACGGCAGGAATTGTAGGCGCGAGACTCTGTCGGCACCAGCCATCTGCGCAATCGTGATCGACACTAGAATGTGATCGACATTAGAGTGTGTGAACGTTAAAGCGTGCTGACGCCCAGGCCGCCGAAGCGTCTTTGGCGGCCGCTATAGTCTTCCAACGCATGGTGCAGGCGCTGTTCGTCGAAGTCGGGCCACAGGCAATGGCTGAAGTGCAACTCGGCAAACGCAGATTCCCAGAGTAGGAAGTCGCTGAGGCGCCGCTCGTTACCGGTGCGAATCAACAGGTCGACCTCGCTTGCCGGATGGGCGCAGTGGTCGACCTTAAGCAGCTGGCGATGAAACTCGGCGCTGGTCAGTTCGGCGCCTGTCAACTCAGCGTCAAGACCGGCCAGGCGCGCCGCCTGCACGATGCTGTGCTGGGAGGAGTAGTCGACGGCGATGCGCAACAACATTCCGGAACCCGCGGCACTCGAGCGCTCGCTTTGTTCGATGGATCGGAGCAGGTTTTCGCTCAGCCGGTCGCGCCGCCCGATGACGTTGATCCGGATCGACTGCTCCACACAGCGGCGGGTTTCGGTGAATAGGTACTGTCCGAACAGATGCATCAGCGCCGCGATTTCGGCAGGAGGACGCGACCAATTGGCGGATGAGAAGGCATACAGCGTGAGAATCTTGACGTCCGCCCGCGCCGCCGCTTCGACGATGGTGCGCACCGCTTTCGCACCTTCGATATGCCCCGAGGATCGCGGCAGTCCGCGCTGCGTGGCCCAGCGCCCGTTTCCGTCCATGATGATGGCGACGTGCATGGCTTCAGGCGCGCCGGGTGGCCTTTATCACCGCCTCGATATGCTCCAGGTAGCGCAGAAGTGCCTTCTTGCCGACTTGCGTAATGCGGTAGATGGATTTCGGCCTGCGGGCTTCGAAGGATTTTGTGCAAACGACATAGCCTGCCTCCTCGAGCTTGCGCGCATGCGCGCTCAAGTTGCCGTCGCTGACGTTGAACAAGGACTTGAGTTCGTTGAAGGTGAGCTGCTCGTTCATTGCCAGCGTACTCATGATGCCGAGCCGGACTCGCTCGTAAATCAAGCGGTCGAACCCTTCATCGTCGATGCCATGCGCCGAACGCGGCACCGCGACCGGCTTTGGTGCCTTGACCGAGGCGGGCGCAGCCGCTTCGGTGCGCTTGACGGCATTGACCTTAGCCTGCATCGGCGACGCGCCTGATCAGAAGCCCAAAGACGATGTGCAAACCGCCGAATCCCAGTCCCAACATTGCCGTATGAAACGTCGCGGGCAAGGCAAAGGTCATCGCCCCGGAAGCGACGAACAGCGCTCCCATGATGCTGACCAGCCGGGTAATCCCGGCGCTGGTCACCGTGCTTGCGGACAGAACCGCGCATCCGTAAAGCAGCAGCCACATCCCGGGAATGACCCCCGCGACGCCGACGGCATATAGCACCCCGGTCAACACGGCGCCGGCGAGAAGCGCCGGACATAGACACAGCAGAAATTTCCTCGCCGGTCCCCAGTACCGAGCATGACCTCTGAGCCCGATCTGGCGCGCCACCAATGCACCGCCGAAGGTCAGTGCGATGGCCACGGCGCATAGCCAAATGCCGAGCCAGTGGGGCGCCCAACGCGGCAGCGACACCATGATGGCAGCGAGGATGCCGACCATCCCCATGACGATACCCGCCATTCCCGGCAGGTCCATGGAACTCGAAGATTCGATGGAGGCGCGTATGTAGGCCAGCGTCCCAAGCGCGCGGCTCTCGATGGCCGCCGGAGCAGCCGAGTGAATAGGAATGACTGGACTCGGCCTTGCCATGAAATCAGCTTAAGTGAGTAGACTGTGTCACGTCAAGTACTCTAGAGTGCAGAGTGAACTGTGCAGATTCCGAAGTGTTACCTTTTGCAGCGTCAAGCCCGCCGCGCGCGGGCGCAAGTGAAGGGATTCTCATGCGGCACCGGATGTTGATCGCGGCTTTGTTGGGCGCCTGCGCGTCGTTGGCTGCGGCTCAGCCGCCGCCCTTGCTGCCCGAAGCCAGCGTGGCGGCGCTCGCGAACGAACTGAGCGGTGAGATCGCCAAGAGAAACTTGGAGGGCCTGGCGCAATTGCACCGCCAGCGCGGCTCTCGAGGGTTTCATTCGGCTGCCGAACTGGTCGCCGCGCGGGCGCGGGAGTACGGTCTAAGCGATGTGGAAATACTGCAGTTTCCCGCCGATGGAAAAATCTACTACGGAACGCAGCGGTCCCGGCAGGCATGGGACGCGAGCGTCGGCGAACTCATGGAGATCAGGGGCGACAGCGGCATCAAGCTTGCCAGCTATGCCGCTCAGCCCATCGTGCTGGCCGAAGACAGCGAAAGCGCGGATGTGACCGCAGCCTTGATAGATGTGGGCGATGGGTCTCAGGAATCCGATTACGCGGACAAGGACGTCAAGGGAAAGATTGTTCTTGCCGCGGCCCAGGCTGGCGATGTACAGGACCTGGCGGTGGGAAAATTCGGTGCGGCCGGCATCGTGAGCTATGCGCAAAATCAGAAGACGGCCTGGTCCGGTGAGAACGACATTTTGATTCGCTGGGGGCACCTTGAGTCCTTTTCGCCAAACAAGACCTTTGCCTTCATGGTGTCGCTCAAGACCGCTCGCGGGATGCAGGAGCGGTTGCACGCCAAGGAATCGATTCGACTGCACGCGGTGGTGGTGGCAGGACAGCATCCCGCATTCTACGAGGTGGTCACCGCCCTCATTCCAGGAGCGGATCCGCACTTGAAAGACCAGGAAATTGCGTTTTCCTGCCACCTGGATCATCAGCGGCCGGGCGCCAACGACAATGCCAGCGGCTGCGTCACCATTCTCGAGGTGGCGCGAACACTGCAGACCTTGATCGGCGACGGCAAACTGGCTCGACCCGCGCGCAGTATCCGCTTTATCTGGCCGCCGGAGGTTGAGGGGACGGTGACTCTGCTCAATGCCAGGCCGGAATTTGCGCAGCGGATCAAAGCCGTGGTGCACATGGACATGGTCGGGGGCGGCCCTGAAACAAAGGCGGTGTTCCATGTGACTCGCGGGCCGATGAGTCTGCCGTCATTCGTCCACGACGTGGCATGGGCCTTTGCCGACTGGGTAAACCGGGAGTCGTATAAATTTGCGGCCAGCGGCGCCGCCACTTACCCGCTGATTGCCCCCGAGGGCGGGCGGGAACCGCTGAGCGCGATGTATTCGGCGTTTTCCATGGGCAGCGACCACGAGGTGTACCAGGATTCCTCATTCGCAATTCCAGCCATCTATATGAACGATTGGCCGGATCGCTACATCCATACTAATTTGGATACGGCCGCCAACATCGATACCACGAAGCTCAAGCGTGCGGCGCTAATCGGCGCGGCGAGCGGCTATTTCCTCGCGAATCTGTCGCCGCGCGACCTCCCGGCGGCGGGTCGGGCCATCGCCTCAGGGAAACTGCTCCGCGCCGTGACGGCAATCGACCGGCAGACGGCCGAGGGACCGGTCGACGAGTACGAGCGCGGGGTACTTCGATCGCTCGATGCGTTCGTCGGCGGCGCACCGGCCCGATCGCAGGCACTCGCGTCGCGCGCGAAGGGCGAGGGCTCGCAAAGAGGGGGCGCGATCATCTATACAAGGCGCGCGCAGCCACGCGGACCCCTGACGGTTTTTGGGTACGATTATTTTGCCGACCACGCCGAGGCGACTGGGGCGGCGACGCCCAAGCTGCTGAGCTATGCGGGGTCGTGGGGAGCCGGGGAAGAGTACGCTTACGAGGCGTTGAACTTTGCCGACGGAAGGCACAGTGCGCAGCAAATCGCAGACCAGTTGTCGGCTGAGTACGGGCCGGTGCCGACGGCGCTGGTCATCGAGTACCTACAGGCGCTGCAGCGGATTAACCTGCTGGAGTAATTCCGGGCGATTGACGTCGCGGTCGCGGCCATCGCCGCGACGGAGCGTCTCGTAGCGCCGCCCGAGCGCGGTCGCAACCGCGCCCCAGACCAAAGACGCGGCGACCCCTGCGGCGAGCGCGCCGTTGAGGCCGTAGCCCATCGACCCGAGTCCCGCCTGCACCCAGGCGGAACTGACGTCGCCGAATCGATAGACCACGGTATCGATGACATTCTTAGCCTTGTAGCGGCTGCTTTGTTCCAAGACGGTGAAACAGATTTCCCGGCTCGGGCGCGCTATGGCGTATTGCGCGACCCGCCGCACGATTTGCAGCAGCTGAATCGTGAATAGCGCGGGTGACAGCGCCGTGGCGATGAAGGCCGCAACCATGAGCAGTGGGTTGAGCACGAGTCCGGTGGTCACTCCGAAGCGTCGGACGATCCGACCAAGGCCCAAAAACAAAATGAGGGCGGTAAAGATGTTTACCACAAGATCAATGTCGGCAATGGCCTGTGCGCGGCCGGCAAGCGCGGTGTAGGTGCGCGCCAACAAATCGGTCTGGCAGAAATAGGCCACAGTGTTGACCCAGGTCATCAGCAGCACGAACGCCGCTTGGTTGAACACGTAGCTCGACTTCCACAGCCGGCCAAAGCCTTCGAAGGCATTGCCGGTCAAGGCGTGATCTAGGGTGGACTGCTGCGCACCG
>JBDUBO010000079.1:0-19139 GCA_040004115.1 Gammaproteobacteria bacterium | reverse complement strand
GCGCGCGCACCAGCAGCGCACCGCACTCACCGATCGCTTGCGGCGCCTTAGCGCACTAGCAAGCCTTCGAGGGCCGCCTGCACGGTCTTGCGGCGCACTGCCTCGCGGTCGCCGCGAAAATGCTTCAGCTGCAGGGATACATGGATACGAGTGCCGCGACGCCGTGCCCAAGCCAGCCAAACCGTTCCAACCGGCTTGTCGGGAGCCGCGCCGCCGGGACCGGCGATGCCGGTCACCGCCACCGCCACCTGCGCCCGACTGTGCTCGAGCGCGCCCACTGCCATCGCGCGAGCCACGGCTTCGCTGACCGCGCCTTGGCTTCTCAGCAGCCGGTGCGGCACACCGAGCCTCAATGCCTTGGATTCATTGCTATAAGTGACGAAGCCCTCGGTGAACCATTGCGAGCTTCCGGCAATATCGGTGAGCGCCTTGGCAATCCAGCCGCCGGTACAGGACTCCGCCGTCACCAGCTCGCGTTGGCTGCGCAACAGATGCCGGCCGACGCGCATGGCAAGGCGTGCAAGATCGTTGTCCGAGTAGCCCACGGCCCTAAAACTTGGACCACGCCAGGTGATCTTTATTGATCGACGCGAGGTCAGGAGTCCCGGCCTGGCGCATGAT
This sequence comes from Gammaproteobacteria bacterium, assembly GCA_040004115.1. Lineage (GTDB taxonomy): Bacteria > Pseudomonadota > Gammaproteobacteria > Steroidobacterales > Steroidobacteraceae > Bog-1198. The sequence goes on along the minus strand of JBDUBO010000079.1, from coordinate 18,518 downwards.
GGTGCGCAGTTCGCGCGTCAGAATATTGGCGACCGCTTCGACCCCTGGCTGACCGAAGGCTGCCAGCCCCCACGCATACGGGCGCCCGATGCCGACAGCCGTCGCGCCCAAGGCCAGCGCCTTGAAGATATCGGTGCCGCGTCGAATGCCGCCGTCGATAAACACCGGTATTCGCCCGCCGACGGCGTCCACGATTTCCGGAAGGCATTCGATGGTCGATCGCAGCGTCTCTTCCTGCCGTCCGCCGTGATTGGACACGATGATCCCATCTACTCCCGCCTGCATCGACTGTGTCGCGTCTTCCGCCGTCACGACGCCTTTCACCAGAAATTTGACCGACACCAATTTGCGAACGCGATCCAGATAATTGCCCGCCATGCTTAGCGGCGCGAGTTGGGTTACGCGCGACACATCGATGCCCGCGAACATTGGCGCCCTTAGCCACATATCGTGCTTGCCGCCGACATGGCATTGGGTGCACACCCGGTCGTCGTGTTGCATGGCACGCCGCAACGTCTCGGAATTGCGCCCGGGCGGCGAATCGACGGTGAGCACGACGGCAGTGCAGCCCGCCGTCTGTGCCCTATGCACGATCGCCTCGGTCACACTCCAGTCGTCCGTGGCATATAACTGCTGCCACACGGGCGCCTTGCGCGCAGCGATTACCTCTTGCAGCGGGCTCGACGCGCCCGCCGATAACATCAATTGGAAATCCCGGCTCGCGGCCGCCCGCGCGACTCCGACTTCCGCTTCCGGATGAAAGGCGCCCATGCCCGAGACCGCCGAAAAATAAATCGGCTGCTGCCACTGACTGCCCCAAATGCTGCGGCGGGTGTCGAGTTTGCTGACATCGACAAAGCGCCGCGAGCGGATCTCGATGTGCGAATAGGCATCGTGATTCAAGAACACGGTGCGATCGTCATCTGCTCCCGTCGCTAGATATCCGAAATGGGCTGGGGGCAGCTTGGCGCGCGCCAGGGCTTCGAATTCCGCGACATTCAGAACCTGATCGACCGTCATCTCGGCCGCATCGGCTTTGGCCGCGGCGTCCGCCGCGGCGCGGCCCAGGCGCGGCATGCCAAGCAGGGCCGGCGCTCCTACGAGGCTCTGCAGCAGCAGACGACGTCCTCGGGAGGGAGAAGCCTTATCGCGCATGGTGATCCCTTGATGATGTTTTGATTGTTCGAAAGCGCAACTCAATCAAGTGCAGTGTCTCACGCGGAATGCCCGCGCCCAAGGTCCCGGCAACTACGTCACAATATCCGCCGGTTGTCATCCCATAAGGATGACTGCGAGCTATCAGTGATGCCCCAGTTTCCACTATTATCTCAGCCAAGTCAGTTCTCAATTCGCTCATCGGGAATTTGCGCTAACAACATGGCTGGTTTCTTCAACACTGCGGAAGTCGATCGGTTCGCGGACTGGGTAGTCGGCGAGTTCAAGCGCGAACTGCCTCCGGCCGGGATTCTTCCCGGCAAGAACGTAGCCAACCATGTGAACAAGCTGGATCAGGCCATCGCCAATAAAACTCGCGAATTCGTCAAGACGACCCCTCTGAATATCTACAAAAAGGCGCGCTTCGCGTCCCGGGTCCGCGAGGGCATGAAGGCATTGGGATATTCCGATACGTTCGTGAAATCGACCACCTATAATTTGATCGCCCGGTTTCAGGCCGCGAAAGCTGACGCAAATCGATAGGCTGGCGTTGCAGCGCGAGCATGGGCACGAGCGTCGAGCTCCCTAGGTTTGCATCCTCGCGCTTCTCGTATTACAATGTAATACATGGCTACCATCACCTTGCGCCTTCCCGACGAACTCGACCGAGCGCTCGAGCGGCAGAGCGCCGCAGCCGGCGTATCAAAAAGCGATTTGACTCGTGAGGCACTGCGCCGATTTCTGGCGGTCTCAGAATCCCAACGCCTGCGCTCGAAATTGGTGAAGCGCGCGCAGGCCCAGGGCATCCACACTGACGACGACGTGTTCCGAGCGCTCGACGAGTCGTGAAGCTAGTTCTCGATTCCTCGGTCCTGATCGCCGCTCTGATCAGCCGGGCGGGCGTTTGTGCCGAGTTGCTCGAGGACGTCCTGACACACCATGAATTGGTCCTCTCGAACTTCATCTTCGAGCAGGTCTCGAGAAAGCTGCGCGAGAAATTCGAATTTCCCAAGACGGAAATTGCGGAACTCGGCCGCTTCTTCAAGGTGACGGCGACATTCGTCGAGCCCGCTGAAATCGATGCAAAAGTCTGCCGCGACCCGCAGGATATTCCGATTCTTGGCACAGCCGTTGCCGTCAAAGCGGATCTTTTGATCACCATCGCCAAGGACCTTCTGACCCTTGGCTACTTCCAAGGCATAGGTATCGTGAAGCCCGGCGAATTTTGGAAGCGGACTACCGGTTGACCGAGCGTCAAGTGACAATGCACTAACCCGTGAACGACAACGACAGCAAAAGCGCAGCCACGCCGGCGTCCGAGCCCGTCGCCCACACCCCCATGATGCAGCAGTACCTGCGCATCAAGGCGCAGCATCCCGACGTGCTGCTGTTCTATCGCATGGGCGATTTCTACGAGATGTTCTACGACGATGCGCGCCGCGCCGCGCAATTGTTGGACATCGCCCTCACCCAGCGCGGCGCCTCGGCCGGCGCGCCCATCCCCATGGCCGGCGTGCCCGCGGTCACTCTGGATACTTATCTGGCGAAGCTGGTGCGCAAGGGGGAATCCGTTGCCATCTGCGAGCAGCGTGGCGAGCCCGGCAAAGCCAAGGGCCCGATGGAGCGCGAAGTGGTGCGTATCGTCACCCCCGGCACTCTCACCGATGAAGCCCTGCTGGACGAACGTCGCGACAATCTGCTCGCCAGTGTTTGCGGAGCGAATGGCCGCTTTGGCCTCGCGTGGCTGGATCTAGCGGCCGGCCGTTTCAGCGTCATGGAACTCGCCGGCGTCGCGGCGCTCGAGGCCGAGATCGAACGGCTGCGGCCCGCCGAATTGCTCGCGCCCGACGGCGCACAACCCGTCTTGAGCGCGGGCCTCAAAGATCGGCCCTGGCGGTTGCGCGCGCCGTGGCACTTCGACACCGAATCCGCCACTCGCGCGCTCACCGAGCAATTCCGCACCCGCGATCTGGCCGGCTTCGGTTGCGCCGACAAGCCATTGGGAATTGCCGCCGCCGGCGCCCTGCTCGCCTACGTGCGCGAAACGCAGAAAACGGCGCTGCCGCACCTGTTGTCCATCAGCACCGAAGAACGCGACGCCGCGCTCATCATGGACCCCGCCACCCGCCGCAATTTGGAGCTCGACGAGAGCCTGTCGGGCAAACCGGAAATGACTCTCGCGGGCGTCTTCGATCGCACGGCCACCGCCATGGGCGGCCGCCTGCTGCGCCGTTGGCTGCATCGGCCGCTGCGCGATCACCACACCCTGCGCACGCGCTACGATGCGGTCGCGATATTGTTGGAGTCCGCCCGGTATGCCGCCGTCGCGGAACCCCTGGCTGCCATCGGTGACTTGGAGAGAATCGTCGCGCGAATCGCGCTGCGCTCGGCGCGGCCGCGCGACCTCGCGCAGTTGCGCGCGGCACTCGCCGTTCTGCCAAGGCTGCAAACGATTCTGGCAAGCACCCCCTCGCCCTTGCTGCAGCAACTCGTTGCCGAAATCTTCCGCGACAACGATGCTCATCAACACGACCACGCCCTGTTGGCCAAAGCCATCGTCGAGGCGCCGCCGCACTATCTGCGCGACGGCGGGGTTATCGCCGGCGGCTACGACCACGAGCTCGATGAGCTGCGCCTGCTCGGCAGTAATACCGAACAGTTCCTGCTCGATCTGGAAACAAAAGAGCGCGAGCGCAGCGGCTTATCCAGTCTGAAATTGGGCTTCAATCGGGTGCAGGGGTTCTTCATCGAGGTGAGCCGCAGCCAAGCCGACAAGGTGCCGGCCAACTATCTGCGCCGCCAAACCGTGAAGTCGGCCGAGCGCTTCATCACTCCCGAATTGAAATCCTTCGAAGACAAGGTGCTGGGTGCGCGCGACCGTGCGCTTGCCCGCGAGAAGGCGCTTTACGAGGCATTGCTCGATCACTTCATCGCGCGTCTGCCGGCGCTGCAATCGACCACGGCCGCCATTGCGCAGATCGACGTGCTGCAGTGTTTCGCCGAGCGCGCCGGCGTGCTCGACTGCGCGCAGCCGCAACTGGTCGAGGAACCCATGTTGCTCATCGACGGCGGCCGCCATCCCGTGGTGGAACGCGCCGGCCGGGAACCGTTCATCCCGAATGACCTGCGCTTCGATGACGCGCGCCGCATGCTCATCATTACGGGACCCAACATGGGCGGCAAGAGCACCTACATGCGCCAGACCGCGCTCATCGTCATCCTGGCGCACATCGGCTGCTATGTGCCGGCGCGCCGCGCAATCTTAGGACCCTTCGATCGCATATTCACGCGCATCGGCGCGTCCGACGATCTGGCCGGCGGACGTTCCACCTTCATGCTCGAGATGACCGAGACGGCCAACATCCTCAACAATGCCACAGGCAAAAGTCTGGTGCTCATGGACGAAGTCGGCCGCGGCACCAGCACCTTCGACGGCCTCTCGCTCGCCTGGGCCTGCGCCGCCTTCATCGCCAACAAAATCCGCGCGTTCACACTGTTTGCCACGCACTACTTCGAGCTCACCAGTCTCGCCGGCGAGGCGCCGGGGGTCGCCAATGTACATGTCGAGGCGGTGGAGCATGGTGAATCCCTGGTGTTCCTGCACAGCGTCAAGGAAGGTCCGGCGAACCAGAGCTACGGATTGCAGGTTGCGGCACTTGCGGGCATTCCGAAATCGGTGACGGCGCAGGCGCGCCGCTACTTGACTGAGCTGGAGCGCGAGCGCGACGCGCTGCGCACCAAGGCCTCGCCGCAAGGCGAGCTCGCGCTGTTTGGGAGGCCGCCCAACAAAACCACGCTTTCCGAAACCTCCGCGCCCGCGGAATCCGCCGCGCTCGAAGCACTGCGCGCCCTCGACCCGAATGCATTGAGCCCGCGCGATGCGCTGGATTTGTTATTCCGCCTGCAGCAATTGGATCGCGGCGACGGTTAAAAGCTCGGCCCCAGCAGCGTCTCCGATTCCTACGCCGCAAATCTCCCGGTCTTCAAAAAAACCCCCGCCGCGTTTGCCACGGCTTCCGAGAACACCATGCCGGTGTGACTCACCCGCAGCACCGTCTGATCCGCCGCACCGTCGAGCTGCGTCTCCGACACCAGCACGGTGCCGTCGTTCGGGCCATTGAGCTTCCCCAACAGGCGGCCCACCCCACGCTCCAGGCTTCCCGCGATCACTCCCAGCTCCCGCACTCCGGACCACCGGCGCTTTTTAAGCACCAGCAATTCCTCGCGGCCGCTGCGCCCCAGAATCGCCCTGCCGAGCGGCAGCCGCGCCAAGTTCTGCGCCGTGCGGCTGCCATGCAGCGGCGCCCCCAACAGCACGATCCGTCCCGGCGGCAACCATGCCCGTGCCGCGGCATCCTCCTCGAACAGCCGCAAGATCACGAGACCGCCCAAGCTGTGTCCGACCAGGTGCAGGGTATCCGCGCGCATGGCGGCCAGGAACTTTGCCAGTTGCCGCGCATTGCTGCTGGCATCGGCTGCAATCGAGGCATACGAAAATGTGCGAGCGTCGGCCTGAAGGTCGCGCGCCAGTCGCCGGCGCAGCAGGAAGGATTCGGCGCCTCGCTGCCAAAGCCCATGCACGTACACCACCACGGTGCTCAATGCGCCGACTCCAGGCGCAATGATTCAATGACGGCGCGATTGGTGCTTGATGAGGCCATTGCCACGGCCTCGGCTCCCGAAGTCCAGCAAAACTGCACGTGCTCCGACTCGCTCAAGGTCACGGGAACTCGCTGCGTCAGACGCAATGAAAACGCATGTTCCAGGTTGCGCGTGATGCCCGGTGCGTATTTCTTGCCGAACGCCGGCAGTATTTCGTACACCTGGGTCCACTGCAGATTGACCAGCACGCCCTGAGTGATGCCGGTTTCCTCGAGCACCTCGCGACGCGCAGCGCTGTCGGCGAACTCGCCCCACTCCAGGCTGCCCGTCACCGACTGCCAGAAACCGGGCGGCCGGCGCCGCTCCAGCAGCAAAAATTCGCCCGCATCGGTATAGATCACGATCAGAACGGATTCGGGCCGCCTGAATTGCTGATCGCCGATTGGCTGTTGAACGCTCACGGGCCTTTGACGGTCACTCGACCTTGGGCGGAACACGCACACGAATGTGCAGTTCCCTTAGCTGTGCCTCGCTAACCTCCGTCGGCGCATCCATCAGAAGATCCGCCGCCGTCTGCGTCTTCGGAAAAGCGATGACGTCGCGAATGCTGTCCGCGCCGGCCATCAGCATGGCCAGACGATCCAGTCCGAAGGCGATGCCGCCATGCGGCGGCGCGCCGAACTTGAGCGCATCCAGCAAGAATCCGAATTTGACCCGGGCCTCTTCCGGCGAGATGCCCAGCAAATCGAACACCACGGACTGTAGTTCCTGCGAATGAATGCGCACCGAGCCGCCGCCGATCTCAGAACCGTTCAGCACCATGTCGTAGGCCTTGGCCGTCGCCTCTCCCGGGCTTGCCGCCAGGGCCGCATAGTCCAGGTTCACCGGGCTGGTGAAGGGATGATGCATGGCCTGCCAGCGCCTGGCCTCTGCGTCCCACTCGAACATGGGAAAATCCACGACCCATAGAGGCCGCCAGCCTGCGGCGACCAGCTTCAAGTCCTGCCCCACCTTGAGACGCAGCGCTCCGAGCGCGTCGCTCACCACTTTTGCGCTATCCGCACCGAAGAAAATCAAATCGCCGTCCGCCGCGCCCGTGCGCTCGAGGATTCCGCTCACCGCCGCGTCGCTCAGGAATTTCAATATCGGCGACTGCAGCCCGTCGCGGCCCTTGGCAATCTCGTTGACCTTGACGTAAGCCAGGCCCTTGGCTCCGTAGCGCGCCACATACGCCGTGTAGTCGTCGATCTCCTTGCGCGACAGCCGCCCGCCCTGCGGCACGCAGAGCGCCGCGACCCGGCCGAGTGGATCGGCCGCAGGCCCGGCGAACACCTTGAAATCGCAGCCCTTGACCAGATCCGCCACGTCCACCAGTTCCAGAGGCACGCGCAGATCTGGCTTGTCCGACCCATAGCGCCGCATGGCTTCGGCGTAACTCATCCGCGGCATCGGCTCCGGCAGCTCGACGTTCAGCACCTGCTTGAACAAATGCCGCACCAGACCTTCCATCAGCTTCTGTATGTCCAATTGATCGAGGAAGGAGGTTTCGATATCGAGCTGCGTGAATTCCGGCTGCCGATCGGCACGCAAGTCCTCGTCGCGGAAGCATCGCACGATTTGATAATAGCGATCGAATCCCGAGATCATCAGCAGTTGCTTGTAGATTTGCGGCGACTGCGGCAGCGCGAAGAACTTGCCGGCATGCGTGCGGCTCGGCACCAGGTAATCGCGCGCGCCCTCCGGCGTCGCCTTCGACAGCATCGGGGTCTCGATGTCGATGAAGCCGGCCTCATCGAGGTAGTGCCGCATTGCGCGGGTGATCCGGTGCCGCAGCAGCAATCGCTCGCGCATCTCCTCGCGGCGCAAGTCGAGGTAGCGATAGCGCAGCCGCACCTCTTCGTTCACCGCCTCATCGAGCTGGAACGGCAGCGGCTCGGAGCGGTTCAATATCTCCAGCTCCTGGCACAACACCTCGACCTGACCCGACTTCAAGTTGGCATTCGCCGTGCCGGGCGGCCGCGCCCGCACCAGCCCCGTGACCTTCAGCACGAATTCATTGCGCACCCGCTCTGCCATGGCGAACATCTCAGGCTTGTCAGGATCGAAGACGATCTGCAGCAGCCCCTCGCGATCGCGCAAATCGACAAATATGACGCCGCCATGATCGCGGCGGCGATGCGCCCAGCCGGCCACGGTGACGACCTTGCCGGTCAATGTTTCGTTAACTTGGCCGCAATAGTGAGTGCGCATAGGAATTCATCTAAAAAATAAGGAAATCGACTAAAAATTGGCCGCGCGCGATGCTAAGGCTTGAGCGACGCGCGGGCAAGTCCGCGCCGCCTTGGGGGCCCGGGAATCGACCGGGGCCATTGACTAGCGCCCCCGTTTCACCTTGGGCGCCGGCCTTTTGACCGGCCGTTTTGCAGGGCTTCTGCTGCGCGAGGCCCTACGCCCGCCTGCCGAACCCTTGCCGAGGTCGAGCTTCTTCCCCGCGGCGGCCTTGTCCGAAGGCTTGTCGGCCGCCTTGTCCTTAGCTGCTGGCGCATCCTTGGCGGCCGTGCCCTCGGTCGCCTTGGCATCACCCGTCTTGCCGTCTGTGCCCTTGGCCTCCGCTCCCGCCGCGGCTCCGGCGTCTTTGGCCGTGTCTTTCGCGGCATCCTTGGGCGCATCCGCATCCGGCCGATCGGCCAGATTCTTCTTGTTGTCCGAATCGCCCTTGAAGTCGGTCTCGTACCAGCCGCCGCCCTTCAAGCGAAACACCGGCGCCGACATCAGGCGCTGCAGCTGCGACTTGCCGCAATGCGGACATTTCCGCAAGGGCGGTTCGCTGATCTTCTGCATGGCCTCGAGGTCATGGCCGCAGTTCTTGCATTGGTATTCGTAAAAAGGCATGTCTTTCCTCTAAGGACCTAGCACCGGCCTAACCGGCGCGCTCCGCAGTATAGCGAAGCGCGCCGTTAAGTCGCAGCAGCTGCGTCAATGCACGCGCTCCTTTTCGAACACGATGACATCGCGCTTGAGCTTGGCAACTACCCGGTCGCCCGCCACGAAGTCGCCGCGCAGGATGGCCTGCGCCAGGGGGTTCTCGAGTTGCGCCTGAATGGCCCGCTTCAAGGGACGCGCTCCGTATACCGTGTCGAAACCTGCCTCGCCGATCTTGTCGCGCGCGTCGTCGTCCAAGCGCAGCGTGATGTCGCGCTCTGCCAGGCGTTGCCGCAGGCGCCCCAACTGTATGTCGACGATGGCGCGAATCTGCTCACGGCCCAGCGAATGAAACACCACGATCTCATCGACCCGGTTGATGAATTCCGGGCGAAAATGCTGGCCCACCACCTGCATCACCGCCTCCTTCATCTTGTCGTAATTCGCCTCGCCCGACAGTTCCTGGATCACCTGGGAGCCCAAGTTCGAGGTCATGATCACCACGCTGTTGCGAAAGTCCACCGTACGACCCTGGCCATCGGTCAATCGCCCATCGTCCAGTACTTGCAGCAGCACGTTGAACACATCGGGGTGCGCCTTCTCGATTTCATCCAGCAGGATGACGCAGTAAGGGCGCCGCCGCACGGCTTCGGTCAAGTAACCGCCCTCTTCATAGCCCACATAACCCGGCGGCGCGCCGATCAGGCGCGCGACCGAATGCTTCTCCATGAATTCCGACATGTCGATGCGCACCAGGGATTCCTCGGTGTCGAACATGAACTCGGCCAGCGCCTTGCAGAGCTCGGTCTTGCCGACGCCCGTGGGCCCCAAGAACATGAACGAGCCGCTCGGCCGATTCGGATCCGACAGCCCGGCGCGCGTGCGGCGAATCGCATCCGCCACCGCCTTCACCGCCTCCTTCTGACCCACCACGCGCTTGCCCAACACCTCTTCCATGCGCAGCAGCTTGTCGCGCTCGCCCTCGAGCATGCGCGACACCGGGATTCCGGTCCACTTGGATACAATTTCGGCGATTTCCACTTCGGTCACTGAATTTCGCAACAGCTGATTCGGCTTCTGTTCCACTTCCAGCGACTTGGCGAGTTTCTGTTCGAGCGCCGGAATGATCCCGTATTGCAGCTGCGACATGCGCGCCAGATCCTGCGCGCGCCGCGCAGTGTCCATGTCCTTGCGCGCCCGCTCGAGTTCCTCTTGGATGTGCGCGGCGCCCTGCACCGAGGCCTTCTCCGCCTTCCACACTTCCTCGAGATCCGAGTATTCCTTGCCCAGCGCTTTTAAGCTGTCGTCCAACAGCCCCAAGCGTTTGCGCGACGCCTCGTCGGTTTCCTTTTTCAGCGCCTCGCGCTCGATCTTGAGCTGAATGATGCGCCGGTCCAATTTATCGAGCGCCTCGGGCTTGGAATCGATTTCCATGCGAATCAGCGAGCCCGCCTCGTCGATCAAGTCGATGGCCTTGTCCGGCAGCTGCCGGTCCGCGATATAACGATGCGACAATGTCGCCGCCGCCACGATGGCCGGATCAGTGATCTGCACGCCGTGATGTACTTCGTAGCGCTCCTTCAGGCCGCGCAGGATCGCGATGGTGTCCTCGACCGACGGTTCGTCGACCAGCACCTTTTGGAAGCGCCGCTCCAACGCCGCATCCTTTTCGATGTACTTGCGATACTCATCGAGGGTGGTGGCGCCGACGCAGTGCAGTTCGCCGCGCGCCAGCGCAGGCTTCAGCATATTGCCCGCGTCCATGGCGCCCTCGGCCTTGCCGGCCCCCACCATGGTATGCAGCTCATCGATGAACAGAATGACCTGGCCCTCCTGCTTGGCCAAGTCGTTCAACACGGCCTTGAGCCGCTCCTCGAATTCGCCGCGAAATTTCGCGCCGGCGATCAGCGCGCCCAAGTCCAGCGACAAAATGCGCTTGTTGCGCAGGCCTTCGGGCACTTCGCCGTTGACGATGCGCTGCGCGAGACCCTCGACGATGGCGGTTTTGCCTACCCCGGGCTCGCCGATCAACACCGGATTGTTCTTGGTCCGCCGCGCCAGCACCTGAATGGTGCGGCGAATCTCATCGTCGCGGCCGATCACGGGATCCAACTTGCCCTGCGTGGCGCGCTCGGTGAGATCGATACTGTATTTCTCCAACGCCTTGCGATTCTCTTCGGCGTTGGCATCCTCCACCTTGTCGCCGCCGCGCACCTCATCGATGGCCTGCTCCAGGCCGGCGCGGGCCGTACCGGTGGCCTTGAGAATGCGCCCCAATTCGCCGCGATCCTCGCAGGCCGCTAGCACGAACAGTTCGCTGGAGATGAACTGATCGCCGCGTTTCTGGGCCAGTTTGTCGGTGACATTGAGCAGCTTGTTGAGATCATTGCCCAGATGAACCTCGCCGGGCGCTCCCTCGACTTTCGGCAGCCGGTCCATGGCCGCGGCAAGATCGGATCGCAGCTTGGCGACCTGAGCGCCCGCCTTTTCCAAGAGCGGCCGCGCAGTGCCACCCTCTTGGTCGAGCAAGGCGGCCATGAGGTGCACCGGCTCGATATTTTGATTGTCGCGGCCCACGGCGAGTGACTGGGCATCCGCCAATGCCCCCTGAAACTTGGTCGTCAGCTTGTCTTGTCGCATAGAAATGACCTTGAGAAAACGCTCTGAATGGTCACTAGCTGGGGGTGCACAGGGGCCAATTCAACGGCTTTTAGCGAATGCGGCCGCTTTTCCGAGGTTCCAGCCAAATCAAGGTCGCCTGCCGGCCCGTAACACCGTCGCGCCGATGCGAGAAGTAGCGCTCCGCCGCGGCAAAGGTGCATTCGCCGCCGCCGTAAATGCGGCTTAGCCCCAGCGTGATCAAGCGACGGCGCGCCAGCTTCGCCAGGTCAGCCATGTACCGCCCGCGCTCGTTCGGTACGAAGGCCGACTCGCCGCCCGGATCAGCTTTCAGCAAGGCCTCGCACACCTCAGGCCCCACCTCAAAGTGCTGCGGTCCGATGGCCGGTCCCAGCCATGCCATCAACCTGCCCGGCGGCACTTTGAGCGCCTGCACCGTAGCCTCGATAACCCCCAGGGCAAGTCCGCGCCACCCGGCATGGGCAGCCGCCACCAAGCCGCCTGTATCCGCCGCCAGCAGCACGGGCAGACAGTCCGCCGTGAGAATGGCACACACGCGCCCGGCTTGGCGCGTCACGGCCGCGTCGGCCGGGCCGACTCCCCCGAGACCATCGAGGTCCGCCACATGCGTGCCATGCACCTGCTCCAGCCACACAGGTTCGTCCGGTAAACCGGCCGCCGCCGTCAACCGCCGCCGATTCTCGGCCACGCTGTGGCGTGCATCGTCGACATGGTCGCCCAAGTTCAAGGACTCATACGGGGCCGCGCTGACGCCGCCGGTTCGAAACGTGGAGAGTGCTCGTACTCCGCCAGGCGCCGGCCAGCCGGGCTCGACCCAGGAGACACTCATCGCGCGCGCCCCGGCTTGCGCCCGCTGGTTCTACGTCCGACTGCCTGCGCCGCATCGCGTAGCGCCTCGCGCCCATCCTCGCGCAGCACCTCGAGCAGCCGCGCAAAATCCGCCGGTACCGGGCTCTGCAGAGTCAAACGCTTGCCAGTGCGGGGGTGATCGAAGCCCAGCATCGCGGCATGCAAGGCTTGGCGCTTGAATCCATGCAACTCATCGATGAGCGCCGGCGTCGCACCGCGCGGCAAGCCAAAGCGCCCGCCGTAGGTAGGATCGCCGACGATGGGGTACTTGATATGCGACAGATGCAAGCGGATCTGATGAGTGCGCCCGGTCTCCAATTTCACGCTTAAGTACGTGTGCGCCCGGAATCGCTCCAGCACGCGATAATGCGTGACTGCCGGACGGCCCGAGACCCGGATGGCCATGCGCAGCCGGTCGCCGCGGTGACGGCCGATGGGCTCATCGATGGTGCCGCCGCCGGTCATGACACCCGTGCACACCGCCACGTATTCGCGCGCCATGGTGCGTGCCTCAAGTTGGCGGCTGAGCGAGGTCTGCGCCTCGGGGGTGCGCGCCACCACCAGCAGGCCGCTCGTATCCTTGTCCAGGCGATGAATCAAGCCGGCACGCGGCAGCGCCGCCAAAGACGCATCCAGCCCCAGCAAGGCGTTTTGCAAGGTATGCCGCGGATTGCCCGCGCCCGGATGCACCACCAACCCGGCGGGTTTGTCGATTACCAGCAGGTCGCGATCTTCATGGACCAAGCGTAGTGCAATTGCCTCCGGCAGGATTTGGGGTTGTGCGACTTGATCGGTAGTCACCTGCACCCGGACGAGGGATCCCGCCTCGACGAGGTCCCGCGGTTTGCAGGCGCGGCGGTCCACCTTGACCGCGCCGGCCTCGATCCAACTCTTGAGCCGGGTGCGCGAGTGCTGCGGCATCAGCCGGGCCAGCGCGCTGTCCAGCCGCAGACCGGCCATTTCCGCCGGAATCGTCAGATCGATGACTTGGAACTCTGCGGTCATAGGGCACTCGAAGCTAGCGGCGGGGCATCGGGTATACTGCCGCGCTTTGAAAGACCCACCCGCCGGGTCCCCCATTGTAAGGAATTGCCTGTGAGACTGCGTGATCTTGTCCACCCGAGCCGGGTGCTGCTCCTCGCTGTGGCGGTCGCGATGCTGGCCGCCGGCTGCCGCGGCCACCGCGCCGACGACGCCAAATCCGGCCCCGAAGTGATCTATGCGCGCGCGCAGAAGGCCATTAAGAGTTCCAACTACAGCGAGGCCATCAAGCAGCTCGAAGCGCTGCAATCGCGCTTTCCGTTCAGCGAACCCGCGCGCCAAGCCCAGCTGGATTTGATGTTCGTCTACTACCGGGCCCGCCAGACCGATCCCGCCATCGACGCCGCCGACACCTTTATACGCGAAAATCCCACCAATCCGCGGGTGGACTACGCCTACTACATGAAGGGGCTGGTGTATTTCGAGCGCCAGTCCAACTGGCTGGAGCGCAAGTTCAACGTCGATCTATCGCAGCGCCCACCCCTCAATGCGCGCAAGTCATTCGAAGCCTTCCAGCAATTGCTGGAGAAATATCCGCACAGCGAGTACGTCGCCGACGCCCGCCAGCGCATGGTGTTCCTGCGCAATCGTCTGGCCGACTTCGAACTGCACGTCGCCCTGTACTACATGCGCCGCGGCGCCTACGTCGGCGCCATCAATCGCGCCAAGTACTGCGTCGAGAACTACGACGGCGCCCCCGCCGTGAAACGCTCCATGAAGGTCCTGGTGGACGCGTACCGCGCCCTCAAGATGACGGATCTCGCCGCGAACGCCGAACGGGTGTACACCGACAACTACCCCGCCAGCGCCTACGACATCACCCGCAAGAAACACTGGTGGGCGATTTTCTAGCGCGCCGTCGTTGCCGCGGCAACGTCGCGGAACCCGCCTGCGCTCGCGGGCCGCGGACTACCGCGACTGGTACCCGCTCGTGATCGGATACCGCCAATCGCGTCCGAACGCCCGGCCGCTCACGCGCACGCCAGGGGGCGCCTGACGGCGCTTGTACTCGTTGCGCTTCACCAGATCCAGTATCCGTCCTACGGTCTTGCGGTCGAAGCCCCGGGCTGCAATCTGATCCACTGACAAGTCCTCCTCGATGAAGGCCTCGAGGATGGGATCGAGAATTTCATAGGGCGGCAGGCTGTCGGTATCCTTCTGCTCGAAACGCAGCTCGGCCGACGGCGGCCGCTCGATCACCCGTGGCGGAATTGCTTGAGACTGCGCATTGCGCCAGGCGGCGAGGCGGTAGACCAGCAACTTGCTGCAATCCTTGATGGGGGCGAAACCGCCCGCCATGTCCCCGTACAGCGTGGCGTAGCCCACTGCCATTTCGCTCTTATTACCCGTGGTGAGCAGCATTTTGCCGGTCTTGTTGGAAATGCCCATGAGCAGCACGCCGCGGCAGCGCGATTGAATGTTCTCTTCCGCAGTGTCCGGCGGTCGGCCTGCGAATTCATTCTTCAAAGCCGCCAGCGTCGCCTCGAACATGCCTTCGATGGAAATTTCGCTGTGCTTGACCTTGAGCCACTTCGATTGCAGCGCCGCGTCGTCCTTGCTCATTTGAGAGGTATAGCGTGACGGCATGGCCACCGTATGCACTCGATCCGCGCCCAGCGCGTCGACTGCGAGGCATAGGGTCAATGCCGAATCCACACCGCCGGACAGACCTAAGATCACACCGGGAAAGCGATGTTTGTCCACATAGTCGCGAGTGCCTTGCACCAGCGCCCCGTACACGCTCTCGTCCTGACCCTGCGATGGCACGACCTCTCCGGGCACCGGCGTGACAACCCCCGACGCGTCCACCGACAAATCCACGACGTACAGCCCCTCGGTGAATGCCGGCGCACGCAGCGTGACTTTCCCCTGCGCGTCCATGACGAAGGAATTGCCGTCGAATACCAATTCGTCCTGGCCGCCGATCAAGTTGACGAACACCAGCGGTATTCCCGTTTCGCCCACGCGCCCACGGCCGATTTCCTGTTCGCGCTGGGTTTGCTTGTCGACTTCGTAGGGCGAGGCGTTGATAACCAGGAGAACCTGCGCTCCGGCCGCGCGCGCCTGCAATGCAGGCGCCGAGTCCCAGACGTCCTCGCACACCAGCACGCCCGCCTTCACCCCGTTGAGATCTACGATGGTGGGCTCGGTACCCGGGGTGAAGTAGCGCTTTTCGTCGAACACCCGGTAGTTCGGCAGGCAGGCCTTACGGTGATTGGCGATCACCGCGCCGTCGCGAATGACCACCGCGGAATTGAATATCTTCGCCCCGTCGTACTCAGGGTAGCCGGCGATCAAAGTTATTCCGCGCACTTCTTCTTTCAGACGTTCCAGCGAACGGCCCACCTGCGTGCGCATCCCCGAGTGAAACAACAGGTCTTCCGGCGGGTAACCCGACACCGCGAGTTCAGGCATCAATACGACGTCCGCGCCATGCTGATCGCGCGCGGTAACCGCCGCAGCCACGATGCGCGAGGTATTGCCGTCGACATCGCCGACCACCAAATTGAGCTGCGCCATCACACAACGCAGCCGCCGCGGATGAGTCAATTGAATCCCCTACTTCGGACGCCGCGCGCCGCGCCGCCTTGCTGCTTTAATGGGTTTCTTCGCCGGCTTCTTCAAGACCTTTTTAGCTGACTTTGCGGCCGGTTTCGCTGCCTTCGCCGCCGCCGCGGCACCTGCCTTGCGCGCCGTGCCCTTAAGCCGTTTTGCGATCGCCGACCCCATCTCGGCGGGTGAGCGCACGGTCGTGATCCCCGCCGCCTCCAGCGCTTCGAATTTCGCCGCCGCCGTGCCCTTGCCGCCGGCGACGATGGCGCCCGCATGACCCATGCGCTTGCCGGCGGGCGCTGCCACCCCGGCAATATAGGCGACCACCGGTTTGCTGACCTTCGCGTGAATGTAGGCCGCGGCGGCTTCCTCATCGCTGCCGCCGATCTCGCCCACCATCAAAATACCTTCCGTCTGAGGATCCGTCTCGAACAGTTCTAGCACGTCGATGAAGTTCATGCCGCGCACCGGATCACCGCCGATCCCGACGCAGGTGCTCTGACCCAGCCCGTTGTTGGTGGTCTGAAACACCGCCTCGTAGGTCAGGGTACCGGAGCGCGACACGATGCCCACCCGGCCCTTCTTGTGGATGAAGCCCGGCATGATGCCGATCTTGCATTCCCCGGGAGTGATGATGCCCGGACAGTTGGGGCCGATGAGGCGAGTCTTGTAGCTTGCCAGAGTCATTTTCACGCGCACCATGTCGTTCACCGGAATGCCTTCCGTGATACATACGATGAGTTCGATCCCGGCGTCCGCCGCCTCGAGAATCGCATCGGCCGCAAACGCAGCCGGAACGTAAATCATGCTCACCGTGGCGCCGGTGCGGGCGACAGCGTCCTTCGCAGTATCGAACACCGGCAGCCCCAAGTGCCTTTCTCCGCCGCGTCCGGGAGTCACCCCGCCGACCACCTTGGTGCCGTAGGCGATGCATTGTTCCGAATGAAACGTGCCCTGCTTGCCGGTAAAGCCCTGGCAAATGACCCGGGTGTTCTTGTTGACCAGAATGCTCATGACTGTGCTCCCGCCATGCTCACGGCCTTTTTGGCCGCATCGGTCAGATCGCGAGCCGCGGTGATGGCCAGGCCGCTCTCGGCGAGGAGTTCCCGCGCCCGCGGGGCATTGGTGCCCTCGATGCGTACGATCACCGGAATGCTGACCCCCACCTCTTTCACGGCCGCGATGATCCCCTCGGCAATCATGTCGCCGCGAACGATGCCGCCGAAAATGTTGATCAAGATCGCCGTCACCTTGGGATTGGATAAAATGAGCTTGAACGCAATGCTGACGCGTTCCTTGGTCGCCCCGCCCCCCACGTCCAGGAAGTTGGCGGGCTTGCCGCCGTGCAATTGAATGAGGTCCATGGTCGCCATCGCCAACCCGGCGCCATTCACCATGCAGGCAATATTGCCATCCAGGGAGACGTAGTTAAGGTCGTTCTCCGCCGCCTTGCGTTCCATGGGATCCTCTTGCGAGTCATCCCGCATGGCCGCCAAATCCTTGTGCCGGAATAGCGCGTTGTCTTCGATGTTGATCTTGGCGTCGAGCGCCAATAAATTTCCGTCGCCGGTGACGATGAGGGGATTGACCTCCACCAGGCCGGCATCGCACTCTAAGTACAGTTTGTACAAGGCATGCGCGATTTTGCCGAACTGACCGATCTGGACACCGCTCAAACCCAAGCCAAAGGCCAATTGCCGGGCTTGAAAGTCCTGCAGTCCCGCCGTGGGATGAATATTGACCCGGATGATCTTCTCCGGCGAATGCTCGGCGACCTCCTCGATATCCATCCCGCCCGCCGCCGAAGCGACGAAGGCAATGCGCCCAGCCTCGCGATTCAGCACCAGGCTCAAGTAGATTTCTCGCGCGATCTTAGAACCCAGTTCCACATACACCTGGTGCACCGGCAGCCCTTCGGGACCGGTTTGGTGAGTCACCAGAATCGTGCCTAGCATCGCCTTGGCGGCAGCGCGCACCGAGTTCAGATCCTTGGCCACCTTGACGCCGCCGGCCTTGCCGCGGCCGCCCGCGTGCACCTGTGCCTTGACCACCCATAGGGAACCGCCCAGTTTCTGAGCTGCCGCCACCGCCTCATCCGGCGAACCCGCCACCTCGCCTTTCGGAACAGGGATGGCATATTGGGCAAAAAGCTGCTTGGATTGGTACTCGTGCAAATTCATGAAGTCGTCCTTAGTGCCGATCTGTCCTGCGTGAGGCGCGCTATTCTGAATTAAGCTCGGGGGCAGCGCAAAGCCGCCAGGGAAGTATCCTTTGATCCGCCAAATCGACCGCAGCATCAATCTACAGCCCGCACTGAATTGGCGCGTGCTCGGATTGCTCAATCTATATCGGGTCTTGGTGCCGCTGGTGTTGCTCGGCATGTATTCGCTGGGCGGCGCACGCAGCATCGGCGTCAGCTCCCCGCGGATTTTCTTCGCCACCGCCGTCTTTTATCTGTGTTTTGGCTTGGGCAATGTCATTTTGGTGCGCCGGCGCCTGGCCAACGTCCTGGTACAGACCATTTTGCAGGCCACCGTCGACATGGTGGTCTCGGCACTGCTGCTACATGCTTGGGGCGGAGTGGGGAGCGGTCTGGGACTGCTGTTCCTGCTTCCTGTCGGCGGCCTCGCACTGCTGCTAAGACTGCGCGACGCGCTGTTTCTGGCTGCCAGTGCCACGATCGCCGTGCTTGCCGACACCATTTTGCAGCAGTTAAGCGCCCCCACCGACATCAGCTCTTATGCAACCGCCGGCCT
>JBDUBO010000012.1:0-53471 GCA_040004115.1 Gammaproteobacteria bacterium | reverse complement strand
AGCCGGGCCGCGATCAGCCGGGCCGCGATCGGCCGGGCCGCGGCCAGCCGGGCCTCGAGAGGCCGTCATTCGATGGACGTGGTCAAGTGCTGGACAGCCGCTACAACCACGGACGCTACTATCCGCCCCGGGGCACGGTCAGACCGTCGCTTCCCGACGGCTATCGTCCTTACTATCGCGGCAGAGACCGCTTCTACTTCAGCGGCGGCATCTGGTATGCGCCCCGCGGGCCCCAATTCGTAGTGGTGGAGCCGCCGCCGGGTCTCGTGATCTCCGTGCTCCCGCCTTACTATTCCACGGTGTGGTTCGGCGGCGTGCCTTACTACTATGCGGACAGCGTCTACTATTCGTGGCAGCCGGACCAGAACGGTTACGCCGTGGTGGATCCGCCCGAGAATGCCGATGCTCCGTCGACGCCGCCCGACAGCGCCCCGAGCGCGCAGGACGATTTGATGATTTATCCCAAGAACGGTCAGAGCAAGGAGCAGCAGGCCGCCGATCAATATGAGTGCAACAATTGGGCGAAGGGTCAGACCGGCTTCGACCCAACGCAGCCGGGAGGCGGCGTCGCTGGAAATCCTGACGGCGCTCGCAGCAGTTACAACCGCGCGATGTCCGCATGCTTGCAGGGCAGGGAATACCAGGTCAACTAGGCAGCGTCGTGAGCGAAGTCCTACGCCTAGCCCTGTACACGGCCGACAGTGCGAGACGTCGCTGGTATGCATAGTAAGCATCTTGTGCCGTTAGCCGCACCCATGGGAGACCGCGATGCTCACTACCAGTCCAAATTCCATCGTCCAGAAGCGTGACCTGCACGTGGGCGGGCTTGGTGCGAGCGTGTCCGGCGCGCTGGCTGCGGTAACCGAGCCCACGAGCGATGCCGTTGAGTCATGGATCAGGCGCGCGCGCAACACGGTGCGCGACGCGGACGACTTCGTGCACGACCAGCCCTATGCCGCGTTGGCCGTGATCGGCTTGCTCGGCCTGGCTGCCGGCTACCTGTTGGCGCGCCGGTGATATAAGAATCTGAACGCGAATTCGACGCGCGGATTCTCCAACCTCCGGCGGTGGCGCTGTGGAGCAGATTGAAGGCTAGATCGTCAGCCGCTGCCCCTGTGCGTAGACGTTGCAGTGAGCTTCACGCAGAAATCCCACGAGCGTCAGGCCGGAAGTAAGCGCGAGATTCACCGCGAGGCTGGAGGGCGCGCCGATCGCGGCAAGTACGCTCACGCCGGCGCGGATTGCCTTTTGCACGAGTTCAAAGCTGGCGCGGCCGCTCAATATCACGACGCGATTGGTGAACGGCAGATTTCCCGACAGGAGGCTCATGCCCACCAGTTTGTCGAAGGCATTGTGACGGCCCACGTCTTCCGCCACGTTGAGCAAGGTCCCCGAAAAATCGAACAGCGCGGAGGCGTGAACCCCGCCGGTATCGCCGAATTTCGACTGCGCAGCACGCATGCGGCCGGGCAGCTGCAGCAGCAGCGACAGAGGCACGTGACCGGTGTCCGGAATGTGCGTGGCCGCGGCGCGGGCGATGGCGGCATCGAGGCCAGTGGTGCCGCACACGCCGCAGCTCGAACCGGCTGAAAAAAGGCGTGCCGGGGTATTGGGTACGATCTGCACCGAGGAGTGCAGCCGCACGTTGACGACATTCGGCCGCCGCGTGCTCGATTCGATGGCATCGATGTCAGAGGTCTTGTTGACGATTCCTTCACCGTACAAAAGCCCTGCGGCCAGGTTCTCATCCTCGCCCGGTGTGCGCATGGTGGTGCCGAAGGACAGGGGTTCTAAGCCCAGCGCCGGATGATGCAGCAGGAACTCGAGCGGCGCCTCGACCGCGACCCGGTCGTCCTGGGACACCTGGTGGTTGAGGCTCACGCGCTGGATGCGCACGTTGAGCGTCCCGCCGGCGGCGGCCGGCGCAGGTTCCGGCAGTCCGTTGTCTGCAATACTCATGTGACCGCCCACCTTTTGCTCAAACTACCGCGCAATGATACCGTTCTTGGGTCTTAGGCACGCCATTCAAAGGGGACCCCCATGTCGAAATCAGCCGAACTGAATGCCCGCAAAGCAGCGGCCGTGCCCGCGGGCGTGGGCAGCCGGGGCATCTACGTGGTCAAGGCGGAGAATTCGGAGTTGTGGGATGCCGACGGCCGGCGTTTCATCGATTTTGCGGCCGGCATCGCGGTGCTCAACACCGGTCATCGCCACCCGCGAGTCATGGAGGCCGTGGCGCAGCAAGCGCAGGCGTTTACACATACCTGTTTCCATGTCTCGCCTTACGAATCCTATGTGCGGCTCGCCGAGCGCATCAATGCGCTGGCCCCCGGGGAATTCGCCAAGAAGACGCTGTTCCTGAACTCGGGCGCGGAGGCGGTCGAGAACGCCATCAAGATCGCGCGCTACTCGACCAAGCGCTCGGCAGTGATCGCGTTCTCCGGCGGCTTTCACGGCCGTACGCTGCTGACCATGGCGCTGACGGGCAAGGTCATGCCGTACAAGCGCGGCTTCGGTCCGTTCCCCGCGGAGGTCTATCACGCGGAATTTCCGCATCCGTATCACGGCATCACCACGGACCAGGCGCTGGCCGATTTGGACCGGCTGTTTCACGGCGACGTCGATCCCAAATCGGTGGCCGCCATCATCATCGAGCCGGTGCAGGGCGAGGGCGGATTCAATGTGGCACCGGTCGATTTCATGCGCGCGTTGCGGCGGCTGTGCGATGAGCACGGCATCGTCATGATTGCCGATGAAGTGCAGGGCGGCATGGCGCGCACCGGCAAGATGTTTTCGATCGAACACACAGGTGTGGTGCCGGACCTCATGACGCTGGCCAAGGGCTTGGGCGGCGGTTTCCCGCTATCCGCAGTGGCCGGCCGCGCCAGCATCATGGATGCGGCGCATGCCGGCGGCCTCGGCGGCACCTACGGCGGCAACCCCATCAGCATTGCGGCGGCGCATGCGGTGCTGGATGTGATCGAGGCTGAGGGACTGTGTGCCCGGGCGGTGGCGGTCGGGGATAAAATGCGCGCCAGACTGCAAGCGCTTGCCAAGGAAATGCCCTGCATAGGCGATGTGCGCGGCCTGGGCGCGATGGTTGCCTTCGAACTCGTCAAGGATCCCAAGACGCGCGAGCCGGATGCGGATCTAACCGCTGCCATCCTGACTCACGCGGAAGCGCGTGGGCTGATTCTACTGTCGTGCGGCACGGCGGCGAACGTAGTGCGCCTGTTGTCGCCGCTGACCATTCCCGATGCAGTACTCAGCGAGGGCCTGGACATCCTGGCCGCGGCGCTGCGTGATGCGTACGGCCACGAGTCGAAGCGGGCGGTAGCCTAGGGGCGGCCGCGCCTAGGCGGCCCCACCTAGTTACGATAGGTGAACGTCACGCCGATGGTGCGAGGACGGAAGGTGAAGTTATTTTGCTGCACCGAGGACGGCAGCGACTGATCGATGTTCGGATTGAACGCATCCACCTGCACCTGGGCGTAGTTGGTCGTGGTGCGCGAATCGAACAGGTTGTCGCAGAAGGCCGCGATCTGGAGCTTGTCGAGGGTGATGCCGCCGCGCAAAGAGGCGAAGCTCGTCGACGATAGAGTGTAGGAATTCGGGTTGTACTGCACCGAATTCGGATCCTGCACGGGCGCCAGCCAAGGATTGCGGCTGGTGAATTCCCAGTCGAAGCGTATGAAGGCATCGCGTCCGGCCGCCTTGAAGCTGTACTGCGGTCCGACAGCCACGGTCCACGGCGGATTTGTGCCGGGCGCATAGTTGATGCCCGCCTCTCCGGATATGGCATCGCCCGCTACGGCGAGATTTCCCTTGGAGGTCTTGGTGAAGCGTGCGCTGGTGTAGCCGACCGAGGCATCCAGCGAGAAGCCGTTGCCCAGAGCAAGCTCCGCTTGGATGTCGCCGCCCTTTGCTACCGCCGTGCCCAAGTTGTCGGTGAACTGCAGGCCGCAGCTGCCCACATAGACGCTCTGTTGAATGTCATTCCACTTGATGTAGTACACGCTGGTCGCTATTCGAAGCCGCTCGGCGATGGTGTTCTTCGAGCCGATCTCGAAGCTCTTGGTGTTGTCGGATTTGTAAGCGCCGGGGGATTCGCCGCTTGCATACCCGTCGTCGATTAAACCCGGTGTGCAAACGTTCGGCGTTCCGTCGGGCAGGTAGCCGCCGGGCAACGGCGGGTTGACGCCGCCGGGACGGAATCCCTTCGCGTACGTGGCATAGAACAGGTTCTGCTGATCCATTTGGAAGGACACGCCGACCTTGGGGGTGAACGCGTTCTCCTTGTAGGAGCCCGAAAAATAATCGGGGCCGAAATTCTCGATGCCATCGGCATAGTGATTGAGGTCGAAGGTCATTTTGGCGTAGCGGCCGCCGGCGGTGACTTTCAACCGCTCCGTGATGCTGTAGGTGACCTCGCCGAAGCCCGCCAACTGGCGGTCGAAGCTGCGGTTGTTGTTGTAATAGATAGCGCAGTCTGGGAAGGTCTGCGGGGACCCGGCGCCATTGCAGGAATAGTAGGGGCCGAATATGTCGGCGGAATCCAGGCCGTACAGCGCAGTCAGGAACTGATTGATCTGCGTATCGCGCAGTTCTTCGATGCTGGATTCCTTCGCCAGCGACCAGAACGCGCCCACGGTCCACTTCCATGCGCTGCTCGGATCATCCGACTGCAGCCGAAATTCCTGGGTAAAGGTTTGCTGCGAATTGGTCACGGTGTTGGGGGTCGAATAACCTGCGAAACCCGCGGGCAGGTGCACTCCTTTCGCGTCCAGCAGTGGATACCAGGAGCAGGGCGGATCCGGCGTGGCGGAGGCACTGCCGCAGGGCAGGCCGATGCCATTGCCGTTCGCGTCATAACCGCCATAGGCCGCGTTCGGCCAGCCGATCGACTGAAAGTACGCCAAGTCGTACGAGGTGCCCTGGTAGGCCGTGTGCTCCAGGCGATTGTAATACGACGAGTTCGATATGAACTGCATCTTGCCGAGTTGGGCCTCGATCTTGAGCGCCGGCAGATAATAGCGGTCGGGATCGGGCAGACGCTCGGGGGTCGCGTTATAGAAATTTCCGCTGCCCACGTTGGTGTACGCCGGCCAGTAGGTCGAGAAGTCGTGTTTACGCGAATTCTGGTACGTGATGCTGGGCGAAATCTTCAGGCCGTCGACGGGCTGAATCAGGAATGCCAGCCGCGCCGCCGCGGTATTGGCATGGTTGGAATTCTTGTCCACTACCTGGCGGGATGTCGGATCGATACGGTCTATCCAGCCGCCGTCGTAGCGATACCAAACACTCGCGCGGTAGCCGACGATGCCGTCGATGATGGGGCCGCCATGGGCAAGGCCGGCTTCGTAGCTGGGTTCACCGCCGCGCGTAAAGGAGACTTCGCTCCTGGCATATGTGGACTCCTTGGTGACGCTGGGCTGGTTCATGATGTAACGCACCGTCCCGCCCTCGGAACCCGCGCCGAACAGAGTGCCCTGCGGGCCCCGCAATACCTCGACCCGGTCCAAGTCGAAGGTTTTTGGCAGCGTGTCGTCGGGGTTGAATCCGAGCGCGCGCATTTGAATCGGCGAGTCATCGATGTAAATGCCGGTGGTCCCGGCGCCGCCGGATGAGGAAATCCCTCGGATGGAGATGGCATTAGTGCCTGTATTGTCGATGCTCACGCCCGGGGTGAAGCGCACCACGTCCTGGAAGTCCTTGATACCCTTCTGATCGATCATTTCCTGGTTGAAAGCGGTAACGCTCACCGGCACGCGGCTGATGTTCTCCTCGCGGCGAGTGGCGGTCACGACGATTTCTTCGAGCGCACCACCGGCGGCGGCGACCGGTTCGACGCCGGCGTCGTCGTTGGCCATGGATGGGGTCCACGCCGCAGCGGCAGCACCCACTATCAGGGTGCGTAAAAGCAACACTTGCCAGGAAATCCGCCGATTGAAGGGCTTGGAAGTAGTGGCGAGCATGGCATCCCCGTAATTAGTTATATGGTCAGATAACTCCCGCCGACAGTAGCACCGCGCAAAAACCGGCGCAACCGCCGCCGAGTTTGGTTACTTGAGGGCTTTGGGTACCATGCGCCTACATGCTGCTGAAACTCGAGAATCCGGACCTGACCCGCGAACCGCTCGCGCGCCGGGTGGTGAAGCACGAAGTCGTCTCCGTGGAATTTGCCGCGGCGCCGGGCCTGCTGCAAAGCGCCGTCGGGCCGAATGCTTATGCCGCGGGCGATGCGCTGCTGACGGGTTCGACGGGAGATCGATGGTGTGTGTCGCGCGATCGATTCGATGCGAAATATCGGGCCGAGGCCGCGACTTCGGCCGGGCGGCCGGGCAGCTACCGCAATATCCCCAGCGCGGTGCTCGCGAAGAGAATGACCGACGCCTTCAGCGTCGCGCGCACCGCGGGCGGCGATGTCCTGCGAGGCAATGCCGGGGATTGGCTGGTTGAGTACGCACCCGGCGATCATGGCATCGTCGCCGCTGCGCGCTTCGATCGCGTGTACCGCGTGATTGACGACGACAGTCCCGCCTGATGGCGCCGATCGAACCCAAGCAGCCTCTGCCGTCCGTGGCACGCAAGCGCGACACGGACGGCAGGCCAAGCAGACGTGGCTAGTGGCTGCGGTAGGTGAACGACAGGCCGACGGTCCGCGGCCGGAACGTGTACTGGCGCTGCAGTCGGCTCTCGCCGTCACCCGGATCGATGGTCCAGTTGTAGTTAGTGACGGTGTGCGTGTCGGCGAGATTATCGACGAAAGCCGCCACCTGCCAGCCGCCGAAGGTCATGCCGGCGCGTGCCGAGGCGAAGTTGGTCGAAGTCAACACGTAATTCGCAGAGTCGAATTGTTGGGTTCCGGTGCTCGTCGCTGTCGGGCCATCTTGTCCAGGCGACGGCCATTTGGCGTGAGCTTGGAATTCATCGTCCACCCGAATGAAGGACTCGTGCTCGAATAGCGAGAACTTGTACTCGAGGCCGATCGTGGCGGTAAAGGGCGAGCCGGGTTGTCCGCTCTGACCGGTGATCGCATCGCCCTTCCTAACCACAGGCGGGTCCTCCGAGGGGGTCAATTTCGAGTCTTGGGTATAACGCGCATCGGTGTAGCCGGTTGCCAGTTCCATCGTGAAAGCATCGGTCAAGGCGATTTCCGCCTGAATGTCGAAACCCTTGGCAACTGCCGTGCCCAAGTTCGAGATGAAGGAGATCTGGCACACCGGCGGCACCACGGTCTGTTGGATGTTGTTCCAACGGATGTAATAGACGCTGCTGGAGATTTTCACGCGGTTGTTGAAATTGTTCTTTGCGCCAATCTCGAAGCTGTTCACCGTGTCTGAATTGAAGGTCAAGGGTGCCCCCGACACGCCGAGGCTCTGGAAGTCGCTTGCACAGGCGGCGTAGGGCACGGGATTGTTGCCGCCGCCCGGGCGGAAACCCTTGGCGTAGGTAAAGTAATAAAGATTTCGCGGATCCGCTTGATACGAGAAGCTCGCCTTTGGCGTGAAGGAATTATCGGTCTTGTCGGCGCCGACTTCGGCGGGCGCATTGAACAATTGCGGGCCGCCCGTCAGTGAGGTGAACGAGTACTTGGATTGCGAAAAGCGTGCGCCCAAGGTGAGTTTTAACTGGTCCGTAAAACTGTATGTTCCCTCGCCATAGGCCGCGAGCTGCTGGTCCTTTGCATTGGTGAGGAGAAAGTAAGAATCGTTGGGATAACGGGGATCGAACGGCACCGGGTTGCCGTCCGCATCCGTAAAAATATCGGTGTACGGCGAGCCCGTGGTCACCATAGTCAATTCATTCAGCAGGGGATCGTGTATCTGTTCCAGGTATTGCTGGCGATTCACGCTGAAGAACACACCCGTGGTCCAGATCAACTTTGCGTAAGGATCGTTCGACTGCAGGCGGATTTCCTGGGTGAAGTTCTGCTGAGAATTGTTGACGGAGGCGGGCGAGCGATAGTTGGTCGCGCCATCGGGCAGGTGCACGCCGCTGCCGTCGAGCAGCAGAGGTTGCGACAGCCCGAAGTTGGGACCGAGGAAGTATTGGTAGAAACCGAGGTTGTACAGGGTGCCGTCGTAGCCGGTTTCTTCCTTGCGGTGATAGTACGAGGTGTTTGAAATCAGCTTGGCTGCGCCCAAATCATCCTCGATCTTCAGCGCCATCAAATAAAACCGATCCGGGTCGGAGCGCTGCGTGGGATCGGCGTTGACGAAGCGGTGCGCGCCGGGATTCGAATACAGCGGCCAGTAGCTCTCCAAATCATTGCGGTAGCGATCCTGATAGAAATAGCTCGGCGTCACGGTAATTTTGTCCGTGGGCGCCCAGACCGCGGCCAGCCGCACCAGCATGGTCTCATCGAAGTTCGCGTTCTTTTGTTCGGTGCCCAGCGTCACCGGGTTGATGCGATCGACGTAGCCGCCGTCGCGCCGGTACCAAACGCTGGCCCGCACCCCCAAGGTGCCGTCGATGACGGGCATGCCGCCGGCAACGCCGGCTTCGTAGCTCGGAACCCCGCCCTCGGTGTATGACACCTCTGAACGGCTGTAAATGCTGCTCTTGGTGAGGCTGGGCTGGGTGGTGATGTAGCGCACGGTACCGCCTTCGGAACCTGCGCCGAACAACGTGCCTTGGGGGCCGCGCAGCACTTCGACGCGCTCCACGTCGAAGGACTTGGGCAGTGCGTCGTCGGGATTGAAGGCCAGCGCCCGCATTTGAATCGCCGTGTCGTCGATGTAGATGCCGGTGGTGCCGGCGCCGCCGGTGGACGCAATGCCTCGAATCGAGATGTTGTTGGTGCCGGAATTATCGATGTTCACCCCGGGAGTGAATTTTGCGACGTCCTGGAAGTCCTTGATGCCGCGTATGTCCAGGGCCTCCTGGGTCAGCGCCGTGACGCTGATGGGAACCTTGCTGAGACTCTCTTCGTGGCGGGTCGCCGTCACCACGATTTCCGTCAGCGGACCCGTGGCCTCGTCCGCAGCACCTGCCTCGGCGGCGCGCACCGCAGTCGGCGACCAGGCGGCGAGCGCGAGCCACAGCGCCGCGGCGCCCACCGACCAATCGTGGCCTATCTGCAACTCTTGATTTTTACGGCGTCCCGGCATGATGCATCCCCATTTACTGTTTGAACGAAGTACGCTCGTTCAGCGCGCCAATTCCCCACAGAGCGCACCATAACGACCCTGGCGCGGAAAGGCAATTCGGCGGGCGTTGTCCCGACGCAACGCCGGGTCAACAATGCGCGCCGCACGGCTGCGATCGAGTTATGGGATCATGGCGCCATGAGTACCCACCCTGAACGACCCCGCGCCAGGAACTTGAATCCACTGCGCGCACTGCTGCCTTTCCTGCGTCCGTACCGCGGCTTGATGTTGGCCGCACTGGGCGCGTTGCTGGTGGCGACGATCGCAATGCTGGCATTACCCTTGGCGCTACGGCAGCTCATCGACCATGCCATTGCCGTCAAGGACTCCGGTACCGTCAATCGGTACTTCATCGGGTTCCTGGCCGCGGCGGTCGTATTCGGCGTGTCCGCTGCGCTGCGCTTTTATCTGGTGACCCTGCTGGGCGAGCGTGTCGTGGCGGATCTGCGCTCCGCGGTCTACGACCGCGTGGTGCGCATGGATCCGTTGTTCTACGAGACCACCCGCGTCGGCGAAGTGCTGTCGCGCCTCACCACCGACACCACGCTGGTGCAGGCCATCTCCGGCGTGAGTTTGTCCATCATTCTGCGCTCGACCTTGAGCCTGATCGGCGGCCTGGTGATGCTCGCGCTCACCAGTGCAAAACTCATGGGTGTGATTCTGGTGTTGATTCCGCTGGTGGTAGTGCCGCTCATTGTCACCGGCCGGCGCGTGCGCGGCCTGTCGCGCGCGTCCCAGGACCGCATCGCCGATACCAGCGGACTTGCGGGGGAGACATTGAATGCCATTCAGACGGTGCAGGCATTCACCTTGGAAGACCTGCAAAGCGAGCGCTACCGCAAGTCGGTCGAGGAGAGCTTCCGTGCGGCGGTGCGTCGCACGCGCGTGCGCGCCGCCCTGACCGCGATTGGCATCACCTTGGTGTTCGGCGGTATTACTTTTGTGCTGTGGCTAGGTGCGCACCAGGTCGTCTCGGGCACCATGTCGGGCGGCCAGCTGCTGCAGTTTTTGTTGTATGCCGGTTTCGTCGGCAGCTCCGGCGCGGCGCTCACGGAGATGTGGGGCGAAATTCAGCGCGCGGCCGGCGCCATGGAGCGGCTCGGCGAGTTGCTCGAGGCGCGTCCCAGCATCGGTGCTCCACCGAATCCCGTCGAGCTTCCGGCGCGGGTGCGCGGCTCGATCCGTTTCGACAATGTCAGCTTCCACTATCCGTCGCGGCCCGACAGCGCCGCATTGGAGAATTTCAGCCTCGACGTGGCACCCGGCGAGACGATTGCCTTCGTCGGCCCGTCCGGGGCCGGCAAGAGTACGACGTTTCAGCTGCTGCTGCGGTTCTACGATCCCGATTCTGGCCGTGTGCTGATCGACGACCAGCGCCTTGTG
Source organism: Gammaproteobacteria bacterium (assembly GCA_040004115.1). Taxonomy (GTDB): domain Bacteria; phylum Pseudomonadota; class Gammaproteobacteria; order Steroidobacterales; family Steroidobacteraceae; genus Bog-1198. The sequence goes on along the minus strand of JBDUBO010000012.1, from coordinate 42,936 downwards.
GATATGCGGCCGGTAGACATCCGCGCACAGATCGGCTTGGTGCCGCAGGACACGGTGTTGTTCGGCGCCAGCGCGCGCGAGAACATTCGCTATGGGCGTCCGGCGGCGAGCGACGCTGAGATCGAGGCCGCCGCGGTGGCCGCGGCCGCCGATGAGTTCCTGCGCAAGTTGCCGCAAGGCTACGACACCTTCCTGGGCGAGCGCGGCACGCGGCTTTCCGGCGGTCAGCGGCAGCGCATCGCCCTGGCGCGGGCCATCCTCAAAGATCCGCCCATACTGCTGCTCGACGAGGCGACCAGCGCACTGGACGCGGAATCCGAGCGGCTGGTGCAGGAAGCGCTGGAAAGACTCATGCAGGGACGCACCACCATCATCATTGCGCACCGGCTTGCCACCGTGCTGAAGGCGGATCGCATTGTGGTGATGGACCACGGGCGCAAGATTTCCGTCGGCACCCACGCCGAACTGCTGGTGCATAGTCCCCTATATGCCCGGCTCGCCTCGCTGCAATTCGCGGCCGTGGGCAGCGAAGCGGTCGACGCGGCGGCAAGCTAGGTGCGCTACTTGAGCAGGCCCTCTTCGCGCAGCGCTTGCTGCACCTTGGGACGCTGCGCGATGCGCGAGTGATAGGCTGTGAGCACGGGCCATTTGCCGAGATCGATTCCCACATGCGCGGTCCAGCTCAACACGGTGAATAAATACGCGTCGGCCACCGTGAAGGTGTTTCCGAGCAGATAGGTGTTGTTGCCGAGAAAGGCGCTGAGCCAATCGAATCTCTTGTCGAGGGCGGCCTTTGCCGCGGTCTTTATCTCGGCCGACGACGCCGGATTGAACAGCGGACTGAAGCCCTTGTGCACTTCCGACGTGATGTAGTTCAGAATTTCCATGAGCTGGTAGCGCTCGAACGTGCCGGCGCGCGGCGCCAAACCGGAGTCCGGTTTCAGGTCCGCGAGATACTGGACCACGGCCGGACCTTCCGTCAGGATCTTGCCGTCATCGAGCTGCAAAGCGGGCACCGAACCCTTGTTATTGACCGTGAGATAGTCGACACCGCTCTCGGTTTTCTTCGATCCCATATCGACCTTTTCCAAGGTGTACGGCAATCCGGCCTCGAGCAGTACGATGTGCGGCGAGAGTGAGCATGCGCCCTTGGAGTAGTAGAGTTTCATATAAAGTCCTTTGCGGTCGTCGTTGTCGCGAATTGGAGCAGGTTATCGTGGCGGATGCGCGATTGTACCGGAGCGGGCATGCGGATGGTTCTAATGAGCCGACAGGCGCCGCGCGCCAAGGTATCCGCGCGCATAGGGCGGCGCATCGAGCGAATCGATACGCACGTGACCGCCCTTGGACGGGGCGTGCACGAATCGCTCCTCGCCGATGGCGATACCGACATGCAGTTCCTTGTGTGCGAGATGCATGAATACGAGATCTCCCGAACGCAACTCGCCGCGAGCAACCGGCACTCCCGTGGCGAACTGCTGCAGCGCAGTTCGCGGTACGCGAATGCCGGCGCCGGCCGCGGCGTAGGCCACCAAGCCGCTGCAGTCGAAGCCGCCGGGTGCGGCGCCGCCATAATGATAGGGCTGTCCGCGCATGGACAGGGCAAGATCGGCCATCGTCGCTGCGGGAGTCGCGGCCGGGCGAGACGCGCTTGGCGAACTGTAGGAGGAGGGCATGGAAACGGCGGTTGGGGTGGTACTCCGAAGCGAGGTACTCGCACAGGCGGTGACAATGCTCGCCAGCGCGAACGCGCCGGGGATTCTGATCCATGGCGCTGCTGTCGAGCTTCGTGCCGTCACGTGCGCCATCGTCACTCGCGCCGTCGTCACTCGCGACGTCGTCACTCGCGATTCGGCGCCACCACCATCGTGGCCAATGCCGCGCCGACGATGCCGGCCTCTGAACGCATGGTTCCCACGCACAGACGCGCCTCGCAGTGAAGTTTGTGCAGAAATTTCTCCGGCTCCTCGGTGATGCCGCCGCACAGGACAATGAGATCCGGCCACAACAAGGCGTGCATTTCCTTCAATACCAGATTCAATTGTTCCGCCCAGGCATCCCAGGAGAGGTTCTCGTCCACTTTGGCACGCCCGGACGCGCGATGTTCGGCCTCGCGTCCCGCCACCTGCAGATGGCCGAATTCGGTATTCGGCACCAGCCTGCCGTCAACGAACAAGGCGCTGCCTATGCCCGTTCCCAGAGTCAGCAGTAACGCGGTGCCTTGCACGGCGCGCGCGGCGCCATAATGCAGCTCGGCGAGACCCGCCGCGTCGGCATCGTTGATGGCGATCACGGGGCGATGCAAGTGCTCGCTCGCCATCGCCGCGAGCGGTTTGCCTATCCACGCCTTGTTGAGATTCGCCGCCGTGCGGACGATTCCGTCGCGAATGACGCTGGGAAATGCCAAGCCCACGGGGTGATCCCCGGGCACATTCGACACCACCGTCTTAAGGGCGGCCAGCAAGCTCATCGTCGAGCCCTGTGCCGGAGTCGGAGTGCTGAAGCGCTCGCCGGCGAACGCACCCGTGTTCAAGTCGATCAGCGCGCACTTGATGGATGAACCGCCGACGTCGATGCCCACGGCCAGGTGTGGATTAGTCAAGATAATTCCCGCATTGTGAGGTTCGCCCGCCGCCGCAAAATTTCGACCCTATAATACCCCGTAATATGAACTCCATTGATACCCAGTTTGCCAACCGTCGAAACGTGGCATTGCAGCCCGGCACTTTGCAAGCGGCCCTGCTGGATCGCCTCACCCGAACGCTCGGCAAGAATCCGGACTCGGCGACCGCACGGGATATTTACGACGCGCTGTCGCTTGCGGTGCGAGAGGAGCTGATGCTGCGCTGGCTCGCCACGCAGCGCCGCGTGGCGAATGCCCATGTGAAGCGAGTGTGCTACTTCTCGGTCGAATATCTGCCGGGCCGCTCGCTGTTGAATGCGCTGTCGAGCCTTCAGGGCGGTCTGCTGCAGGAAGCGCGAACCGCGCTGCGTGACATGGGACATGACCTCGATCATATAGCGTCCCAAGAGGTCGACCCGGGCCTGGGCAACGGCGGATTGGGGCGCCTCGCCGCATGCTTTCTGGATTCGCTGGCTACATTGCAGTACCCGGCCGTGGGCTACGGCATTCGCTATGACTACGGCATCTTCACGCAGATCATCGGCGCCGACGGCGGGCAGCGCGAAGTAGCCAGCAGCTGGCTGCGTCTGCGCAACGTTTGGGAGACGCCGCGCGGCAATGTGCGATACACGGTGAGATTCGGCGGTCGAGTCGAGGACTCGGCGACGGCCGAGACCGAGGCGCAGCGCTGGGTCGATACCAGCGATATCTACGCCATTGGATTCGATCAGCTGATCCCGGGTAATCGAGGCCCCACCGTCAATCATTTGCGGCTCTGGTCCGGACGGGCGATCACCCCGTTTCACATCGACGCCTTCAACGCCGGCAATTATTCCGCGGCGGTGCAGGAGCAGATAGAGGCAAAGAATTTGTCACGGGTGCTGTATCCGGACGACTCGACGCCGCAGGGCAAGGAGCTGCGCCTCAAGCAGCAGCATTTCTTCGTCAGCGCCAGCCTGCAGGACATCCTGTCGACGCATTTGATCGAGGGCCGCTCGCTCGCATCCATGCCCGATTCCATCGCCATTCAGCTCAACGATACGCATCCGACGGTGGCCATTCCGGAGCTGATGCGATTACTGATCGACGAGCACGGCCTGTCGTGGTCCGAGAGCTGGAACATAACCACCCGCGTGTTTTCTTATACCAATCACACCCTGTTGCCGGAAGCACTGGAAACCTGGCCCGTGGCTCTGTTCGAGCGCCTGCTGCCGCGCCATCTGCAGATCATTTACCTGATCAACCGCGATTTCCTGCACGTCGTGGAAGCGCGTTACCCTGGCGACGCCGATCGGCGGCGGCGGCTGTCCATCATCGATGACCAGGGTGACCGGCGGGTACGCATGGCGCATCTGGCGGTGGTCGGCAGCCACAAAGTGAACGGCGTCGCCCAGCTGCATTCCGAACTGATGCAAAAGCTGGTGTTTGCCGGCTTCGCCGATCTGTATCCGGATCGCTTCATCAACGTGACCAACGGCATCTCGGTGCGCCGCTGGCTGAAACAATCCAACCTCGGCCTCTCGGCGCTGCTCACCGAGCGACTGGGATCGGGCTGGGAGAACGACCTCGAGGAGCTGTCGCGGCTGCTGGACGCTGCCGATGATGCGGAATTTCGCCGTCAGTTTCGCGGCATCAAACGCACCAACAAGAAACTGCTTGCCGACGAGGTCATGCGGCGCACCGGCGTGGAGATCAACGTCGACTCGCTGTTCGACGTGCAGGTGAAAAGAATTCACGAATACAAGCGCCAACTGCTCAACCTGTTGTACGTGGTGGCACGCTACCAGCGCATTCGCGACAATCCGCGCGCCGCCGTCGTGCCCCGCACCGTCATCTTTGCCGGCAAGGCCGCCCCGGGCTACGCGATGGCCAAGGCCATCATCAAGCTCATCAACAACGTGGCACGCACCATCGATGCCGATCCCGCCGCCCGCGACAAGCTGCGCGTGGTATTTCTGCCGGATTACGACGTTTCGCTGGCGCAAAAGATCATGCCCGCTGCGGATCTATCGCAGCAGATCTCTACCGCCGGCATGGAGGCGTCCGGCACCGGCAATATGAAGCTGGCGCTGAATGGCGCGCTGACCATCGGCACTTTGGACGGCGCCAATATCGAAATCCGCGATCACGTGGGAGCGGAGAACGTGTTCATCTTCGGTCTCACAGCCGAACAGGTGGCGGCGCGGCGGGCGGCGGGCTACCAACCGCGGCGCGAGCTCGATGCGAACCCTGAACTCGAGCGCACCATCAGTCTCATCGAGTCCGGATTCTTTTCGCCGGGGCGCCCGGATGACGCCAAGCCCGTGGTCGAGCGCCTGCTGAGCGACGGCGAGCCTTTTTTGGTGCTGGCGGATTTCGCCGCCTATGCACTGGCGCAGGATCAGGTGGACGCATTGTACGTCCGCGAAGACGATTGGAGCCGCAAGGCCATCATCAACTGTCTCAATATGGGATATTTCTCAAGCGACCGCAGTATTCGCGAGTACGCGGATCGAATATGGGCGGTGAAGCCCGTGCTGTGAAGGTGCCATGTATTTAACAGACTCAGGCCTTACCGATTTCGACCTGTACTTGTTCGGCGAGGGCAAGCATGAGCGCATTTACGACAAGCTCGGCGCGCACCCTTGCACAGACGGCACAGAGCCGGGCACGCGCTTCGCCGTCTGGGCGCCCAATGCCGAACGCGTGAGCGTAGTCGGGGAGTTCAATCATTGGGACGGCCGCAGCCACGTCATGCGCAGCCGCGCCTCATCCGGTGTGTGGGAGACGGCGATTCCCGGTGTTGGGGAAGGTACCGCCTATAAGTACGAAATCCGCGACCGGCAAGGACGCCTGTTCGTCAAGGCGGATCCCTACGGCTTTGCGATGCAGTTGCGGCCGGAGAATTGCTCCGTGGTCGCGTCGCTCGACGGTCACGCCTGGGGCGACTCCGAATGGCTGGCGCAGCGCGAACGCGGCGATCCGCGGCGCCTGCCCCTGAATGCCTATGAGGTGCACTTGGGCTCGTGGCGGCGCCCATGGGATCAACGCACTCCGCCCTTCATGAGCTGGATCGAGGCGGTGGATCAATTGATTCCTTACGTCGTGGAGATGGGCTACACGCACCTCGAGCTGATGGGCGTCGCCGAACATCCGCTCGACGCCTCGTGGGGCTATCAGGTAGTCGGCTATTACGCCGCGACTGCGCGATACGGGTCGCCGCGCGATTTCATGTACTTCGTCGATCGTTGTCACCAGGCCGGGATCGGCGTCATCCTGGACTGGGTACCGGCGCATTTCCCGCGCGACGATCATGGCCTGGCGAATTTCGACGGCAGCGCCCTGTACGAGCACGCCGACTCGCGGCTCGGCGAGCACATGGAATGGGGTACCAAGATATTCAACTTCGGGCGCCATGAGGTGCGAAATTTTCTGGTGGCGAATGCCTTGTTCTGGGCCGACCGGTATCACATCGACGGACTGCGCGTCGACGCTGTGGCATCCATGTTGTACCTGGATTACAGCCGCAAGCCCGGCGAATGGCTGCCGAACGCCCAAGGCGGACGCGAGAACCTGGACGCCGTCGATTTCCTGCGTCAGACCAACAATGCCGTGCATCACGCATTCCCGGGCGTGCTGATGATCGCGGAGGAATCGACGTCCTTCGCCGGCGTGACGCAGCCTCCCGAATACGGCGGCCTCGGATTCAATTTCAAATGGAATATGGGCTGGATGAACGACACCTTGCGGTATGCGGCCCTGAATCCCATCTATCGACGCTTCAACCACGAGCTCATCACTTTTTCGTTCGTCTATGCCTGGTCGGAGAACTTCATTCTGCCGATCTCGCACGACGAAGTGGTTCATGGCAAGCGTTCGCTGCTTGCCAAGATGCCCGGCGACGATTGGCAGAAGCGCGCGAATTTCCGCCTGCTGCTGAGCTATATGTGCGCTCACCCGGGCAAGAAGCTCTTGTTCATGGGTTCGGAGTTCGGGCAATGGCAGGAATGGCGCGAGCATGAACAGCTGGAGTGGTCGCAGCGGGCCGTGGCGGAACATTCGGCCCTGCGCGACTGCGTGCGCGACCTGAATTTTCTGTACCGTACCTCGCCGCAGTTCTACGGCAGCGATTGCGAGCACGAAGGATTTCGTTGGGTTGACTTGCATAATGCCGATGAAAGCGTCTGGGCGTTCGCCCGCCTCGCCGTCGGCGGCGATACCGGCAGCCCCATCACCTGCGTGTTCAACGCGACGCCGGTGCCGCGCGACGCCTACCGGGTCGGGGTCGCGGAAGCAGGGACGTATCGCAAGCTGTTCGACTCGGACGACGTGAAATTCGGCGGCTCCGGCTACAATCGGCAGCAGCAGGCCGACGCGGCGCTCGAAGGCGCTCAGGGATATCCGCTGTCGCTGCGGCTTGATCTGCCGCCGCTTGGCGCGATGTTTTTCGTCGGGCCGCCAGGCGCCCGGTGAAAGTCATTCATGCGGGCTTGCCGCGGCCATTAGGCGCGACATGGACCAGGCGCGGCGTGAATTTCGCCGTATTCTCCCGTCATGCGACGCGGGTCGAGGTGAGTCTGTTCGACGCCGAGAGCGGCGCAGAACTCGCGCGTTACGATCTGCCGGCGCGCACCGGTGATATCTGGCATGGACTGGTGTCGCCGCGGCGCGCGGGTCCCGGCAGCCACTACGCTTTCTACGTGCACGGCCCGAACGAGCCGCACGAGGGCCAGCGCTTCGATCCGAACGTAGCATTGATTGATCCTTACGCGCGCGAACTCTCGGCCGCCGCACCGCTGCGTTCGCGCGTGGTCGACGGCGGCTTCGACTGGGGCGGCGACCGCCCGCCCGCAATTCCCTGGCGCGACACGCTCATCTATGAACTGCACGTCAAGGGCTTCACCCAGCTGCATCCGGCGGTGCCGGTGGAATTTCGCGGCAAGTACCAGGGTTTGACGGTGGCGGCGGTCATCGAGCATTTGAAGTCCATCGGCGTGACCGCGGTCGAGCTGCTGCCCTGCCAGGCATTTGTCACCGAGCAGTTTTTGCGCGATCGCGCGCTGTGCAACTACTGGGGCTACAATTCCATCGCCTGGTTCGCGCCGGCCAACGAATACGCCGTGCACGATGCCGTCGCCGAATTCAAAAGCATGGTGAAAGCGCTGCACGCGGCGGGGATCGAAGTGATCCTCGATGTGGTGTTCAACCACACCGCCGAGGGCAACGAAGACGGGCCTCTGCTGTCGCTGCGCGGCATCGACAATACGGTTTATTACCGGCTCATGCAGCAGGATAAGCGCTTTTACGAGAACATCAGCGGCTGCGGCAACACGGTCAATTGCGAGCACGGCCAAGTGCGCACGCTGATCATCGATTGCCTGAAGTATTGGGTCGAAGAGATGCATGTGGACGGCTTCCGCTTCGATCTGGCAACGGTGCTGGCCCGCGAGGGCACCTCCTTCAACGAACACTCGGCTTTTTTCAAATCCCTGCGCGCCGAACCCTCGCTGGCATTCGTCAAAATGATTGCCGAGCCTTGGGATGTGGGCTGGGGCGGTTATCAGCTGGGGCGATTTCCTCCGGGTTGGGCTGAGTGGAACGACCGCTATCGAGATGCCGTGCGCTCGTTTTGGCGCCGCGATGCCGGGAAGATCGGCGAATTCGCCGAGCGCTTCGCGGGTTCCAGCGACGTGTTCCGGCACAATGGCCGCAAGCCGACCGCCAGCATCAATTTTCCCACCGCGCATGATGGGTTCACCTTGTTCGATCTCGTCTCTTACAACGCGCGCCATAACGAAGCCAACCTCGAGAACAATGCGGACGGCCATAACGACAACCTGAGCTGGAATTGCGGGGTTGAGGGTCCGACCGAGGAGTCGGCCGTGAACACGCTGCGCCGGCGGCAGATGCGCAATATGTTGGCCACCCTGTTCTTGTCGCAAGGAGTGCCCATGCTGCAGGCCGGCGATGAATTTGCGCGCACGCAGCGCGGCAACAACAACGCCTACTGCCAGGATAACGAAATCTCCTGGGTGGACTGGCGCCTGCGCGGCACGCACTTGAACCTGCTGCGCTTCGTGCAATTGCTCGCGCAACTGCGCCGCCGGCACGTCGAGTTTCGGCGCGAGACCTTTCTCAAGGGGGTTGCCTCACGCGCCAGAGTCAAGGATGTGACGTGGTTAAATGCCGGCGGCACCGAGATGACGCAAAGTGATTGGCACGATGCGAACCTGCGCACCTTGGGAATCTGGTTCGGCAAGCACGCCAATACGGAAGGACGACTGTTGCTGCTGGTGAACGGCAGCGATACGGCCCGGACGTTCTCGCTGCCGGCCGATCCGGCCGCCGGGCCTTGGATCCGTCAATTCGATACGGCGATCGACAGTTTCGAGGCGCAGAGTCTGGGCGCCGTGCGCGACTACGCCCTCGAGTTCTCCAGCGTCGCTTTATTGGAGTGCTGATTTGGTGGACCCGGCAGTGATCGAGAGAATGGCGCGCCTGCGCGGGATCGGCGATGCCTACCACGATTATCGCGGCGAGCTGCGTTTCTTCGCGGCGCAGACGAAACAGGCGCTGCTGCGTGCGATGGGGTGTGAGGTCGATGACCCGGCCGCGGCCGCGCGCGAGCTGTCCGCTCTCGAAGTGACTCGCTGGCGCAAATTTCTGCCGCTTCTGGCCGCAGCGCACGGCACGCGCATCGGCCTCGACATCAATGTCACGGCACGCGAATTCGGCGCGGCGCTGCTGTGGTCGGTGCGCTTCGAGGACGGCTCACGCCGCGAGGGAGTGACTTCGACGGCCGATTGTCGTGAGATTTGGCGAGGCGAGGTCGAGGGATCGTGGATCACGCGCCGGCATTTTGAGTTGCCTTTCGATCTGCCGCCGGGCTATCACGAGTTGGAGGCGAAGATCGCCGGCGGGGCCGCCGAGCGCTGCCCGCTCGTCGTTTCGCCGGCGCAGTGCTACACGCCCACGGCCATTGTCGAAGGCGGCAGGCTGTGGGGCATTGCCGTGCAGCTGTACAGCTTGCGGTCGCGCGACAACTGGGGCATGGGAGATTTCGGCGACTTGAAGCAGTTGATCCGCTGGGCGGCGTCGCACGGCGCGGGATTCATCGGCTTGAATCCGCTGCACGCGCTTGTGCCCGCGGACCCCGAGAGAGGCAGTCCTTACAGCGCATCGAGCCGGCATTTTCTCAATGTGCTGTACATTGCGGTCCCGCTGGTGGCGGAATTTCACGAATGCGCGGCGGCGTCGGCCCGTTTGGCCGAAGCGCAGGTCGCGCAGCGAATTTACGATCTGCGTGCCCTGGAACTTGTGGATTACCGGGGCGTGGCGCAGCTCAAATTTGAGATCCTCGCGCTGCTGTACGGCGACTTTTGCGATCGGCATCTTGCATTAGGAACACCGCGTGCACAGCTGTTCCGTGACTTCGTTGCCGGCGGCGGCGAACTGTTGCAGATGCATGCGCGTTTCGACGCGCTCGACCGTCATTTTCGCGCGACTCAGGGTGCGGCTTCCGGGTGGTTGAGTTGGCCGCAGGAGTTTCGCAATGTGAGCGGGGCGGCGGCCGCGACGATCGCGGCCGACAACCCGAAAGAAGTCGAATTCTACGCCTACCTGCAATGGCTCGCGCATGAGCAGCTGACCGATGCCCAGGCGCTGACGCGCGAACTCGGCATGCCCATCGGCCTGTACGGCGATTATGCCGTCGGCGCCAACCCGTCCGGTTCCGAAACTTGGTCCGATCAAGACAGCTATTGCATGGGCGCCGAGATTGGTGCGCCGCCGGATCCGCTGGCGCTCAAGGGTCAGGGCTGGGGGATTCCGCCTCAGGATCCTTGGTTGATGCAGTCGCAGCGGCTGCACGGCTTCGTGCGTTTGATCCGCAACAACATGCGCTACTACGGCGCTCTGCGCCTGGATCACGTGATGTCGCTGTTTCGTCTGTGGTGGGTACCGGCAGGCTGCTCGCCCACCGAGGGCGCGTACGTGCACTATCCATTGGAACAACTGCTCACGGTACTCACACTAGAGAGCACTCGGGCCGCCTGCTTGGTGGTCGGCGAGGATTTGGGAGTGGTGCCCGATGAAATGCGCCGCGCCATGCCCGAATACGGCCTGTATCACTACAAGGTCCTGCTGTTCGAAAAGCTGGAGGGCCGTTTCCGCCGCCCCGGTGAATACCTGCGGCATGCCTTGGCTACCGCAACCACGCACGATATGCCGACGTTGCGCAGCTATTGGGAAGGGCGCGACATCGAGCTGCGCCACCGTCTGAATTTGTACCCGAGCGCCGAGCTTGAAGGCGACGTCACTCGGGAACGCGAACACGACCGCGAATTGCTGCTGGCGGCCCTTGAGAGCCAGGGACTCAGGCCTGCGCAGCCGGCCGGACCGCACGATGCCTTCACCGCCGATCTCGCCCAAGCGCTGCACCTGTACCTGGCGCGCTCGGCGACCGCACTGGTTGCCTTGCAAATCGAAGATCTGCTCGGCGAGACTCTGCCCGTGAACGTGCCGGGAACGGATCGCGAATATCCGAACTGGCGGCGCAAGGTGTCGGCCGACATCGAGGATATGTCGGCGCGCGCGGATTTGGCCACCCATCTGCAGGACATTCGCAGAGCGCGCGAAACCTAGCGTGAAGCTGAGCGGCGATGCCGGCTGCGAGGCTCAGCGGCTGAACTTGCAACGTTCAGCGGGCGAGCGCCGCCGCCGGTAATTTCGCCTGCGCACGCGCCGCCAAGATCCAGACACCGCCGGCGATCAGCACGGCGATCGGCACTATTTTGACGGCCTGCCCCAGGGACGACGCATCCGACAGGGCGCCGATGAGAAAAGGCGAGGGCACGTCGCCGAGCACGTGGATGGCGAAGACGCTGAGCGCAATGGCCGTCGCCCGCTCCGTGGGTGCGACGAGATTGATCATCGCGGCGTTGATCGGGCCGGTCGACAAGAACATGCACAGCTGTGCCGCCACCATCCAGGTCAAGTACCCTGTGTGCGAAGGCGTCGTCAACGCCAGCCACACGCAGGGGGCCGCGATGAGGGTCGCGATTGCCGATAACCAAAGATAGGCCTGGCGTGAATACTTGACGCAATAGTCGCCAAGCCAGCCGCCGACGAAGGTGCCGATGAAGCCGGTGACGACCACGATGGTGCCGAAGCTGACAGTAGCCTCACTGCGCGGCATGCCGCGTACGCGCTCGAGAAACGCCGGCATCCAGAATGCGAGACCTCCCAGCGCAAACGTATACGCGGCGTAGGCCAGCACCGTGAGCAGGTACGGCTTGTTATGCACCAACCGCACATAGGCAGCCCACGTCGCTCGCGGGATGCTGGCAATGGAAGCCTTTGGCGCCGTATGCGTCGGCGTGCCGCCCGCGTCCTGTGCTCCGCGTGGCGGATCGCGCAGCAACAGGCACAGCGCCGCCAGCATTAAGCCGGGAATGCCCGCGACGAAGAATGCGGCGCGCCAGCCGTAGTGATTGTCGACCAGCCCCCCGACCACGTAGCCGAGCGCGGAGCCCACCGGAATCGCACAGAAGAATATGGCCATGACCCGGCCGCGTTGGCGTACCGGAAAATAGTCCGACAGCAGACTCGGTGCGATCGTCACGTACGCGGCCTCGCCCACCCCCACGGAGGCGCGCGCCAGGAACAGTGCCAGGTAGCTTCCCGCAAATCCTGACAGGGCGGTGGCGAAGCTCCAGCAGGCCACCCCCAGCGCGATCAATCGCGGTCGTGAGCGACGGTCACCCAACGCGCCGAAGATCGGCGCCGTCAGGGTGTACACGATCAAGAACCCGGACATGAGCGATCCCAAATTCGCATCCGAGAGACCCATGTTCGCGTGTTTCAGGCTCTCGGCCAGCGCGGAAACGATGTATCGGTCCAGATAGCTGAACAGATTGATAAACGAGAGAATGGCTAAGCCAAAACCCGCCGACCGTACCCAGGACTTTTGAGATTGATCTGCCACGCCCCGGTATAGTAGCGGAAACGGCCTTCGCCGCGATTTTGCTATGCACTGTCATGGTGCGCGATGGAGTCTATGTCGATCCATATTGCCCTGAATCATGTCACTCACTATCGCTACGATCGATTGGTGTCGTTGGGTCCCCAGGTGGTGCGGCTTCGTCCGGCGCCACATTGCCGTACTCGGATTTTAAGCTACTCCTTGAAGGTGCAGCCCACCGACCATTTCGTCAATTGGCAGCAGGATCCTCAATCGAACTACCTGGCAAGATTGGTGTTCCCCGACCAGACCCGTGAGCTTCGCATCGAGGTGGATTTGGTCGCCGAAATGTCGGTGCTCAATCCATTCGATTTCTTTCTCGCTCCGTACGCGCAACAATTCCCCTTCAAGTACGACTCGAACGAGCGGCGTGAATTGGTGCCGTACTTGGTCAAGTCGCCCGCGACTTCGCTCGTCACAAGCTACTTGGCCGGAATCTCTCTCGCGACCTGCCGCACCATCGATTTCGTCGTAGGGCTGAATCAACGCCTCGCCGGAGACATTCGCTACCTCATTCGCTTGGAGCCGGGCGTGCAATTGCCCGAAGAGACTCTGGCCAAGCGGTCGGGTTCGTGCCGCGACTCCGCGGCACTGCTGGTACAGCTGCTGCGCCAGTTGGGCCTGGCGGCGCGCTTCGTGTCGGGCTACCTCATACAATTGGTACCGGACGTGAAGGCACTGGACGGGCCGGTTGGGCCCAACGAGGACTTTACCGACCTGCACGCCTGGTGCGAAGTGTACTTGCCGGGCGCCGGCTGGATCGGGCTAGATCCGACCTCGGGCTTGCTCGCAGGGGAAGGACATATTCCGCTCGCCTGCACGCCGGAAGCATCCGCCGCAGCGCCCATCAGCGGAGCGGTCGATGAGTGCGAGACGACGTTCGAGCATCGCATGAGCGTGCGACGCGTGTGGGAGGCGCCGCGTGTTACCAAGCCTTACAGCGATGCGCAATGGATTTCTATTGAAAGTTTGGGCCGCGCAGTGGACGCGGACCTCGACGCACAGGACGTGCGCCTCACCATGGGCGGCGAGCCGACATTCGTCTCCATAGATCATCGCGATGGCGCCGAGTGGAACACAGCCGCATTGGGACCGGAAAAGCGCCGCCTGGCATCGGATCTCTATCGGCGGTTGAAGCAGCGATACGCGCCCTTGGGTCTTGCGCATTTTGGCCAGGGCAAGTGGTACCCCGGCGAGCAGTTGCCGCGCTGGTCGTTGAATTGCTATTGGCGCAAGGATGGAGAGCCGCTATGGAGGAATCCGCAGCTGATCGCCGACGAGCAGGCCGACTATTCGGCGACCGAGGACACGGCGAGACGATTTCTCGCACGCGTTGCAGAGCAATTGGGAGTGGATGCAAAGTTCGTGTTTCCGGCCTACGAGGACGTCTTTTATTATCGGTGGCGCGAGCGCTGCCTGCCGGGCAACGTCGATCCCCTCGATTCGCGGCTCGAAGACCCGATGGAGCGCGCGCGCCTGGCAAAGGTGTTCGATCAGGGACTCGATGAGGTCATAGGACATGTGTTGCCCATAGCCCGCGGCGAGAAAGCTGAGCGTTGGCAGTCGGGATCGTGGTTCCTGCGCAGCGAACGCTGCTATCTCGTCCCCGGCGATTCGCCTATCGGTTATCGGCTGCCGCTCGCTTCACAGCCCTGGGTGGCCGCGGGTGACTATCCCTTCATGCACGCGCCCGACCCGTCGCAGAGCTTCCCCGCGCTGGCGTCGCACGCAGAGATTCACCGGCAGTTCCGCGAGCGGGACACGGCGCCCGAGCGGGACACGGCGTCCGACCTGGACGCGGCGCCCGACCTGGACGCGGCGCCCGACCAGGACGCAGCGAGCGCCGCGCAACAGCGCATGCCTGCAAGCGAACGGCGGCCGCTAACCAAGGAATCCGCCGCCGACATTGTGCGCACCTTCCTGTGTGCGCAGCCGCGCGACGGCGTGCTGTACATATTCATGCCGCCGGTGCGCGAGCTTGAGCACTATGTGGAATTGGTGGCGGCGATCGAGGCTGCGGCCGAAGCGCTGGCTCAGCCCATAGTTCTCGAAGGGTATGAGCCGCCGAATGATCCGCGCATTCATAATTTTCGCGTGACACCGGATCCTGGAGTTATCGAAGTCAACATCCATCCTTCAGCCGACTGGGGTGAGTTGTCGGAGCGCACCACGTTTCTATACGAAGCGGCGCGTGAATCGCGCTTGATGACCGAGAAATTCATGCTGGACGGCCGGCACACCGGCACGGGCGGCGGAAATCACATCGTGCTGGGTGGCGCGAGCGCGCCGGATTCGCCGTTTCTAAGACGGCCCGACGTGCTGCGCAGCCTTCTCTCCTACTGGCACAATCATCCGTCGCTGTCGTATTTATTCTCCGGCCTGTTCATCGGTCCCACGTCTCAGGCACCGCGCGTCGATGAAGCGCGCAATGATTCGCTGTACGAGCTCGAAATCGCCTTCCGTCAATTCCCAAAGGCCGGCGACAGCGTACCGCCCTGGCTGGTGGACCGACTGCTGCGCAATCTGCTCATCGATGTCTCGGGCAACACGCATCGCAGCGAATTCTGTATCGACAAACTGTATTCGCCCGACGGCCCGACGGGGCGATTGGGTCTGCTCGAGATGCGCGCGTTCGAGATGCCGCCGCACGCTCGCATGAGCCTCACACAGCAGCTGCTGTTGCGCGCCATGGTGGCGCGGTTCTGGCGCAGGCCCTATGCCCCGGTCCGGCTGGCGCGCTGGGGCACAGAGCTGCACGACCGCTTCTTGATGCCGTACTTCGTCGCGGCGGACTTCGCCGACGTGATCGCCGAGATG
The DNA here is from genome assembly GCA_040004115.1 of Gammaproteobacteria bacterium. Lineage (GTDB taxonomy): Bacteria > Pseudomonadota > Gammaproteobacteria > Steroidobacterales > Steroidobacteraceae > Bog-1198. Next base: position 27,496 of record JBDUBO010000012.1, on the reverse strand, counting down.
CGCCAGGAAGGGTTCGAGCTCGAGGCCGATTGGTTTGCCCCGCACTTCGAATTCAGGTTTCCCAAGTACGGCGATTTCGCCGTGCGCGGCATCGAGTTCGAGCTGCGGCAGGCACTCGAGCCATGGCATGTCATGGGCGAGGAGGGGTCACCGGGCGGCACGGTGCGCTATGTCGATTCCTCGGTGGAGCGCCTGCAGGTCAAGGTGACGGGCCTGGCGCCGGATCGCTATCTCGTTGCCTGCAACGGCTGCGCCGTGCCGCTGCGGCCCTCCGGAACGGTGGGAGAATTCGTCGGCGCGGTGCGCTATCGCGCGTGGCAGCCCGCGTCCGCATTGCACCCCGGCGTCCCGGTGCACGCACCGCTGACTTTCGATTTGTACGATTCCTGGATGAATCGTTCTCTGGGCGGATGTCAGTACCATGTCACCCATCCCGGCGGCCTGAGCCACGAGAAATTCCCGGTCAACTCCTTCGAGGCTGAGAGCCGGCGCATGGCGCGCTTCTTCCGCACGGGCCATACCCCCGGGAGCATGGTCGTGGCGCCGCCTGCGGCCGATGCGGAATTTCCGTTCACCCTGGATTTGCGAAAGGCAGCGCCGGCCGCCTACGACCGACCCGCGAGATGAGGGATGCGCGGCTTGAAACGTATCTGAGCGATACGCGCCGCTACGACGAACTGGTCGACAGCGCCGGCGGCGTCCGCGAACATTGGCGGCCGCTGATGGACGCACTGGCCGGCAACGGCGCCGGCGCCGTGCGCCGCGGCGCCGAATTGGCGCAGCGTTTGATCGTGGAAAACGGCGTGACCTACAACGTGTATGCCGACAGCCAAGGGCGCGACCGACCTTGGGCCCTCGATCCATTGCCCATCCTTTTGACCGCCGCGGAGTGGCGCGAAATCGAACTCGGCGTCGCCCAGCGGGCGTCGCTATTCGATGCCCTGCTGGCGGACGTCTATGGACCGCAGCGGCTGCTCTGCGACGGGACCGTTCCGGCGGAACTGCCCTTCGGCCATCCGAACTTTCTGTGGCCCTGTCACGGCATCACGCCGGCCGGCGGCCGCCGCCTGCATATCTACGCGGTCGACATCTCGCGGTCCGCGGACGGCCGCTGGTGGGCGCTGGCCGACCGTACTCAGGCCCCTTCCGGGCCCGGCTATGCCTTGGAGAATCGGCAAATTGTCTCGCGGGTCTTCCCGGATTTGCTGGGAGACCTCGGAGTGCGCTCGCTCGGCGGATTCTTCGTCGCGTTGCGGGAGAATTTGCTGCGCCATGCCCTGGATTCGGATTCGGATCTGGCAGTGGTGCTGACACCGGGTTCGTTCAACGAGACCTATTTCGAGCACGCCTATCTTGCGCGTCAATTGGGTCTGCCGCTGGTGGAGGGTCATGACCTGACGGTGCGCGGCGATACCGTATACCTGAAGACGCTCGGCGGACTGCGCAGAGTGCATGCCATCTTGCGGCGATTGGATGACGATTTTTGCGATCCGGTGGAATTGCGCGCCGATTCGGCGCTCGGCGTGCCCGGTCTCATCAGCGTGGTGCGTGCGGGCAGGGTTGTGATCGCCAACGCGCTCGGCAGCGGCGTACTCGAGTCGGCCGCTTGGATGGGGTTCATGCCGGCGGCTGCGGAGCGCTTGCTGGGGGAAAAGCTGCGGCTGCCGTCGGTCGCAACGTGGTGGTGCGGCGAGCGGCTGGCCCTCGGTTACGTGCTGGAAAACATCGAGCGGTTGGTCATCAAGCCGGCCTATCCGAATCAGAGTTTTCCAGCTGTTTTCGGCCGCGATCTTGATGCCGATGCGCGCGCCGTGTTGACGCGGCGCATCAGGGCGCGGCCGCATGCCTATGTGGCGCAGGAACGCCTGGCTTTTTCGCAGGCGCCGGTGTGGCGCAGCGCCGGCGCCGAAGGGTTCACGGCGCGCGCGCTAGGAATTCGCGTCTACGCCGTTGCCACCGAGGCGGGCTATCGGGTCATGCCGGGTGGACTTGCGCGCATTGCAGCGGACGCGGCGGACATTGTGTCCATGCAGCGCGGCGGCGGCAGCAAGGACGTGTGGGTATTGGCGCCTGACCGCAAATCCATCGACGAGGTCATTGTCGCCGGCAGCGCGCCGCGCGCCGTCGCGCGCCACGACGATTTGCCGTCGCGGCTGGCGGAAAATCTATTTTGGCTGGGCCGCTACAGCGAACGCTGCGAGGACAAGGCGCGGCTGCTGCGTGCGACGCTGGCAGTGCGCCCAAATGCACTGTTGTGGCCGCAGGTGCAGGTGACGTGCGGGAATTTTGTGGCGCCGTCGCTGTACGACGAAGCCAGCCCCTTGAGTTTGAGCGCGGATATTCAGCGGCTCGCCTGGTGTGCGGCACAGGCGCGCAGCCGCCTGTCGGCGGAGAACTGGCGCGCCATCAGCGTTCTGCAGCGCGAGTTTCACGACGCCGCGCATGCCCGGCGCGACTCGCGCGAGACCCTGGACGCGCTGCTGCTGTCCTTGGCGGGCCTGGCCGGTTATGCGCTCGACGACATGACACAGGACGATGGCTGGCGCCTGATGATGATCGGACGACGTTTGGAGAGACTGCAATTCCTTGCGGACCTGCTCGGTCAGCGGCTCGAGTCCGGCGAGACACCGGTTCAGAGCGAATTGGAGTGGCTGCTCGACATCGGCGACAGCACCATCACGTATCGCACGCGCTACCTCGCCGCACCCAGCTTGAGTTCGACCATCGACCTGCTGGTGTTCGATCAGACCAATCCGCGAGCGTTGGCGTTTCAATGGCGTGCAATCGAGCATTCCTTGATACGCGTGGCCGCGTCGCTCGGCGGTGCGCCGGACGATACACTGGACGAGGCAGTGGCGCTGGTCGAGGAAATGCAATTAAGCGCCATCGAGGGCGACAGCGGCCGCGCCGTGCGCGCGCGCGAATCCCTTGCCGGGCAGTTGCGCGGCCTGTCCGCCGCGGCCGGCAAGCTCTCGGACCGCCTGTCTTTGAAGCACTTCACGCTCATCGATGCCGAGATACGCACGGTGGCCGCGTGAGTACCCCGATGCGCTACCGGGTGCGTCATCAAACCTCCTATCAGTACGGCGGCGACGTCGCGCATTCGCATCAACTGTTGCACCTGACGCCTCGCGACTTGGTGACCCAAACCTGCCGTTCGCGAACCATAACGCTCACGCCGGAACCGAGCACTCGCCGTGAAGATATCGACGCCTTCGGCAATTTCGTTACGCGTCTGGAATTCGATCTGCCGCATGACCATCTCGACGTGCTGGCCGAAGTCGAGGTCGAGGTCAGCGCGCCCGCGCACGCGCCGGCCGCTGATTCGGCCCCGTGGGAGGAGGTTCGCGATGCGCTTTCCTATTCGGGTCGGCCCTTGGGCGCGGTGCATCTCGATGCCTGTCGATTCCGCATGGAATCGAGCCATGTCAGAATCAAGCAGGTATTCGGCGACTACGGCGCGGATTGTTTCCCGCCGGGCGTCGCTGTGCTGCAGGGCGCACTGTCCCTGATGCACAAGATTCATCGAGAATTCACCTACGCACCCGGCAGCACCAACATCAGAACCTCGGCGATCGAGGCATTCGCGGCGCGCCGCGGCGTGTGCCAGGATTTTGCCCACATCATGCTGGCCTGCCTGCGCTCGCGCGGTCTGGCGGCCCGCTATGTAAGCGGCTACCTGCGCACGGCGCCGCCGGGATCCGACGCGGCCCTGCTGGGTGCGGACGCATCGCATGCCTGGATTTCGGCGTATTGTCCGCCATTCGGCTGGATTGACCTCGATCCGACCAATGACGTGCGCGTGGCCACAGATCACATCGTTATCGCCTGGGGCCGGGACTTCGGCGATGTCTCGCCGCTGCGCGGTGTCATCATCGGCGGCGGCCGGCATCGTTTATCGGTTCGCGTTTCGGTCCAGGCGGAGTAAACTCGAAATCACAAAATCAATTCAGGAGACTTAAGTGGCAAAGCCCAATTATCGTCACGCGAAGAAACAAAAAGAGGCTGCCCGCAAGGCTCGACAGGATGCGAAGCAGCAGCGGCGCGCAAGCGCGCCTGAGGCGACCGAAGCGACCGACGCACCCACGGAAGCCGTGCCCGCCAAACCATTGGTGTAAACCTGGCGATGAACGATTATGTATCGCCATGGATGGACGGGACCCTGGCGATTTTTCGCGACGCGGCAGCCCGATTCCTCGACGCCGAGATGATGCCCAACGAGGCGCAATGGCGTAAGCAACAGAATGTGGGAAAAGAGATCTGGCGCAGGGCGGGTTCTTTGGGGCTGTTGTGTACCGACATTCCGGCAGACTTCGGCGGCGGCGGTGGCGATTTCCGGCATGAGGCGGTGCTCTACGAGGAACTGGCGCGGCGCGGCTTGAGTGGTTTCGGTCAGGGTGTGCACAGTATTTGTGCACATTACTTGTTCAATTACGGCACCGCAGAACAGAAGCAGCGCTTTTTGCCTCGCATGGCGCGTGGTGAACTGATCGGCGCCATCGGCATGACGGAGCCCGGCGCCGGCTCCGACTTGCAAGGCTTGAAAACCCGCGCGGTGAGGGATGGTGACGATTACTTGATCAACGGGTCGAAGATATTCATCACCAATGGGTTTCTAGCCGAAGTGATTGCGCTGGTGGTCAAGACGCAGGCGGGCGCGGGAGCCAAGGGCACTTCCATCATCATGGTGGAAACCGCGAACCTCGAGGGATATCGCGTCGGCCGGATTCTCGACAAGATGGGCATGAAGGCGCAGGACACTTCCGAGCTGTTCTTCGAGAATGTGCGGGTGCCCGCGGCCAATCTGCTGGGCGGCGCCGAGGGGCAGGGCTTCTATCAGCTGATGGGCGATCTGCCCTATGAACGGGCCGTGATTGCGGTGGCGGCCGTCGGAGCCATGGAAGGTGCTCTGGTCGAAACCATCAAGTACGTCAAGGATCGCAAGGCCTTCGGCAAGAGCATTGCGGAATTTCAGAACACCAAGTTCAAACTGGCGGAGATCGCCAGCAAGACGCGCATCTCGCGAGTGTTCATCGACGACTGCATCGCTAAGATCGTCGCCGGCACTCTCGACACCGTCACAGCATCCATGGCCAAGTATTGGATCACGGATACCCAGCAAGAAGTGCTCGATGAGTGCGTGCAGCTGCATGGAGGTTACGGCTATATGAACGAATATCTGGTTTGCCGCATGTTCGCTGATTCGCGGGTGCAGCGTATTTACGGCGGCACCAACGAAATCATGAAGGAAGTCATCTCGCGGGCGTTATAGCGAAATGGACCATATGCCGCTGTACCTCGCCGCAGTTCGGGATCTATACTAAAACACGGTGCGTTCGCGCGACTCTGGTTGAATAGTATGCAAATTGCGATGATCGGTTTAGGGCGCATGGGCGCCAACATGGCGCAGCGACTGATGCGCGGCGGTCACAAGGTGGTGGGTTTCGATCCCGCCGACGCTGCACGCGCCGCCCTGGAGGAGAAAGGCGCGGAATCCGCAGCCACGCTCGAACAAATGGTCGCAAAACTAAAGGCGCCGCGCGTGGTATGGCTGATGATCCCGGCCGGGGCGATCACCGACAGCACGATAACGAGCCTATTGCCGTTGCTGTCCGCCGGCGACACCATCATCGACGGCGGCAATTCCAATTATCTCGACACCCAGCGGCGCGCGCTTGCGGTCGCGCAGCGCCAGATCAACTATGTTGATTCCGGGACCAGCGGCGGGGTATGGGGTCTCGCCGAAGGCTATAGCCTGATGATCGGCGGCGACGAGGCGGTGGTCGAGCGGCTGCGCCCGATCTTCGAGACCTTGGCCCCGGCGAAGGATCGAGGCTGGGGCCGGGTCGGCCCTGTCGGTTCCGGCCACTACACCAAGATGATTCACAACGGCATCGAATACGGAATGATGCAGGCCTACGCAGAAGGCTTTTCGATTTTGCAGCATAAGAGCGAGTTCAAGCTCGATCTGCACCAGATAGCCGAAATCTGGCGTTACGGCAGCGTCGTGCGCTCCTGGTTGTTGGATCTGACCTCGAATGCTCTGGCGCAGAATCCCACCTTGAAGGGGATCGCGCCCTATGTCGCCGATTCGGGTGAGGGCCGCTGGACGGTTGCCGAGGCTATTGAATTGGGCGTGCCCGCTCCGGTCATCACCTTGTCATTGCTCGAACGCCTGCGCTCGCGCGACAAGGATTCGTTCACCGACAAGCTGCTGTCGGCCATGCGCAATCAATTCGGCGGACACGAAATCAAGAAGGAGTGATCTGCGCGTCTCGACGCAAAGCGCCTGACCGTTCACTTGCCGTCAGCCGCCGGGCAACTCCGCATTGTGGCGGCTCACCGCATCCCCATCGCCGGGTTTGAGTCCGTTGAACACAATGGTCGAGACGATGGTCAAGGCACCCAGCGCCAGCAGCGCCAGGTGGATGCCGTGAATCATTTGGGACGGAGACGCATGCAGTCCATCGGGGATGAACAGGGCGGCGGCGAGCGATGCGGCGGCCACGCCGAAGCTCACCGCCATTTGCTGGACGGTGCTGGCGATGGTGCTGGCGGGGCTGGCTTCGAGTTCATCGACATCCGCATAGGCCAGGGTGCCCATGCTGGTGTACTGCAGCGAGGTGAGAAACCCGAAGGTGAAGGCCATCACCACGATCATCCACACCGCAGTATGCGAATCGATGGTCGAAAACAGGATTATCATCAGGCCCAAGCTGATGGTATTGGCGATCAGCACGCGGCGGAATCCGAATTTCCTCAGGATCTTCGGCATGGTCAGCTTCAGGGTCATCGCGGCAAGAGCCTGCGGCATGATCAGCAGTCCGGATTGGATGGGGCTGAAGCCCAGGCCGATCTGGTACAACAGCGGCAGCAGAAAGGGAATTCCGCCGATCCCTAAGCGGGTAAAAAGATTGCCGCTCACTGATATACGGAAAGTGCGGATCCGCACCAAACCCAGGCGCAACAAGGGGTGCGCCATGCGTGTCGTATTCAGGCCATAGGCGCCAAGCAATGCGGCCGAGATGGCCAGCAGCCCCAGTATTTCGCGTCCGCTTAGACTGGTCTCACCGAATACCTCCAGCACGTAGGAGAGCAGGGAAATGCCGGAGCCGAAAAGCACCAGGCCGACGATGTCGAGTGGATAATTGCGTGTCTCGCGGTAGTTGGGCAGGTGGCGATAGACCATGTAGAGGCCCGCAAGTCCGATCGGAATGTTGACGAAGAAAATGACGCTCCAATGGAAGTAGCCGATGATGACGCCGCCAAGCAATGGCCCCAGCATGGGTCCGATCAGCCCCGGGATGGCGACGAAGCTCATGGCGCTGATGAGTTCGGATTTGGGAAAGGTTCTCACCATGGTGAGGCGTCCGACCGGGAGCATCAAGGCGCCGCCGCAACCCTGTAATATCCGGCACGTCACCAGCCAGTGAATGTCGCTCGAGATACCGCACAGAAAGGAACCGAGCGTGAAGATGCCGATCGCGGATGCAAATACGCGCCGTGTGCCGAAGCGGTTGGCCATCCAGCCGCTGATGGGAATGAACACGGCAAGACTCAATGTATAACTTGCGAGCACGGCCTTCATGCTGAGCGGCGGCACCTTCAACGCTTGTGCAATGGCGGGCACAGCCGTGTTCAGAATCGTGGTATCGAGCGACTCCATGAAAAATCCAACCGCCACCAACCACGGCAGCAGCCGCTTCGCGGTGTCGGTGAGGCTGATGTCGTCGCGCGGCGGCAAGGCGATATCGAGGGCGTTACGCGCCCGCGAGCGCCGCATCGACTATGCGCTGTGCCTCGGCAATCAGCCGCTGCAGGTGCTCTTCGTCATGAAAACTCTCGGCATAGATTTTGTAGATATCCTCGGTTCCCGACGGCCGCGCAGCGAACCAGCCGCCCTGCGAGAGAACCTTCACGCCGCCGATGAGGGCATTGTTGCCGGGTGCGCGCGTGAGAATCTGCTCGATGGGGTCGCCCGCGAGTTCAGCGATGCGCACTTGGGTGCCGTCGAGCTTGCCGAGCTTCTGTTTTTGGACGGCGTTGGCTGCCGCGTCGACTCGATTTGCGAAGACCGCACCCAACTCGCCGGTCAGGGTGCTGTACGCCTCACCCGGATCCTTGCCGGTGCGCGCCGTCATCTCGGCCGCCAGCAGCGCCGGCACCATGCCATCCTTGTCCGTGGTCCAGACGCTGCCGTCCAGCCGGCTGAACGAGGCGCCGGCGCTTTCCTCGCCGCCAAATCCCAAGCTGCCGTCCACCAATCCGGCCACGAACCACTTGAAGCCCACCGGCACCTCGTACAGAGTGCGGCCGAGGCGGTGGCTCACCCGATCGATCATGGCGCTGCTCACCACGGTTTTGCCGACGGCGGCATCGGGCCGCCAGTGTGTTCTGGTGCGAAACAGAAAGTCGATGGCCACTGCCAGGTAGTGGTTCGGCGGCATCAAGCCGCTGCTGGCCGTGACGATGCCGTGACGGTCATGATCGGTGTCGCAGGCGAAGGCGATGTCGAACTTGTCCTTGAGGTGGATCAGGCGCTGCATCGCATAGGAGGACGAGGGATCCATGCGGATCTTGCCGTCCCAGTCCAATGTCATGAAGCGAAATGTCGGATCCACCTGGTCGCTGACTACCGTCAGATCGAGCCGGTAGGTTTCGGCAATGCGCGCCCAGTAATGCACGCCTGCGCCGCCCAACGGGTCAACGCCCATGCGAATGCGGGAATTGCGTATCGCCTCCATGTCCAGTACGGCGCCGAGGTCGTTCACGTAGCTGCGTACGTAGTCGTGCTCATGAGTGGTGGCGGCGTGCCGCGCCGCGGTGAAGCCCATCCTTTTCACCTCGCCCATCCCTGATTGCAGCAAGTCGTTCGCCCGGGCCTCGATCCATTGGGTCACGTCCGAATCCGCCGGTCCGCCGTTCGGTGGGTTGTACTTGAAGCCGCCGCTGTCCGGAGGGTTGTGCGAGGGTGTAATGACGATGCCATCGGCGAAACCCGTAAGACGTCCGCGGTTGTAGGTCAGGATGGCGTGCGAGATGGCCGGTGTCGGCGTGTATTCGTCGCCCGCCGAGATCATGACCTCGACTCCATTGGCGCCGAGCACTTCGAGGGCGCTGGCAAAAGCCGGTGCGGAGAGAGCGTGCGTGTCGAACCCGATGAACAGCGGGCCGTTGATGTTCTGCTGCCGGCGATACTCGCAAATGGCCTGACTGATCGCGAGCACATGAAACTCGTTGAAGCCTATGTCGAACGAGCTGCCGCGATGGCCCGACGTACCGAACGCGACCCGCTGCGCCGGAATTGCGGGATCGGGACGCTCGCTGTAGTAGGCAGTGATGAGCCGCGGCACATTCACCAATGACGCAGCCGGCGCAGGCTGGCCGGCGCCGGGATTGATCTTCGGGCTCAAGCGGTGGCCAGTGCCGCGCTCTTGTCGGCGATGCGCTTCATGAGCTCGGTCCACGATTTGACGAAGGACTCGGCGCCCTCCAACTGCAGACGCGCCGCGAGCGCCTCGACGTCGATGCCGTTTTTTGCAAACTCCGCGAGGACCCGTTCGGCTTCACCGCCATCCTTCGCCATCACGCTCTTGATGGTGCCGCCGGCAGCGAAGGCCAGCAGGGTTTTCTCCGGCATGGTGTCTATGGTGTCGGGCGCCGCCAGCGCCGACACGTACAGGTCGGGCGCGGCTTTTGGGTCCTTGGTGCCGGTGCTCGCCCACAGCATACGCTGCTTGCGCGCGCCTGCCGCTTCGAGATCCCGCCAGCGCTTGCTCGCCAGCAATTCATGGTGGGCGCGGTAGGCGCGTCCGGCGATGGCGATTCCCAATTGATTGCGCAATTCCTGCGGCACCTTGTCGCCGACAGCTCGGTCCCAGCGGCTGACAAACAGCGAGGCCACAGAATTTATCTTCGGATCGAGGCCCGCGGCGACGCGACGTTCAATGCCGCGCAGGTACGCCTCGGCGATAGCCAGGTAGTGCTCACGCGAGAACAGCAGCGTCACATTGACGGGCACCCCGGCGAAAATCGCTTCTTCGATGGCCGGGACGCCGGCGGGGGTGCCGGGGATCTTGATGTACAGATTCGGCCGGTTGGCCTGCTGATGGATGCGCAGTGCCGCCTCGAGCGTGGTCTTGGTGTCGTTCGCCAGCAGCGGCGACACCTCCATGGAAACCCAACCGTCGATTCCAGAGGTGCGCTCGAACTCGGGGCGAAATAAATCGGCGGCGCGGCGCAAGTCGTCCAGCGCCAGCTCGACGAACAATTCTTCGCCTTTGAGTCCGGCCTGCGCCTTTTGGCGGATGCCGCCGTCGTAGGCGGCGGTATTGCCGATGGCTTCGTCGAAAATGGTGGGATTCGAAGTAAGGCCGGTGACCGACAGCTCTTCGATGTAGCGGCGCAAGGTGCCGTTGTCGAGGATTTCTCGTGTGATGTTGTCGAGCCAGAGACTTTGACCCAAATCGTGCAGTCGCTTGGTGATTGTCATAGTGGTACCTGAAAGTCGGATAAGCGGTGGTGAATGAGATCCCCGATAGTCTCGATGGTCAAATCCGGCGCGGGCGCGACGGACATAGCCTCGGGGGCAAGTGCATAGTGCCCTTGGCGCACGAATACGGTCGTCACTTTTCTTTGCAGGACGGATTTCACGGCCGCCAGTAAATTCGGCTTATCGTCGACCATGACGTAGTGATTGGCGGGAAAGCGCTGTTGCATATGATCGAGTACGCGCTCCTTGTGCAGATAAATCATGACGCGGCCGTCGACGGCATCCCAGATTCCCGAGCGCTGAATCTTGCGCGGCTGAAACACGATGTCGCCGTCCGACAGCACCACCGGACGGCCGATTTCCGCCAAATGAGCAACGGCCTCGAGCGCACGCGGGAACAGCCGCGCGCCGAACGGATATTCCAGCAGAAACTCCGACATGGCGAGCAATTCGGGATGGTCATCGAGTCCGGTGCGAAATGCCTGCAAACTTCCCAGGTAGTCGGCGAGTCCCAACTGATCGCGCAATCGGCCGAAGATGTCCCAGTATCGCGCCCGCTCGGAGGGGCCGAACGCCAGCTCCAGACGTTGGCCCAGGTCCGCCGCAAAACGGTCGTTGTCCAACAGGGTATTGTCCACATCCAGCAGAAAAATCATCGTGCCATCGTTCAGCACGGCAGGGTTTTCTCGGCTGTGGGGTCATGCCAAGTGTCGTGGCCGGCCACGATGTCATTCGAGGCAGCCGGGCCCCAGGTACCGGGCGCGTATTGAAGCACCGGCGACTGCGGGGTCAAAACCGGGTCGATCACCCGCCACGCGGCCTCGACGCTGTCATCCTGGGTGAAAAGCGCCGTGTCACCGCGCATCGCGTCGCCCAACAGCCGTTCGTAGGGTGATTTCTCGGATTCGGTGCTGTGTCGGGCAACCAACTCGACCGGTGTGCCGTGCATCTGTTCGCCATTGCGCTTTACCAGCGCTCCCGCGCTGATGACCACTTCGGGGCTCAATCGCAGGCGGAAATAATTTGCCGGCATGGCGTCGCCCGAATCGAAGATGGCCAGAGGCGGGCGCTTCAGCGTCACGGTAACTTCGGTGGCGCTGATGGGCAGAGATTTGCCCGTCCGGATATAGAACGGAACGCCGGACCAACGCCATGTGTCGATATGCAGGCGCAGCGCCGCGAAAGTCTCGATTTGCGAATCTTTCGCCACCCCTTTCTCGTCACGGTAGCCTGTGAACTGTCCGCGTACGACTTCCTTCGGGTCGAGCGGGCGCATGGCACGGAACACCCGCAGCTTTTCGGTCTGCATGGCCAGCGGCTCGCGGCCGGTCGGGGGATCCATCGCCAACAATGCAGTCACCTGCAGCAAGTGATTCTGCACGACGTCGCGAATGGCACCCACCTCCTCGTAAAAAGCCCCGCGGCCTTCGACGCCGAAGTGTTCCGCCATGGTGATTTGCACGTCCTGTATGTAGTGGCGATTCCAAATCGGCTCGAGAAAGGAATTGGCAAAACGGAAATACAACAGGTTCTGCACCGCTTCCTTGCCAAGATAGTGATCGATCCGAAAGATGGATGATTCCGCAAACACCTCGTGCAGGGTGCGATCGAGCGCCTGTGCCGAGGCGAGGTCGCGCCCGAACGGCTTTTCGACGATGACCCTGGCATTGTCCGCGCAGCCGGATTTTGCAAGTCCCTGCACGACGCTGCTGAACATGCTGGGCGGAATTGCCAGGTAGTGGATGGGCCGGGCCGCAGCGCCCAACGCCTGCTTCAATTTCGTGAAGGTCGCGGGATCCGTGTAATCGCCGTCCACGTAGCGCAGTAGTGCGGCGAGTTTTTCGAAGCACGCCGGTTCGAAATCGCCGCTGCTCTCGATGCTGTCACGGGCGCGTGCCCTAAGCTTGTCCAGCGTCCAGCCCGCGCGCGCCATGCCGATGATGGGAGTATTGAGGCCGCTGTGGTGAACCATGGCGTACAGCGCCGGAAAAATCTTCTTGTAGGCCAGGTCGCCGGTGGCGCCGAAGAAAACGAAGGCATCGGAGTCGAAGTTCGCCATTCAGCGTCCCGCCTGTTCTCGCCGCAGCCGCTTAAGCTCATCCAACAGCTCAAGTGCTAGCGCTACGCCTGCGAGATTGATTTCAAGATCCCGCTCCAGGCGCAGGGCCAGGCGCGTGCGGCGCAGCTCTGCGCCGCTGAAATGCCATTCGCTGCTGCTGACTGCGACGGCGTGGATCACGCCTTCTTCGACGTATTCGACCAGGTGCCGTTCATCGACGGCGCACATGCGGCTCAAATCCTTGAGAGTAAGGATTGCGGATTCCTCGAAGATGGCGCCGGTCAGCGCCTGATCATCCGGTGAGGACATTGTTACACTCCAAGGATCGCACGAGGATTGAAGGGAATTGCGGCAGCCAGGGCGGCATACGCGGCCTTAGCCTTGTCGTCGTCGGCCGGCGGCAGCGCAATTTGCAGAATGACATAAAAGTCTCCGGCGGCAGCGGCGGGAATGCCCCGGCCCTTGAGCCGCAATTTGCTGCCGGTATGCGCGCCTGCGGGAATTTTCAAGTCCACCGTTCCCGTGGGCGTCGGTGTTTTCACGGTGGCGCCGAGCGCAGCTTCCCAAGGCGCGACCGGAAGGTCGAGATACAGATCGCGACCGTCGACTCGGTACAATGGATGCGGCTGGAATTCGACTTCAATGTATAGATCGCCGGCAGTGCCGGTGCCGTGCGCAGGCTGCCCCTGACCCGCCAAGCGAATGCTCTGGCCCGCCAGGATGCCCTTGGGCACCTGAACATTCAGCACCCGTTCCTTCGACACCAGTCTGCCTTCGGCGTCGATTTCAGGGATGCGCAAAGAAAGCTGCCGCGCACCGCCCTGCAAGGTGGCGTCGAGGTCGAGCAGAACTTTCGCATGATGATCTTCGCCGCGTCCGGCATGGAAGGCGCCGCGCGCTGGACGAGATCCGGCACGTCCCTGGCCGCCGAACAGCGATTCGAAAAAGTCGCTGTAGTCCGAATCGCGTCCTCCTGCGCCGCTGAATTCGAAGCCGGTGCCCCAATCGGGAGGCGGGCGGAAATCTTCGCCCGGCCGGGGCCCTTGACCCAGCTGATCGTAGGCGGCGCGCTTCTCGGGATTTTTCAGTACTTCGTAGGCTTCGCCGACTTCCTTGAAGCGCGCCTCGGCGTCCTTCTCCTTGCTGACGTCCGGGTGATATTTGCGAGCCAGCTTGCGGTAGGCCTGCTTGATCTGCGCCTCGGTGGCATCGCGCGCCAAGCCCATCACCTTGTAGTAATCCTTGAACTCCATCTTACCTACCGATCCATTTGCCGCGATACCCAAGGATACTATGCGTAACGCACGGCCGACCAAATTATCCTGTGTAGGCGCTCTCCTACTCGCTCTTGATTACAACTGGTACGCAACCGTCAATAGCAAGCCTTCCGCAATATCGCGCCATAATCCCGGCGCGCGGCAATCATAGGGCCGTGATTCGGGGATCAGGTCTTGGATCCAATTTGCCAGCCAATCGATCTCATCGACTCCGTAGAAGACGACGGCGCATTCAAAGTTGAGCAGCAGGCTGCGAGAATCGAGGTTGACCGAACCGGAAACGGCCAGAGAGCGGTCGAACACCACCGCCTTGGCGTGGTTCATGTAGGGCGATAGGTGAACCCGGGCCCCGACCTCACTGAGCGAGCGCAACGCGCGATGGCGGACGAAATCCGGCAGGCGATGATTCGAGGTTGCCGGAATGCACAGGTCGATCCGCACACCGCGACGCGCCGCCAGGCGCATCGCCATTTCCAGGGCGGCGTCGGGGACGAAATAGGGAGTCACCGCGATGATGCGCCGACGAGCACGAAAACAGGCGTCGATCAGCAGAGCCTGCACCGTATCTTCAGCCTGGTCGGGACCGCTGGGCACAAACTGGGCCCGGCAGGGCGCGGCCTCGATCAGCGTGTCGGATGGATCGGTCACCCCTGCGGGAACAGAGGCCGCGGCTGGGGCGTCGGCCGCAACTGAGGCGTCGGCCGTAGCGCAGGCCTCCGTGGAAATAGCGGGATTGCCGCCGGCAGCCACCCAGTCGGCCTCGAATTGGTCGGTCGCCGCAGCGGCGACGGGGCCGTCCAAATCGAAGGTCAGGTCGCGCCACGCCGGCACACCGTTGCCACCGACGAAGTATTCTGCAGCGAGATTTCTGCCTCCCGCCCAGAGCCGCACACCATCGGCAATGGTCAATTTTCGATGATTGCGCAAATTGCGCGGGGCCGGTGTCCTGCGCGCGAACAAGGGACTGAACACGGCGGTCTCGATACCCGCTTGCTGCCATTCATGAAAGCAAGAGCGAGGCAATTTAATTGCGCCCACTCCGTCGATGAGCAGCCTCACCCGCACGCCGGCGCGCGCGCGTTCCACCATGTACCGAGTTGCCTCTCGGCCGATTGCGTCATTGCCCAGAATATAGGTACAGATGTCGAGGCGCGAGCGGGCGCTCGCCATGGTGGCGAACAGCGCCGCCGAGGAGTCGACACCGTCCCGGTGCAGCCGAACAAACGCCGGCGCGGATGCCGCCAAGCCGAAGCTCTCGATCAGTTCTTCCGCCCAGTTCAAGCCCCCCTGTTGAGTGCCGGAGCGGTGTGCAGTCTTGCGCCGCAGCTTGCGACGGCCAAAAATCAGATACGCGGGCAGCGCAAAATACGGCAGCGCAATCAGGCTCAATACCCATGCAATGGCGATGGACGGTGGTCGCCGCGTACGCTCGAGTCGTGTGGTCAAGACATAAATGAGCAGACTGATCACGATGATCAGCGTATGCACGGTGACTTTTGGAATCCACCCGTTCACGGCGGGGCTCTCAAAATCCTGCAAATTGCCGCAGCACGGCCGGTAACAGATCGGGCAGATCTTCCGCCAGCAATCCCGGCCCAAATACGGCTGCCGCTGCGCCATGCATCCAGACGCCGGCTGCAGCCGCCGAGAATGCATCCATACCCTGCGCCAGCAACCCCAATATCATGCCGCCCAGCACATCGCCGGAACCGGCGGTGGCGAGGCTGGCCGGCGCGTTGCTGTTGACGACGGCGCGGCCATCCGGAGCCGCAATGACGGTGTCGCCGCCTTTCAACACGATGACGGCACCCATTTGCCGCGCCGCGCGTCGAGCGCGGCTCAGCTTGTCGCCTTGCACTTCGAATATTCGTGCGAACTCGCCGTCATGCGGGGTCATTACGCAAGGTCCGCGGATGGCCTGTGCGAGTTCATCTGCTTTGCCGGCGAAAACCGAGAGGGCATCCGCGTCGAGCAGTACCGGCCGTGCCGTCGCCAGCAGTTCGAGCGCCCTGTGGCGGGTGGCGTCGTTGACGCCGGCACCCGGTCCTATCAGGAACGCGGAATAGCGAGAATCTGCGAGCAGCCGAGTAAAGTCTCCCTCCTGGGTCACGGGCTGCACCATGATGCTGGTGAGCGCAGCCGCGTACACCGGAAACGCGATTTGGGGAACGGCGATGCTGGTGAGGCCCGCCCCCATGCGCGCCGCCGCACGCGCCGCCATGCGGGCCGCTCCGGTCAAGGGATAGCCGCCGCACAACAGCGCGTGGCCCCGCGTGTATTTGTTGCCCGCGGAGTCCGGGCTCGGTATCGCCGCCCGCCACAGCTCAGGATGGTTTTCCCAGGTATCGATCGCAATCGATTCAAGGACGCGGGCCGGAAAGCCGATGTCCGCGACCACTATTTCCCCGCACAGATCCCGGCCCGGCAGCAATACGTGACCGGGCTTCTTGCGCGCGAAAGTGATGGTGCAAACCGCCCGGGACGCGCCCAGGCTTTCGCCACTGTCACCTAACACGCCGCTCGGTATGTCGACGGCGACCATGGGCAGTTCACGGTGCGCCGCGGCCGCCAGTGTCTCGGTGACTTGCGCATCCAAGCGACGGCTAAGCCCGGATCCGAATAGTGCGTCGACGACGAGGCCGGCACCGTCGACGGCGGCGGGGGACACGGGTTCGGTGCCGCCGGCCCAGCGCATTGCATACAGCCTTGCATCGCCGCCCAAGTTTTCCACGGCACCCAACAGCGCGACTCGCACCGGCCAGCCGGCTTGCGCCAGAGCGATGGCCACGACGAAGCCGTCGCCGCCGTTATTTCCGGGGCCGCATAGAACGGTGACCGGGCGAGGCGACCAGCGGCGAATGATTTCCTGCGCGACCGCGTTCCCTGCATTTTGCATGAGCATCGGCGCAGGGGCGCCGAAAGCGATCGCGGCACGATCTGCTTCGGTCATCTGCGCGACGCTGAGCAGCGCGCACGGCAGCGGCCCAGTGCCCGCTGCTTCCTTCACCCGAGGTTGCCGACGACAGCGCCGACCAGGGCGGTCACTGCCATGGCGAGAGCGCTCCAAAATGCCACCCGCAACGCTCCTTTGCGAACATCGGCGCCGCCGACCTTTGCGGACAAACCGCCGAGGCATAACAGACAAAACAGAGACACGATCACGATGAATGGCATGAGACGGCGTTGCGGAGCCCACACCGCCACCATCAGCGGAAGCGCTGCGCCGGCGGCAAAACTGCAGGCCGAGGCCACGGCCGCCTGCAGCGGCCGCGCTGCCATGCCCGCCGTCAATCCCAGCTCGTCGCGCGCGTGCGTGCCCAAGGCGTCGTGTGCCATGAGTTGCGCCGCCACCTGTGCTGCCAGCGCGTGATCGAGCCCGCGGCGCACGTAGATCTCGGTCAGCTCGGTCTTCTCGCCGGCGAAATCCGCCTCGAGTTCGGCCCGCTCCTGTGCAAGCGCGGCCGTCTCGGTATCTGCCTGTGAATACACGGACACATACTCTCCGGTAGCCATGGACATCGCCCCAGCGACCAGCGCCGCGGTGCCGCTCAACAGAATATTCGCCTGCGACGCGTGCGCCGCGGCAACGCCCAGAATCAGGCTGGAGGTGGAAACAATGCCGTCGTTGGCGCCCAAGACGCTGGCGCGTAGCCAAGCGGTCCCGCCCAATTTGTGGAGTTCACGACTGCGTGGACGCATGTGTTTCCTGTATATAACAACAGCGCACCGCGACCGCGCGCGCGTGAATCAGGCTCTCCCGGTCTTTGGGCCCAAAAAATACCAAAGAATGAATCCGAGCACGGGCAGGATGATCACGAGCACAGTCCAAAGAACTTTCTTCCCGGTATCCGCGCCGCTTTGAAATATATTGACGATCGCCCAGACATCGGCGATTAGTACGATGAGTCCGAACAGGCCTTGATATTGCATTTCTTTTCCTTGTTTGCTGCGCAGCCTCTATAAGCTACACGCTTGCAGGCCGATCTGGCAAAGTCTTGCTGCCACGGCCGATTTTCACAGCAACAGCAAGACACCGGCGATGGCGCTCAAAGAGAGCACCATCTTCTCGAACAGCGCCTGGTTGATCCGGATCACCAGCCAGCGGCCGACCAACGCGCCGATCACCACCGCAGGCGCGAGCATCAGATTGAAGCGGAAGCTGTGAGCGGTGATCAATCCCAGGTTCACCATGAACGGAACTTTGAACAAGTTGAGGCACATGAAGAACACCGCCGCGGTGCCGACGTATTGCATCTTAGGCAAACGCATGGAGACGAGATAAATCGCCATGAGCGGACCGGCCGCGTTGGCGACCAAGGTGATGAATCCGGCAACGATTCCCACAGCGGCGGCGAACGCCCAGGAATGGCTGCCGGCTTCGGTGTCCGAATCGGATCGAGTCGACCGATAGCGGTGCCAGTAGCTCAAGCCGGCGAGCACAACGATGATGACTCCGATCATCACGCGCGCATGTCGATCCGAGACCCAGCCCAGAGCGAAGTAGCCGAGTACCACGCCGATCGCAGTGAACGGAAACAGTTTCCATAAATAGCGCCACTGCGTGTGCTGGCGATACGACAGGACCGCGACTATGTCGCCGAATATCAGCAGCGGCAGCACGATACCGCTTGCTTGCTTGCTGCTGGGAAACACATTCGTGAATAGCGCCACCGACAGGATGCTGAGGCCGGTAATGCCGCTTTTTGAAACGCCGACCATGAAGGCGCCGAGCAGGGCGAAAATCCATTGAAGGGGTTCGAATGTCATGTTCAACTAGAATTCTCATGCCGAATCTCTACCAAGATACCGCGGAACCCGCCGTCGCGTTGCCAATGCTCGATGGCGATCGCCGCGCCGATGTCATCATCGTCGGAGCCGGGATCACCGGTTTGTCTACCGCCCTTCACCTGGCCGAGAAAGGTGTCGATGTGGTGGTGCTCGAGGCGCACGAACCGGGATGGGGCGCGTCGGGCCGCAACGGCGGTCAGGTCAATCCGGGTCTAAAACACGATCCCGATGTAGTGGAGCGCGATTTTGGCGTCGATTTGGGAAGCCGCATGAACGCCCTGGCGGGATCCGCGCCGGCATTCGTGTTCGATCTCATCGAGCGCCATGCCATTCGCTGCGAAGCCCGCCGCAGCGGCACCTTGCGGGCCGCCATCCGAGCGGCCCAGGCGCATCAAATTCGCGTCACCTTGGAGCAGTGGGCGCGGCGCGGCGCCGCGGTGGAATTTCTCGATGGCCCCGCGGTTGCCGCGGCCACCGGTACCCAACGTTACGTCGGCGCGATGCTCGATCGACGCGGTGGGGATCTGAATCCCTTAAGTTTCTCCCGCGGGCTGTGCCGTGCTGCGCTGGCGGCCGGCGCGAGCGTCTACGGCCGCAGCGCGGCTCTCGGCATGGAGCGGGCGAGCCAGGCATGGAAGATTCGCACCGCGGCCGGTACGCTGACCGCGCCGCAGGTGGTGCTCGCCACCAATGGTTACACCGACGATCTTTGGCCCGGCTTGCGACGTACGGTGGTTCCGGTGTTCGGTGCTATGGCGTCGACGGCGCGGCTTTCCGACGACATTGCAGCGCAGATTATGCCGAGCCGCAGCGTGCTCTATGAAAGCGGTCCCGTGACGGTTTACTACCGTGTCGATGGCGGCGGCCGATTGTTGATCGGCGGCCGCGGTCCCATGCGGGAAATATCGTCGACGTCCGCGCTGCCCCACTTGCTTGCCTATGCAAGGGACCTCTGGCCTGACCTTAAGCGGGCGCAGTGGACTCATGCCTGGGGTGGCCGGCTGGCGATGACCCGCGACCAGTATCCGCATGTCCATGAACCCGCGGCAGGGGTTCTGGTGTGCCTAGGCTACAACGGCCGCGGCGTGGCCATGGCTACGACCATGGGCGCCCAGTTGGCGCGTCGAATTTCGACGCCGTGCGCCGGCTTCGATATGCCCATGTCGACTATGAAGACCATCGGGCTGCATGCGCTGTGGCCGATCGCGGTGAGGGCCGTGATTGCGCGTGGCCGGATCAGCGACCTCCTCGGGGTGGGATGATCGATCTGCCGCCGCCGCTGACGTTAGCGCCTAGGAACCGCCGCGACCGATCAATTGTCGGTGTAGAACCGGCGCAGCCGGTGCAGATCGATTATGACGTCGTAGTGCTGCTCGGCCGGTAATGTCGGACCCAGGGAGAAATCGTAGAGTGCATCGAGATTTGCAATCTCGGGGTGCAACTCGTGTAGGGCGCGCTTGAACATTTCCTTCGGCACCCAATCCGAGTTCGACGACAGCGAACCGAATTCGTCGTGATAGATGGTGGCGGTGGAAATGTCGGCAGGCGTCGACATGATGGCAAAGATGCGCGGACGCGGACCACCCAAATGCACCTGCTTCGCGCCGGATTTGATCAATCCCCACTCATTGCCCTGCGGCACCGCGATCAGTGAATACGCATGGTGTTGCGCGGTAAGGAAGGCCGTGATCAGGACGAGGCCGGCGAGCGCGCGGCGGGCGACCGGCCCCAAGTTATGAGTCAGGGCGCCGATCGAGGCCACCAGAAAGCACAGCAGCACCGCTGTCATGGCAAATATGGTGCGGTAAGTCGCATAGCGCTCGGAGGCGATCAAGCTGACGCTGCAGGCGAGCACAGGCAGGCCGAGAAGCGCCGTGAGCCAAACGATCCCGCGCGTGCGGCCATACCGGCGCCATTCGAGACAGGCACCCACGATCAGAATGGCGCTGACCGCCGCAGCGCAAGTCAAGTACATCGCATGGTCGCGATGATTGTTGTCGTTCAAGACGAATAGACTGAGCGCATTGGGCAGGGTCTGCTGCAGAAACCAGCCGATCTTTCCGCCCCAGTCATGCTCGAACGCGATGCGGCCGGATTTGACGAAAATCCCGTTCGCATACAGCACGCTGATTAAGGCGTAGGCCAGCCCCAATGTGCCGACCACGAATCCCAAGTGGACACCTGCCCAGCGAGCGGTCTGCGCCAGCGTGCGATGCCTTTGTGCGATCAACGCTGCCGCAAGCGGCACCACGTAGAACAAGACGCTGGACTGATAAATGAGCGCGCCCACCACCATGAGCCCGATCGCCACCGCCCATTGGCCGGCCGCGCGTCCGCGGCCTCCGCTCAATCCCATGTTCAACGCGCCTTCGACCGTGAAAAACGCTCCGAATGCCAGCAGGGCCGTCGCGGCATAGGGCCAGCCGACGGCCCACGATGCGATGACCTGCTCGGATGGAATCAGGGCGAGCAGCAGGGCGAAGCACAGGCTGGCGTCGAACGACCAGCCGAGCGCGCGCAAGCCGCGAAAGCTCACCAACGAAATTGCGCCTAGCAGCAGCGCGGAAACAAAGCGCAGCCACTGCAAGGCCTGCACCGTTTCGGTCTGCCCGAAAGTCGACTGCAGCAGCCAGCCGTAGACCGGCCGCGCATGCGACGCACAGAATTTAACGATGACGCCCGGTTCCTCGTGCGCCTCGCGAATATTCGAATAGTCGTCGCGCAATCCGAACTCGTGGAAGGTCGCCGGCCAGTAAGTGACCAATGGCACCAGGAATAGCGTTGCAGTGAGTATCCATGCCTGCAACCCCCAAACGCGGCGACGCTCGGCCGCAGCGGCGGTGCCGGCAATCGGAACCGAGATCGACGGTGAAATGGATGACTCGCTGATGGTGGTTTCGGGAAGGGACATGAAAGGTGTAATGGGCCCTGTTGACGCTGAACTGCACTGGCGGTCTGCCGCAGTCAATCGCTTGCCGATCGCATTGATGTCTCGCGGCACGATGACTGCCTGTCGGCCGGGCAATGATTTTAACGGCATCAGTGGCCTAAAACCGGGCGAGAACCGGAAAAAATACGTTAAATATCTGTTAACTAGGCCATTTGAGCCGCCGCTGCCTCAAGCGGCGACACACAGGTTCTTGCCCGAGTTTTTGGCCCGATACAGGGCCCCATCGGCGCGATCGAAAGCCTGCTCCGAGCCATCACCCCGGTGCAGCTCGGTGATTCCACAGGAGACGGTCACCCGCACCGCCTTCCCGCGAAAATGGAATCGCAGACCTTCGACGGCCGTTCGCACTTGGTTCGCCACTTTGACCGCGTCCGCCAGCACGAGGCCGGTCAACAACACCGCGAATTCCTCGCCGCCGATGCGCGCGACGAAGTCGGTGGAGCGAAGTGCCGCCGTAAAGCACCCGGCCACGCTTTGCAGCACCCGGTCGCCCGCACGATGTCCGTAGCTGTCATTGATGGCTTTGAAACTGTCGATGTCCCACAGCAGCATGGCCAGCGGCGTTCCGCACTGCTCGCGGCGGGCGATTTCCAGCGCGAACCGTTCCTCGAAGGATTTTCGATTCGCAATGCCGGTCAACGGATCGAGCCGTGCGACGTGCTTTTCGAGATCCAGCTTGGAATTAAGTTCCTGCGTTTCTCGTTCCAGGTCGGCAATGCGTGCGCGCATATGCTCGGCGCGGCCATTGTATTCGACCTGACGCGTTTGCTCGCGTGCACGAAAATCGCTGACCTGCTTGGCGACTGACTCGAGGCGTGCGCTGACCACCGTTTGCAGCAGGGATAGTTCCTTGGCCTCGCTGATTTCGTCGGTGAGATCGCGAACGTGTGACATCACCGTGTCATTGAGCGTCTGAGTGTCGTCGAAGTGACTGCGGCTGGCGCTGTTCGATTCCGTCAGATAACCCGCCATCTCCTCCAGGCGTGCGGTAACCTCGGATAGCAGCGCAGCGGCCTGCAGCCGCTCGCGCATCAGCAGCTCGCCGCGCTCGCGAATCAAATCCGCGGCGCTCGCTACGACGGCTGCCATGGCAGTGTCGGTCTGCGCGATTGCCACTTCGGCAAGCAGCGTGTGTATGGCCGCAACCGAGGTGGCGCCCGGCTTAAGGCGTTCGAGCAAGGCGGCAACCGCGACGCAGGTGGCATCCCAGCGGCCGCTTCTGCGCGTCGCGGCCTGAGCCACCGGGGCGGCGGTGAGAGTTGTATGCCCGACGATTTGAATCGCCGGGCCTGCAGTTCGAGATGCGGGCGATGCGCCGTCGACTGCGACCACAGCCCTAGTCAGCGATGCGGCAAGCCGCTCGAGCTCAGCCGCATCGGCATTGCGCCGATTGGCGGCCGCGAGCGCCCGCAACTCTGCGTCTTGTTCTGCGTCCACGCCGAAGCCCGCCGCGCACAAGCGTCCGATCAGGCGCCGCAGCACCTGTTCGATTTCGCGCCAGCGCTTCTCTTCGACCTCCATTTCGAGGAGCGAGTCGCGATATTTTTGTTTCCAGTCGGTGGTTTGGGACACGGCTTGGTTTCGCGTAGATAGATGCTTATATCGGCGCAGACCCCGGAAACTTTAGCCATTTCTTGATGTAGGTCCCATCTTGCAGCGCACCCTTCGCGTTAGGCTTTCATCCCAGGAAGCCTTCAACCATGGTGCTCAAATCCGCATTCTTGTTCGCAGCGCTGCTGTCGGCGTCGGTCGCCGTGGCGCGCTCGCAAATCTACACCTATGTGGATGGCGATGGTCTGCGGCATTACACGGATGTGCCGGACAACAACCGTTACCGGTTACTGGTCCTCTCGCCCCGGGATAGAACCGCAAGCGGCGACCGCTATGATGCGATGCTGCTGGCGAGGGCCGGGATGTACGATTCAATAATTGAGAAGGCCGCCGTTTCGGTGTCGGTGGAACCGAATCTGCTGCGCGCTGTGATCGTGGTCGAGTCGGGATTCAACACTCGCGCGGTCTCGAAGCGCGGCGCGATGGGCTTGATGCAGCTGATGCCGGCGACTGCGACGCGCTACGGTGCGGCCAATCCCTTTGATCCGCATGAGAATGTGCACGCGGGGGCGCGATACTTGAAATTCCTCATCGATCGCTTCGGCCAGGATTTACGGTTGGCGCTTGCAGCATATAATGCCGGCGAGAACGCGGTCGATCGCCATGGCGGACAGGTTCCGCCCTTTAGCGAGACCATGGCCTACGTGCCGCGGGTGCTGCGAATTTATGAGCTGCTGAAGGAACACCCGCGCGCGACTTGACCCGGACTTCCGAAAACAAAGGGAAGTTGCCGTGGAATATGTCAATATTCTCATTACGCCGCATGGAAGGGGTCTGATCAATCGCTTTACGACGAAGATATTTATTTTGGAGTCGATGCAAAGAAGGGAAAAAAGTGGGCCATTGTCCCGGATCTGACATTCGCATATCGCTCATTTGACTCTGTGATATCCAGCATCGACGAAGTACGATCGGAGTTCTCGATCGGTGTTCTGGAGATCAGCAAGGTAATGTCGGCACGGCTTGGCAGCGCCGCCCGATATTCCAAGGCGGACGTGCCGGCACCAGCGCAATAAACGATGGTCGAAGACGGCCGGCCGAGCGAAGCAGCAGTACGCCCTAAAGTTTTCGCGCCCGCAGCGGTTTCACTGCAACGCCCGACACTTCAAAGTGCGCGCCGCGCAGCAGCTTGTTCACGCCGATGAAGGCGCGCGTCGGGAACTGGCCGTGAAAATATCCGCGATAGATGGCGTTGAATTTATCGTAGAGCTCGAGATCGGTGCAGTAGACGGTCACTGCCACGAGATCGTCCATGGTCAGTCCCGCTTGTTCGACGGTGTGCTTGACGTCGTCTAATACCTGGTGCGTCTCGACTTCAATATCGACCGGCGCTTGTCCGGTGGCGGCGTCGGCCGCAATATGACCCGACACATATAAAGTATCGTCCGCCAGGATGGACTTGCTGAATGGCGCGGCAGGTCGGGCGTCGGGCTTCTGCGCCACCGCCTGCGCAGGTGGGCTGTCGGCGGCATAAACCGTGGCGGCAAATAATGCCGCAATAGAGATGGCGAGCACTTTCTTTAGCATGGCTAGTACCTTCAATCTTGATTGGGCGACGACCAGGCAGTCGATTCTAGCAGCCGCGCTTGCGTCAAAGTTGCGGTTGGCCGGCGCGCGGCAGCTTTATTGCTGCCGGTCTTCTTTGTCAGGCAGCCGGCGGTTGATTTGCACGGGGGTGCCCCCATTGGTTCCAGGGCGGCAATTAGGCGGAGTGCCCGTTTGAACCTTCCATCCCCCAGCGTCGACCCGGTCGCGCAACCGGCACAGCCGCCCGCAGTGGTATTTCGCGGGTCGACATTGTTGTGCCGCGAATACAGCCTGGTACTCGAAGCGAGGGGCATCGAGCATGAAGCGCGGGAGAGCGGGGATGCGTGGCTATTGACTGTGGCGCCGTCCCTGGTCCACCTCGCGTATGACGAACTCAACCGTTACGGCGTGGAACGCAGTGTGTCGCGCAGTGTTCCGATACTCACGACGCCCTTTGCCGGCGCCGCACTCGGCGCCGTCGGCTATGTGGTGATTCTGTTGCTTACCGCCTATTGCGCCGGCATCGGCCTGTTCGGCGCCGACTGGCTGTCCGCGGGCGATCTCGACGCGGGCGCCCCCCGCGAGTGGTGGCGCGCGTTGACTGCGCTGACCCTGCACTTGGATCAACAGCATCTGCTGGGCAATCTTCTGTTCGGCGTTTTCGCCGGCATCGCCGCCGGCCGACTGTTGGGACCCGGCGTGGCTTGGGCGAGCATTGTTTGCGCCGGCGGACTCGCCAACTATGCGGAAATACTCATAGCACCCTCCAACCATCGGGCGGTGGGAGCTTCTACGGCGGTGTTCGCGGCCCTCGGGTTGATCGCCGGCCTGGCATGGCGGCAACGGCTCACTTTGCGAGAGCGCCGCTGGAATACTGTGGCGCCGCTGATTGCCAGTATCTGTTTGCTGACCTTGCTCGGCGCGGGCGCCGAACATGTAGACGTGCTCGGGCACGGACTCGGCTTTCTATTCGGCTTGGCTTTCGGCTGGACTTACGCACGCGCAGGCATCCCGCGCGATCACGGCGGCGGCCTGCAAATCGTTACAGGGGTCGGAGCCGCGTTGCTGCTGGCAGTCGCCTGGTCCTTGGCCCTGGCTTAAACGCGCTGGGCGCCTCAGCTCTTGATCGGTACTCCGCCGGGCGTGAGCTTGTCGATCGCCTGCGGCAATACCTGCGACAGCTTGGCGGCCAGATCTTCGGGTGTCATGTGCAGCCGAGCCGCGATTTGCTTGACGGCGTCGGCGCCGAAAGCCTGGTGAACCTGGTCGGGGGTGATGGGCAGATTGGCGCCGGTCCCGACCCAGGAGCGCACAGTGCCGCCCAGACCCTGTTGCTCGAGCTGCGCGACGATTCCTTGAATGCCGCCGTGCTTCTCGATCAGGCCGTTGACCACGGTCGCCATCTCGGCGCCGACTATTCCACCCAGTAATCCATCAAACAAACCCATGTTGCTGCTCCTTCGAACTAAAACGCGAAAACTAGATTGACGGTGGTAATCGTATCGAGCTTCTTTAGGGTCGCGGGCGGATTGGTGTTGTCCGTGACACCGTAACCTACGCTCAACGACAATTGGTTCGACATCTTCACGGTCAGCGCCAGGTCGTCGTGCAGCAGCGTGTTGCTCGAGCCCGCCTCCATGAGAAATTTATTGGTCAGGGTCGTGGACTTGTTGAAGGCATGCGAAAAATCCAGGCCGGCCGTGCCGATCACCTCACCGGTGGCATCATGCAAAACCCGTGATGTAACGATCCCGTTCGCATCCTTGATAATATCCTCGGGCCGCAATCGCCGGTAGCCCGCGCCGATCTGGCCGGATAGCTTGGTGTCGTTGGTGTCGATGAATTTGTATCCCATGCCGGCGGTGGCGCTGGCCTGGTACTGGAAGCCATCAAACAAATCGCGCTCGTAGCGCAGGCCGCCGAACGCGAATAGATCGCCCGATACGGTGTAGTTGCTTTGAGAGCGCGTTTCCCCGCGTTGCGCCGACACGACGCCGGAGCTGCGGCCGTACAGACCGCCTAGATAGAGTTCGTTCTTCCACGCTCCGTCGTAGCGGAGCATGTCGATGTTGCCGTTGATGGACTCCGCCTCGCTGTTGCCGCGCGAACTCACAAAGCCGAACTGCCCCTTGCCGAGCCACACCCCCTGGGGCGGCGGCGGCGCGGGGGCGTCGTCAGCGCGCACGAGCGCGGGACAGAGAAGCAAAAGACTGATGGTGGCGGCACGAAAATTGATCATGATCCCTCGAGCTAAATGGATGATTCGCAGGCGGAGCGGACCCCGTCTGATGGCGGTCGATGAAAATGCGCGGCGAGTTTAAGCGCGGCGGGCCAGCAAGTCGCGGATTTCCTCGAGAAGCACTTCGGTTCTGGCCGGCGGCGCGGGTGCGGCCGGCGCGGCGGGAGCCGGCTTCTTGAGCTTGTTGATTCCCTTGATGGCGAGGAACAGTACCAGCGCAATGATGATGAAATCAAACATGGTCTGCAGGAAGGCGCCATACTTGATCAGTACCTCCTTGCCGGTGGGATCTTTGCCAAGCGCAGCTGCCAGATCCGAGAAGTTGAAGCCGCCGATGAGCTTGCCCAACAACGGCATAAAAATGTCACCGACCAGGGAGGAGACAATTTTCCCGAAGGCCGCGCCGATGATCACGCCGACCGCCAGGTCAACCACATTGCCCTTCATCGCAAATTCTTTGAATTCCGCACCCAATCCCACGGCAATCTCCTTGTTTTTAATGAGCACTGATCAACGAACGTAGAACGCAACCGCCGCGCGCGGGTGGATTGGC
>JBDUBO010000146.1:0-5757 GCA_040004115.1 Gammaproteobacteria bacterium | reverse complement strand
GGCGGGATCAAAACCCGCTGCCTTACCGCTTGGCGACACCCCAACTTGAAATCAAGAATCAGCGCGTTCGCTAATCGACCTCAGCCGGTCGCTAATCTTTCAAGCAAGGGCGAGTCGTTTAGTCCGCGAACCAAAAAAGCATCCAACCCCGGCGGCAGCTGCCGCACGATTTCCTGTCCTCGATCCTTAAGTCCCAAGTCCAGAAAAATGCATGATCCGGTACCCGTCAGGCGCGCCAAACCAAAGCCCGACAGCCAGTCGAGCGCGCGCGCCACGTCAGGGTATCGGCGGCGCACCACGCTTAAGAAATCGTTCTGTCCACCAGACGCCAGGAAGCCGTGAATTGTGATGGGCTGGGAATTCCTTGTCAATTCAGCATCTTGAAATACTTCTGCCGTGCTGACCCCAATATTCGGCTTAAGAATCAGATAGTTAGTCTCGGCCGGCGCCAGCGGCGGATAGAGCGGCGTCAGGCGCTCCCCCACTCCCTCCGCCCATGCAGCCCGTCCCCTCACAAATACAGGCACGTCCGCGCCCAGTTTCAAGCCGAGTGCCGCCAAGTCGTCGACCGGCCAGCGCAGTTGCCACAAGTGGTTGAGCGCCACCAAGCAAGTCGCCGCATCTGAACTGCCGCCACCCAGACCTCCGCCCATGGGTATGCGCTTGAGCACGCCCAAATCTGCACCCAGTGGGCTGCCGGAGGCGGCTTTGAGTATGCGCGCCGCCCGCACGCACAGATCCGCTTCCTCGGGCACTCCGGGCATGTCGGACACACGACGAATCCCGCCGTCTGCCCGGACTTCGATCGTGAGCTCATCGCACAGATCGACAAACTGAAAACACGTTTGCAGCTCGTGATAGCCGTCGGGCCGCCGGCCCACGATGTGCAGGAACAGGTTGAGTTTGGCCGGCGCCGGCCACGTTCTCACCGCCACTGCCAACGATCCACCGCGATGCGCACGCGCACCCCCTCGCGGCTCACGACCAAGTGCGCCGGAAGCACATCGCCCGCCACGGGCATATAGCGATCGTACTCAATGCTCCAATCGGCCTGAGTCAATTGCGACGCCCGGTCCTGCGCGTTGCGCTTCAGGTCGAAGGCCGCACCCGGATCCGGCACTCCCAGCAGCCAGAAACGCAATTGATCCAGCGGTAGCTCGAACCCCAACCGCTCCTGCAGTTGTGCCAGCCCGGCATCGCTGGGGGGCGCCCCATTCAAAGACAGCCCATCGGCAGATCGCTTCAGTACCAACGCACCGATGCCGAACGGACCCGCCAGGTGCACCTCCGATAATTCGCCGCGCTGCTGCCAATTCAAAGTGGCCTGCCATCCCTGAGTGCCGACGGCGACCGCAGCTCGGCCGTCCATTTGCCAGCCGGCGGCCTTCTGCAACTCGCCCACCCGCTGCTCCCAACTCGCCGCCGCGGGCGGCGCCGATGGCCGGGTCGTTACGCATGCGGCGAGCATGGCGGAACACAGTGACGTCAATAGAACACGGCGCACGCTAGTTCGCCGCGGCCTGTGACGCTACGCCATTTGGCAGCGCGGCGTGCAATCGCTGCCGCGTCGATTTGAGCAAGCGATTGTCGCCGTCGACGGCGCCGGCCTGTGACCAAATGTGCTCGGCATCGGCGGATCGCCCCAGGCGCCACAGCACTTCGCCGAGATGTGCCGCGATGTCGCCGCCGCGATCCTCCGCATAAGCCACTCTCAGGTACGACTCCGCCTCCGCGCTGTACCCCTGGCGGAACATTACCCACCCCAAACTGTCGAGAATCGCGGCGTTTTTCGGGGCCGCGGCGTGGGCGCGCTCGATGAGCTTGCGAGCCCGTGGTAAATCTCGTGAGTGTTCCGCCAGGGTATATCCCAGGGCATTCAACGCTGCCGGATCATCCGGTCGCGAATTGGCCAGGTTGGTCAATTCGTGCAAAGCATCGCCAATTCGCCCCTGCTCCTCGTAAGTCGACGCCCGCGCGTAACGCAGGTCCACGCTATCCGGATATTCCGATACGCCCGCATCGAGTATGGTCGCTGCCCGCGGCAGATCGCCGCCCTCCGCATACATCCGCGCCCGGGCCGCGACAATCTCCGGCGCGCGCTGTGGCTCGTCCTCGACCAGCCGGTCGAGCAATTCCTCACCGGCGGCGGCAGCTCCATGTTTCTCCAGCAGCGTGCTGGCTCGCAACAGCGCTGAGAGCGCGTTGTCCCCGCTCTGTACCTGCGCATACAGACGCAGCGCGTGTTCCGGATCATTGTTCCGATCCGCGATCAGCCCCAAGTAGTAGAACGCATCGTCCAAGTACTTGTCGGCGCGCAACAGCTCTGCAAATCTATTCGTCGCGGCGTCCAGATGTCCCTCTTGAAACTCGACCAGACCGAGCAAGCGCATCGCCACGGGTGCGTACTCGGTGTTCTGGACCAGAATCTCCAATTGCTGAGTGGCCGCCGAGTCGCGCTGCGCGGTCATTAGCAGCAGCGCGTAGTCGAGGCGATTGACCGGCGTATCCTCGCGCTGAATATTCTCCTGTGCTTGAGCCAAAGGCGCTTCCGCATCGCCCGCCATGA
The DNA here is from genome assembly GCA_040004115.1 of Gammaproteobacteria bacterium. Lineage (GTDB taxonomy): Bacteria > Pseudomonadota > Gammaproteobacteria > Steroidobacterales > Steroidobacteraceae > Bog-1198. Next base: position 3,191 of record JBDUBO010000146.1, on the reverse strand, counting down.
TTCGCGCACGCGCCAGCGCCTGCTGCAAATCCAGGCGCGCTTTCTCGTCTTTTTCGCGCGCGTCGTTGCCCTTTTCGGCTGGGCCCGGAGGGTTGGACACGCTCGCCGCCGTCAGCGCCAGCGCCGCCGTGAAATTCTGCACCGCCGCCGCCGGATCGTCGGCTCGCAGGGCGGCGAATCCCTGCACGCGCAAAGCCGCCGCCGAGGAGGGAAACGACGCGGCCAAGCGATCCGCGAGCTGGCGCGCGCCGAAGATATTGTCGCTGCTGCCGATTTCCGCTTCCAGCGCGGCGAATTCCGCGTCCGTACCGATCGGCGAACTCACCAACACGACACGATAGTGCTCGGCGGCGTTGCCGATCTTGTGCAGCGCCAGCGCCGCTCGCCCTGCTGCGCGTTGCGCCTCCACGGACTTTGGATCCACGGCGGCCCAGCGCGCGGCGATCCGCTCCGCCAGCGACGGCTGCAGGGATTCGGCCGCCACCTGCGCCGCCCGCTCCAGCAGGCCCAAGTCGGTCGCGTTCGCCGCCGCCGCCGCATATTGCAGTGCCGCCACCCGCGGCTGGTGACGAGCCAGGGCTATCTCGCCCGTGACGGTATAAAATGACTGCGGAGCCGTAGGCTCCTTGGGTTTGGGGTGAACGCCGGCGCAGGCGGCGCAGGCCACAAGCCCAAACCCTAGCCATGCCCTTGCAAAGATTGAATTCGAGAACACGGCCGCACTATAGCGAAATGAGTACCCTGATGCCGCGTATTCCGGCTTGATCTCGCTGCACCTCTTCCACCAGAATCATAGAGTTACGGCCCAAAAGCACTTCAATGGCATTCAACATCCTCGGCATCAATCACAGGACCGCACCGGTCGCCCTGCGCGAAAAGGTGGCGTTCAGCGAGGAGCGATTGCTTGCCGCTTTGCGCACCCTGCGGGAGGAAGTCGGGGTCGCGGAGGTTGTCATCCTTTCAACCTGCAACCGCACCGAGGTGTATTGGGCGGGTTCCGCCAGCGGCGCGGAACTGTCGAAGTGGCTCGAACGGCACCATGGCAACAACCTCGACCTCGCCTCGAGTTTGTATGTGCACCAGGAAAAGCGGGCAGTGGAACACGCCTTCAGCGTCGCCTCCGGTCTCGACTCCATGGTGCTCGGCGAGGCCCAGATTCTGGGGCAACTGAAGGACGCTTACCGTCTGGCTCAGCAGGCGGGCAGCACCGGACCCGCGCTCAACAAGCTGTTCCAGGCGGCATTTTCCGCGGCCAAGCGCGTGCGCTCGGAGACCCGCATCGGTGAGAACGCAGTCTCGATCGCTTCCGCGAGCGTAAGTTTAGCGCGCCGCGTGTACTCGGACTTGAGCGAGCATACCGCGCTCATTGTCGGCGCCGGCGACATGAACTCGCTGGTGGCGCGGTATTTCGTGTCCGCCGGCGTCAAGCGCATGGTTATCGCCAACCGCACCTTGAGCAGGGCACAGACGCTGGCCGCCGAGCTCAAGGCCCATGCCGTCGGGCTTGAGGACCTCGACGCGGAGCTAGCTCAAGCGGACATCGTGATTGCCTGCACTGGCAGTCCGCAACCCCTCGTTACGTACGGCGCTGTCGAGACCGCCATTCGAGCGCGGCGCCGACGGCCGATTTTCATGGTGGATTTGGCGGTGCCGCGCGATATCGATCCGGGCGTGGCCGACCTGGAAGATGTGTACTTGTTTTCCATCGACGATCTGCAGCAGATCATCGACGAGAATCGGCAGCAGCGCGAAGTCGCTGCCGGCGGCGCACGGCTGCTCATCGATCAGGAAGTCGCGCGATTTCTCACCGAATCTCGCGTTCATGACGCCGGGCCCGCCATCCGCGCTCTGCGTCGCAGTGCGGATGACATCCGTGCGCAAACACTGGAGCAGGCCAGGCGCCTGCTCGCTGCCGGCAAGTCCACCGATGAGGTCATGCACTTTCTCGCCAACACCCTGACCAATCGACTGCTGCACTCCCCGACTCAGGCGCTGCGCCAGGCCGCTGAGCTGGCCGATTCCGCCCTCGCCGAGGCCGTAACCCGGCTGCTGACCGAAGAACGCGACCGGCATTGAGTCGCCAGGCCGGTATAATCCGCCGCCCATGAAAGACTCCATCCGCCGCAAGCTCGAGAAATTGGATGAGCGATTCGAGGAAATCAGCCGACTTTTATCGGATGCGGGCGTCATTGCGCGTCAAAATCAATTTCGTGAACTGTCCATGGAATACGCCAAATTGGGGCCCCTCGTCGACCGCTACCGGCGCTTCGTCGCCTTCGAGGGCGACCTCGCGATTGCAAGGGAGCTGGCCGCTGACAAGGATCCTGCGACCAAGAGTTTGGGGGAGGAAGAAATTGCCGACCTCGCGCCGCGCATGGCGGCCGAGGAACTCGAGCTGCAGCGTCTGCTGGTGCCGAAGGACCCGCAGGACGACAGCAACATCTTCTTGGAAATCCGCGCCGGCACCGGCGGCGACGAGGCCGCGATCTTTGCCGGCGACCTGTATCGCATGTACGCCCGCTACGCCGAGTCCAAGGGCTGGGAAGTCGAGACCTTGAGTGAGAGCTCGGGCGAACACGGCGGCTACAAGGAAGTCATCAGCCGCGTCATCGGCCGAGGCGCCTATTCATTGCTCAAATTCGAATCGGGCACGCATCGCGTGCAGCGCGTCCCGGCGACCGAAGCGCAAGGCCGAATCCACACTTCCGCGTGCACGGTAGCCATTCTTCCCGAACTGGCAGAAATCGAGGCCGTCGAATTGAATCCCGCAGATCTGCGCATCGACACCTTTCGCGCCTCGGGTGCCGGCGGTCAGCATGTCAATAAGACCGATTCCGCCATTCGCATCACCCACATACCCACCGGCGTGGTGGTCGAATGCCAGGACGAGCGCTCGCAGCACAAGAACCGCTCGCGGGCCATGTCCTTGTTGAAATCCCGGCTGCTCGCCGCCGAACGTGAAAAGCAGCACAGCCAACAGGCTCAATCGCGCAAATTGCAGGTGGGCTCGGGCGACCGCTCGGAACGTATCCGCACCTACAACTTCCCCCAAGGTAGGGTTACCGACCACCGCATCAATCTGACCCTGTACAAGCTCGATGACGTCATGAACGGTAATCTCGGTGAGTTGATAGCTGCCTTGAATCAGGAATACCAGGCCGAAGAGCTGGCACAGCAAGTCGAATGACGCG